>NZ_CP009503.1:2864310-3182566 GCF_000969965.1 Methanosarcina sp. WWM596
CTTAAGTACTCTCAAAGCTAACATCGTCACGCCTCAGGGCATGTGAAGTTCAAATGTGCTCTGGAAAGTTTGTTTGAACTTCACATTCAAAAATCTCTCTTAATCTTCTCCTATACATTTATTACGGTGATGAATTATTCATCAGTCTGATTAATATTCATTAAACAGATTCTCTTTTTCATCAAAAATAACAAAATTTCAGAGCTCTAGCTGACGTCTGAAATTCGACCCACTTTTAACAAATAATCTGGAGATTCTTTTCGTCACTAAGCCATAAAATTAATAAAAACAATAACAACATGCATATCCCAACAAAAGAATAGAATATATTATGTCAAAACAATTTAATAAGAAAGTGAGGAAAAAAATCTGTAGATGCGGCGACAAGAAATGAATAGCTTCGAAATTTATAAGAAGATGGATGATGACGTTCAGGCAATATATAGATCAAGACTTCTAACAGAGATACTTCTATCATTAAACGAGGGCAGCAAAAAGCTTTCCCAGCTGCGTGAAATTACCGGAAGCACGTCTCAGGCAATAATCCCAAAGCTCAGGAAACTCGAAGCGGATCATCTGATAGAAACAAAAGAACATGAGTATTTCCTGACATCAGCAGGAAAAATTGTAGCTTCAGGGATAGACGACTCTTTTGTAACATTTTGGACAATTAATAAATTTAAACATTTCTGGTTGAGACATTACCTCGAAGGAATTCCCAGTCCTTTGTTAAAAGAAATCGGATGTCTTTACGAGTCCGAAGTCATCATGGATAAAGGTATGAAGATCCTTAATGTCTACAACAATCAGTTAAAAATGCTTAAAGAAGCAGATCATATATACGGTATATCGTCCGTAGTAACCGAAGGGTATGCTGATTCTATCTCTGAAAGAGTGAAAGAAGGAATCCCTATTGAGCTTATAGTTCCTTTTCATGTTGCAGGAGAATTGAAGCTATCACCTTACGTAGAAAAACTAGCCGCACTGAAAGATTATGAAAACTTCAAATTAATGGTCATGGATGAAGATATTAAAGTTGGGCTCATTGTTACAGATAAACGCCTTTCGTTCCCGGAGATTACCAGGCCGGTTATTTCTACATTATCTGATGTAACGTGGATTACTGGTTGGGAAGAGATGCTCGGATTTATAATTACATCTTCCGGGTTGAGAGAAATAGAACTGATTTTTAATTGTTTATCGATAGTAAGAGTTTCCGAATAGTTTCCTTTGTAGATCAGGATTGAATCATTTTCCTGTGCAAAGTTTATTGCTTCCTGTATAGAAGAAAAATTACTATTGCCGTTATTTGCGTCCACCGTAATTGTAATAGCAGATGCGCAGTTGATTGAAAAAATAATCAGCAATATGGTAAATAAATTTTTGAGTTCCATACTTATCAGCCTCATTGCGCAAGTAATACCCGATTCCAAAATTACCTGACAAATCAATGCTTAGCTTTCCATGAGTTCAACAGGTTATACGGTAATTATCCCTATAGACATATGTTAAGTGGAGTTGGAGACCGTTTGAGTAGAGTAAAGGAAGGTCAAAAGTTATAATGTAAATAACATGCCAAAACTATTCTGTTATTCCTAGAAATCTGAAATTTCATATAGATCCTTTCTCATTAAAAAATAAATGGAAATTACTGTAATGTATCCGCCGGCTATATTGAGAGAATAAGGGATAGTAATTCTAAATGAGAAAGTAATTATTGCTATTAAGAGCTACAGAATAAAGCCTATTAATGTGCTTTTCATACCGATGATGTCACGACTTTTTTCAATTCTACTTATATTCTTACTATACAATAAATAGTGTCCAAAAATCAAAAAAAATAAAATAAGACCTGCCCCAAGCCATTGATCTACTTGACCCCAATATTGAGCCCTGGTCATTTCGTTGCCATTTACGAATATCGTTTCTGAAAAAAATAACATTTTAATACCAGATATAAATATGAGCCAAGAATAAAATAATACAACTCCAAATAAAACTCCGACTACTTCCTGAGTTTTAGTTAGAACCGAGGTCATATTTTTCATACAATAAACCTCTCAATAATTCAATTTGAGTTTCTATGTTTGAACTCCATAAACTACTTTTAGTTAATTCTTTATAAGTTTTCTTACCAGCGTATTCAACAATCAAATTGCATGTAATAGTTATGATTATATTTTTTAATATCAACACATAAAGATAGGAATAATTGTTTTATTATTCGGCCAGAAAGATTATATGATCTTAAATACTGCCAGTACTTTTTTACAACAAAAAAGAATGTGAAGTCTGTAACCCCAACTTTTATTTTATTCGTTCTAAAATTTCTCGGATATCAGGAGAAGGATTCGGCAATATTAAGCAGCTCCCCTTTATCTAAAGAAGAAATAATAGTAATTTCGAGTTCCCCATCTTGCCAGGTCAGAGATTTCATATTTCCTTCAAATACCGAAGAAATCGTACCGGACTTGTTATTGACCAGAAAAGGCTCTCCTTCACTTTCAAAATCCTGAGTTTCAGGAAAACTCTGTTCAGAAATGCTTTCTACAATACGTATTTCGTCTTCCCCATTAGTATATACCAGAGTGAACTTTTCACGAGGGTATCCTGCAAAAATGCTGAAGCCGCTATGGAGAAAAGTGGAATAAGGAGTATCGATACCGGAAGATGCCGTTGAATAATTAAATTCATAGCCTTCCGGGAGATATTCAGGGATAAGTATTTTGAAATCAGTAAGTTGTTTTGCTTCTTCAAGCGTCATTTCTCTGTTAATCCCTCCGTAGTTATCAACGTCATTCATACGCAGGGGCAAATTTCCGGAGCCGTAGAGGGATAAAAGAAAAATTGCAGAGAGAAAACCAAGAATCACCAGCATAAACCATTTACTTCCGTCCAGAATTATTCCTCCCGGACCATCAATGTCTATAAATATTTTGGATCTTATTTAGAATTTTAGAGTTATAGAGCTCTGGATGTTACTGCTAGAGCTCTGGATGTTACTGCTTTTTTCCAGGCTACGCAAGCATATCCATGAAAGAAAAATGAAGGGAAAAAGATAACCTATTCAGAATAGCATCTTTTACCCCCTAAAGGAACTTATCCACTCCGGTCTTTCAGGAGGGTTATTATTCAGCATCAATCTCCATTCTTCATCAGTCAGCCTTTCCCCTGAGGGCTGCCAGAACTCATAATAACTCATTACAGGGCCTGCTCCAAGTACGATCCTGCCGTCAGGCTGTTTATAAGCTACAACCATCAGATCCAGTTTTCCGGTCCCTTCTTCCAAGACATTTCCTCCAGGACCTGTATAAACATCCGCAACCAGTGTGGACATCTGGGACTTTATATCCACATTCTCAAGCATTGGAGATATATTCTGATCAAAATTCCTGATAAACTCGTACTCTTCCTCTGTCAGCTCTTTGTTTTCAAGCTCTTTAATCGAGATATTCAACAGCCTTTCAAGAGTGTGTTCAAGAGTTGTAAAGTCTTTATCCGACTGCTCATCAAGCACTTCCATATCATTTAACCCGGCATGTGCCATTTTGGTAAGGGCAAGCATCCGGGCATAGAATTCAGGAACCGGTTCCACATATCCCTCTACAGGTTTTTCATCCTGAATTTGGAGAGTGCCCAGGAAGTAGGTCTGCTTTGCATAGAGTATAGTATCGTGCCTGAGCTCGGCCCAGGAAGCAAGGGCGGCATTAATCTGTTTATCTTCCCAAACTTCGGTCTGCATGAATGTGGGATAACCATCAGGATAGCTTACGAGGAGAGGCTTTAAGGCGTACAGTTGAGCCCAGTAGAGGTTTTTATTCCAGTCCTCTTCATCAAAAGCCCCAAATTCGTTTTCCAGAGATAAGTGACGCGTTTTGTATTCTGCATTTTCGGAAACCCCCATATTTTTAAGGTGTTCCGTGGCTCTTTCAGAACCGAGAAGATCCATGACATTCAGGGCAGGGAAACCAAGCATCTGGAAGATATAGGAATCAGGGGTATAGCGCTGACCCATGAGCCTGAAACCCTTTGTGGCATCAAGAGTTTTGTTTTCAGTTTCGGAGCCTGCCTGAATTATTTCCCCTGTTCCGCCGTAGATTTTCGGACTTTCATATATTTCCAGCTCGGTTTTCAGTTCTGCCAGGCTTTCGTTGTCGAAACTCACTCCATATCTATTATCCCCAAAGACGGTATCCAGGGCTTTTGCATATTCATAAGGCCCGAGGTCGTCGGAATAACCTACATAAAAAGCCGTCACCTCGTAAATCCTGTCCCACCAGTCCCTGAGCTCCTTATCCCTGTCAAAATGGTCAGAAATTAAAAAGGCCTGAATAGTCTGAATTTTCGCTTCCTGTTCCGGGTCTTCTGCAGAAATCATGTCAGGTTGGAGCAACATACTCATTCTGCCATGCCACATCATGGCCTTGAAGTAGTTCTGCAGTTTCTCAGAGCGAGTGTAATGTCCCCGTGGGGTGTACTGAGAGTAATCTTCCGCATATTTGAAAATAGGAGATGTTCCTCCTTCCTGCGAGTCTATAAAGTGCAGTTCAGCCTCTACATCGGTTTTTACAAATGAGGGGACTTCGACACTGTATTGTTTTGCTTCCTGAGAATCGAAGAGTATGATTTCCCCCGAATCTTCCCGTGATTGCCCTATCTGGTAAGATTCCGGTTCAAGAAGCTTCAAAGCCACTGCAAAGTATGCAACATTTCTTCTTGCAGCTTCCTTTTCTCGCCCTGAGGCACTGTCATAATCCTCTATGGAAGCATCAAGGAGAGCTTTGTCAAGTTTCCAGAGCTCGTCGAAAAATTCCTCAGATTCTGCCCTTTTTAGCGTCTCATCAAACTGGATATGATAAAGGTGAAGAAGAGAATCCGATGTGATGAAAATAGGAACATCAGCCACTTTCAGGTCTTTATATGTAGAATTTACAAGCGTATTCCCTGCCCCAGGCAGATTTTCGATAGCCGGATTTTCAATTACAACAAATCCATTTTTGTACAGTAAATCTCTGCTTTCGTTCGTCAGGGGAATTTTTTGGATGAAATCGTCATAATTTGCAATTTCTGAAGCCTTTAGAGGCAGAGAATAAGTGGGAACTTCGGCCTCGAACTGCAAGTTTTCTTTCCTGTAATATCCGGAAAAGGAGCTTTCCTTTTTAAGTTCAAGAGTATTGCTCTTGTCAGAGAAATTCTCTGCAGGAGCGGTTTTTATGGAATCATTAAATAAATCGCTCTGATCATCTGTTTGATTATCTGTCATTTCTTCCAGGCCGGTTTCTTTGACTGGTTTACTGCTGCTGTCAATGCAGCCGGAACCAGAAATAAGTGTTATCGCCAACAGGAAGATAACTATCAATGCCCTTATTTTCAAGTCAAATCCCTCATATTTTGATTTAAGAAAGCAAATTAAGGAAAAATTAAAAAAATTAAAGTTTCCCGGGAGACAGAAACAGGCAAACCCCGATGACTCTCAAAGCTAACGTAATTATGCCTTTGGGAACATGGAGTCCAGAGAATCCTGGAAAGTACATTTGAACTCTATAAACTACTTTTAATTACCTTTATATAAGTTTTCTAGCCAGACCATCAAACTGACAGGTTTCATACTCTTTTCGAGTCTGTAATTATTTCCTGATCTTGGATTGTTTGAGACTTTGCACAGAAAACTTATAAGACCATAGCTACAGCAAGTGTTTTCTACGGATTAACAAAAAAACGATCTCCACAAATCTACAGTTATCTACATCGAAATCCAAGCCAGTTTATCTGAAATCCAGATGACTACATGCCGGTTCATCTGTATTAAAGATTGAAAATTAAAGATTAAAAATAAGTAATTTGCGGCGGAGAACATTTTGATTGGAACGATTTTGGGAGAAGGAGCCGCAATTGTGCCTTATTTTCCCTTACTCCAGCAAAGTCCTGGGATTGATAAAGCCACTCCTCAGCATATGGTCGGCAAGCACAAGGGCAACCATGGCTTCGGCAACGGCACCATAGGCGGAGAAATTGTGAAATCGTGCCGCCCTTTGATAGCTATTTCGGTGTTTTCCCGGTTTGTAAGATCAACGGTTTGCTGAACTTTTCTAAAATATCGGGAGTTGGAAGGGTCCCATTTGTTGCAAGCCCTATCCTTAATCCAGCATCAGTCCCTTATCTGGCAATCTCAAAGACGTCCGGTCTCGTGAGATGCTCGCCTCCGCTCAGGATAAGGATGGGTTTTCCAAGCTCTACAATCTCATAAATGAAATGTAGATTCTTCGGTTGTAAGCTCACCTTCGGGAACCGAGGAGGTGGAAGCTCCCCTGCAGTGCACGCAGTTCAGGTTGCAGCCCGCAGTAAGTTCCCATGCGATAAGTCTTGGTGCGTTTGTCATGGTAATCAGAGATTAAGGGTTTCTTTTTTAATTGAATTCAGAGATTTTAATGGAAGTCAGAGGGAAATAAGATTTACAAATTAACGATAACCGAAAGTGGCGTCATATTTTATAGACAGAATATAAGTCAGAACCAATATTACTTAAAGTTAGTATAATTAAAACTTGAGAGGTCATATTAATAAAGTAATATTAATATTCTGCCATTTTAAACAGTGACTTGTAAAAATAAAGCCTGAAGTCAGGTATTTATCTGACTGAAGAATAAAAATTACATTTGGAGAGAAATTGATTGTCCTTCTTATACAATTGATACTTGAAACACCTGACTGATAATGTTAGGATTTACGCACTTGAGGTATAAAATCAAATGCAACATACGGTGTGATAAAAATAGTGTTTTAGACAGTTGGAGATTTAATGCCAATTATTTCTCAGTTCAACCGCGTAAGTACTAAATGTATAATATCAATCAAATGCAAATTGACCATATAAGCGGTCATACTACCGATACGCCAATAGAGATAGGATTTTCAGTATTATCTTCATACAGCATAATATCCGCCATTACCCATACCTGTAATCCGATTTGATGAGTGTTCGTAACATTGTTATCTAAATTAACCTTAAAAGTATAATTTTCCTCATTTCCTGGAGGGATGGACAATTGCAATAACAGCCATACTGGCTTTGACTGCGAGATCATAGCTTCAGGAGCCATTTCATATGTTTGTTTGAATACAGATTCATTATTGGAATCAAATATTTCAATTACAACTTCATGTTCATTGATATCGTTATTGTATATAGAAAAAAGAGGGAGGGGAGGCCCTATAAAAATATAAGGCATTGAAATAAGGCAGATTGCAATTAGCGTAACGATAGATACTACAACTAAAAGTACATCAGATTTTTTCATATCTTCCCTCACATTAGACATTAGAGATTTATGTTCTCAGTACTGAGTTTTTCAATTATCTATCCCATTGTGTACAGTATTTCCACAGGAAGTACACCAAACATCTGTACCTGCGTATGCATATGCATAATTCATTATGCAAGTAGGATGTAATGCGGAGTTTTGATCTGCTGCATCAAAATTATGGGAAACTTCATGCTGAACAATACTGTCATGCGGCCAATCCACGCCATCTGCAGTATCTGCACATATAGCGAAAGGTCCATAAGGTTGCGTATCGCACTTCCAAGCTCTACCGTTATTATCCATATTATGCGTCCAGCCAATTACCATATCATTTGCCGCGTCTCTTATCCAATTAGTGTCGTCTTTTAAATCAACAAGAGCAGACTGAGTGCTATCGTCCGGACTGACATCACTCGCATCCCAGTAATTCCAATACCAGTAAACATTAACCCCGATACCGAAATTTTCAAATCGATAAAGTCCATCGTGAGTAGCCTGAGTAATGGCTTCCGTCGGCCTGTGTCGTGAATCCGTTGCTACAAAAACGTATTCGTTTATGATTCCATTTATTGCATATGGGTTTACGCCGACAGATAATGTAGAGAGTAGAGTATTTCTTGTAAGATCCCCCATCTCTTTTTGCATTTCTGTTTCTGAAGCATCGGCTTCTAAAGTCAATATTCCACTCTCAACCAATTTATTTGCTTCTTCTTTGGGAAGAGCATAACCATTGACAACATCAATTTTAGGATTTGCCGGATCTACTCCATATTTTAGGATGTATTTTTCTCTGGCCCCATCTATTATGGCAAACATCTCTTCATGGCTTATTATCAGATCATAATCGTCTCCTTCTTTAAAACCTTCAGGAGGTTTGCCAGTCTCACTTGCTATAACTCTCAAGTTACTGTCCAAAATAGTTAATTCTAAGTAGTAAGGCAGTTCATTATTCGCAAAGTCTAAATCGTTTTCAGTTATATTGTATTTACTATAGAGATTTTTTAGTTCGGCTTCGGTATAGCTTATGCTATTCTCCGTTATAACTTTATTAGAATTTTCATCAATATGCCCACTTACTGCCGGCACAAACACCATGCTTACCAGCATCATTACAGCAAGTAATGCGCCGATCCCAAATTTTCTGTTTGCAATCATTCTTTTACCTCTTTACTTACTCCAGAGGCAGGATCAAGCAAGCCTTAAATATTCACAAAGCTAACACTAACCATGCCTCTGGGCACCATGGGGTTCAAATTTGCCGTAGGAAGTCCGTTTGAACCCCGTAAACTACTTTTAATCAGCTGCTTATATGTTTTATGGCCATAGTCTCTAACAATCAAAATGAACGTTTAATTTATGAGTATCGTTTTCAGTAGTAAGACTTCATATGAAGAATTGTTTGATGATTAGCACAGAATGATTATATATGTCCATAGATACCGCAAGTATTTTTTTTCAAAATAAAGAGATAAGGAACCTGTGAGACTTTATACCCCTCTAAATTGAAATCCAAAATAACCAATCGAAAATCAGAACAGTAAATCCGGATATGGCAGATCGATAAAAATATGACAAATTATGCAGGTGGTGTCCATCTTAATAATCATGCTTCATAATTATACACATCAGGAATTAGATTCATCCTTTTTGTTGTATTATAATCAACAGACTCTTAAAAAGAAAAAAAATGGGTGAAAAGATAAGCTATTTAGAATAGCGTCTTTTACACCTTAAAAGACTCAACCCATTCCGGCCTTTCAGGAGGATTATTTTTCAGCATTTCCCTCCACTCTTCATCCGTCAACCTTTTTCCCGAGGGCTGCCAGAATTCATAATAACTCATTACAGGCCCTGCTCCGAGCACGATCCTGCCGTCAGGCTGTTTATACGCTACTACCATCAGGTCCAGTTTTCCGGTCCCTTCTTCCAGTACTCCGGCAGGAGAGGTGTAAACATCCGCGACCAGAGTGGACATCTGGGACTTGATATCTACGTTCTCAAGCATTGGAGCTATATTCTGGTCGAAATTCCTGATGAACTCGTACTCTTCATCCGTCAGCTCTTCGTTTTCAAGCTCTTTAATTGAGATTTCCAGCAGCCTTTCAAGGGTGTGTTCAAGAGTTGTAAAGTCTTTATCCGACTGCTCATCAAGCACTTCCATATCATTTAACCCGGTATGTGCCATTCTGGTAAGAGCAAGCATCCTGGCATAGAATTCAGGCACTGGCTCCACATATCCCTGAACAGGTATTTCTTCCAGATCATAGAACGCACCTACAAAGTAAGCCTGCTTCGCATAGAGAATAGTATCATGCCTGAGCTCGGTCCAGGAAGCAAGAGCCGCGTTCAGCTGTTTATCTTCCCAGGCTTCGGTCTGCATGAAAGTGGGATAGCCCTCTGGAGAACTTACCAGGAGGGGCTTTAAGGCATATAGTTGAGCCCAGTAAAGGTTTTTGTTCCAGTCTTCTTCATCAAAAGCTCCGAATTCATTTTCCAGAGACAAATGACGTTCTTTGTATTCTTCGTTTTCGGAAACCCCCATATTTTTAAGGTGTTCCGTGGCTCTTTCAGAACCGAGAAGATCCATGAGATTCAGGGCAGGGAAACCAAGCGTCTGGAAGATATAGGAATCAGGGGTATATCGTTGCCCCATAAACCTGAAACCCTTTGAAGCCTCAAGAGTTTTGCTTTCAGTTTCGCAGCCTGCCTGAATTATTTCACCTGTACCTCCATAGATTTTCGGACTTTCATATATTTCCAGCTCGGTTTTCAGTTCTGCCAGGCTTTCGTTGTCGAAACTCACTCCATCTATATTATCCCCAAAGACGGTATCCAGAGCTTTTGCATATTCATAAGGCCCGAGATCGTCGGAAAAACCGACATAAAGAGCTGTCACGTCGTAAATTCTATCCCATCTGTCCCGGAGGTTTTTGTCCCTATCAAAATGGTCAGAAATCAAAAGGGCCTGAATTGTCTGAATTCTGGACTCCTTTTCGGATTCTTCCGCAGCTGATTTTTCCGCAACTGATTCTTTTGCCATTGATTCTTCTGAAATGATCATGTCCGGCCGAAGGAGCATGCTCATTCTACCGTGCCACATCATGGCCTTAAAATAGTTAGTTAATTTCTCAGATGTTGTATAGTGCCCTCTTGGAATGTACTGAGAGTTATCTTCATAATACTTGAAAATAGGAGATATTCCTCCTTTTTGCGCTTCTATCAGGGCAAGTTCGGCTTCTACATCGGCTTTTACAAATGAAGGGATTTCTACACTGTATTGTTTCGCATTCTGTGGATCAAAGAGTATAGCTGTCCCTAAATATCTCTGTGATTGCTCTATCTGCTCAGGTTTCGGCTGGAGCAGGCTCAAAGCCACGGTGAAGTACGCAACATTTCTTCTTGCAGCTTCCGTTACTTCTTCAGAGGCTTTATCCTCTATCGACCTGCTATAATCCTCTATGGAGGCTTCAAGAAAAGCTTTGTCAAGTTTCCACAAATCGTCATAAAATTCCTCTTCTTCGACCCGCTTTAAGGTCTCATCAAACTGGATATGGTAAAGGTGAAGAAGAGAGTCCGACGTGATGAAAATAGGAATATCAGCCGATTTCAGGGCGCTGTAAGTCTCGTTTACTCTTACCGGCTCTGCCTCAAACAGGTTTCCAGCAGCTCTGCTTTCAATTACAACAAACCCGTTTTTGTACAGTAAGTCCCTGTTCTTGTTCGTCAGAGGAACTTTCTGGATGAAATCGTCATAATTTGTAATTTCGGAAGCCTTTAGAGGCAGAGAATAAGCGGGAACGTCGGCATCGAACTGCAGGTTTTCTTTACTGTAATATCTAGAAAAGGAGCTTTCCTTCTCAAGTTCAAGGGTATTGCTCTTATCGGAGAAATTCTCTGCAGGAGCGGTTTTTATGGAATCATTAAATAAATCGCTCTGATCATCTGTTTGATTATCTGTCATTTCTTCCAGTCCTGTTTCTTGGACTGGTTCGCTACTGCTGCCAATGCAGCCTGATCCAAGTATCAGTGATACTGTTAGCAGACAGATAATGATCAATGCACTTATTTTCAAGTCAAATCCCTCACATCTTGATTTAAGAAGGCAAATTAAGGAAAAATTAAAAAATTAAAGTTTCCCGGGAGACAGAACCAGGCAACCCCTGATGACTCTCAAAGCTAACGTAATCATGCCTTTGGGAACATGGAGTCCAGAGAATCCTGGAAAGTACATTTTAACTCCATAAACTACTTTTAATTATCTCTATATAAGTTTTCTAGCCAGATCGTCAAACTGACAGGTTTCATACTCTTTTCGAGTCTGTAATTATTTCCGGGTCTTAGATTGTTTGAGACTTTGCACAGAAAACTTATAAGACCATAGCTACAGCAAGTGTTTTCTACGGATAAACAAAAAAAGAATCTACACAACTCTACGGTTATCTACGTCGACATTCAAGCCAGTTTATCTGAATCCAGATGGCTACATGCCGATTATCTTTAATAAAAATTGAAAACGAAGTAATTTGAGGCTGTGGGGTGTTATAAATTGGAATGGATTTTGGGGGAGAGAGGCCGCAATTTCACTTTGTCGTTGTACTTTCCTTTACTCCAGCAAAGTCCTGGGATTGATAAAGCCACTCCTCAGCATATGGTCGGCAAGCACGAGGGCAACCATGGCTTCGGCAACCGGCACCATGCGCGGAGGAATCGTGGGATCGTGCCGTCCTTTAATCGCTATTTCGGCATTTTCTTGAGTTATGAGGTCAACGGTTTGCTGAAGTTTACTTATGGAAGGGGTGGGCTTTACTGCTACACGGCAGACGATGTCCAGGCCCGATGAAATCCCTCCGAGGATGCCGCCTGCGTTATTGCTCGAACAGGTTATTTTTTCCCCCTCCATGCAGAAGGAATCGTTCATTTCACTTCCGCACATTCGGGCGGCCTCAAATCCTGCTCCGATTTCAAAGCCTTTGACTGCGGGGATGCTCACAAGAGCCTTTGCAAGATCTGCATCCAGCCTGTCAAATACAGGTTCTCCAAGGCCTGCAGGCACGCCTTTTACAATAAGCTCGACAATTCCGCCGACACTGTCTCCTTCCTGCCGCAGGGCTGCGACTTTTTCAAGCATTTTTTCAGCAGCTTCAAGATCGGCACAGCGCACAGGGGTTTTTTCCACGTTTTCAAGGATTTCATCAAAAGAAAGTGTTTTTGCCCTGATCCCGCCAAGTTCGAGCACATGCCCGGCAATCCGGATTCCGTAATGGGAAAGTAAGAGCTTTGCAAGAGCCCCGCCTGCAACCCTGCCTATTGTTTCGCGGGCTGAAGACCTGCCTCCCCCGCGGTGGTCTCTTATTCCATAGCGGGCCATGTATGTAAAATCGGCATGTCCGGGGCGGGGAGTGTTTTTAATAGCATCATAAGAAGAAGACCTGGCGTCAGAATTCCAGACCAGCATGGAAATGGGAGTGCCTGTGCTCATGCCTTCGAAAATTCCTGAAAGAATCTCCACCCTGTCAGCTTCGCTTCTTGGAGTGGAAACTTCACTCTGTCCAGGGCGCCGGCGGTCCAGTTCCTTCTGGATGTCAGCTTCGGAGAAAGGAAGACCCGCGGGCAACCCGTCAACCACAACACCGACAGCCCTGCCGTGGGACTCACCCCAGGTCGTGATTTGAAACATCTGCCCGAAAACGTTTCCAGCCATGCATCTTAACTGGTTTTTTTGCTATTTGATCCTTGGGGTAAAGCGGGTTCCAGGTGCACAACCACATCGGAAACGTCTTTATATTCAGCCTTCAGTGTTTTGCTTACCCTGTGGGCGATAATGTGTGCATCTTCAAGAGGCATATCAGGCTGCAAAAGCAAATGCATATCTATCCGGATATCGCCCATGCCTCCACGAGTCCGGATTTTGTGGCAGCCCAGAACCCCATCAACTCCCATAACAAGGTTGCAGATCTCATCTTCTTCAAGCCTGGACATGTCAAGCAGAACCCTTGAGCTCTCCTTCATAATCCTGAACCCGGCCCTGAAGATAAGGAAAGAGATCAGAAGAGCTATTGCAGGGTCAAGAAGGGGAAACCCTGCCTTTATCGCAACCAGGCTTACTATTACCGAGAAAGATACATAGATATCGCTTTTAGTGTGCATGGAGTCTGCAATCAGTACCTGACTCCTCAGGGCTACCCCTTTACTTTGTTCGTAGCGAGTGACCAGGTAGTTTATGCCCATTGTCCCGAGCATAATGATAAAGCTCAGGGCTGTTACCTCGGGAGCGCTCTGTACAAGAAAACGGTCCAGAGAATTCCGGAAGATCTCAAAACCGACAAACAGAAGCAAGACAGCTATAATAATCGAAGCAACTGTCTCGTATTTCTGGCGGCCATAAGGATGTTCCTTGTCAGGGGGACGGGATGCAATAAAAATACCCACAAGCCCCACAATATTGGATACCCCGTCAAAAAGGGAATGATAGCCGTCCGCGGTCATGCTTAAGGTGCCGGTTAAGGTCCCATAAATGATTTTAGCAAAAGCTACGGCAAGGTTCAGGAAAAGTACAAGGACAAGAACTTGCTGGACTTTTTTGAACCTATGTATCATCAGATGGCACCCTATACGTGAACTGCAAACACAGGAATAAGGAACGACATACATTAAAAACTATACGTAGCCGGAAGATACTGTTATTGGATACTGTTATTGTATAGTAACTTATGTTTTATATTATAATATTCTACTGTCCTTAAAAAGTGCCGATCGTCCACGGTCAAACAGTTGATATTTTGGTGCTCTATTTTTCCAGTGTGGTTGAAGATTGATCCTTAATTTGATTGAAGCCGATCGGTAAGGCCTCACATGACGTCTATAATGAAATGTTGAAAGATGCAGGCTGCCCTATAGACACATTAACCAGTTAGCTATGGACCGCCAGCGTTCAAATAATAGATAAAGTAAATAATTAAAAAAGAATTCAAAAGTAGAAATGAAATTGTAGGTGAAAAAGAAAGGGCAAAAGAGGGAAATAAAAAAAGGTATTTCAGCACTCTGAGCCTATCCATAGTTTGTAGGCTTCAACTATTTCCTGTCCCTCAAGGAAGACCAGCCCGTGTTCTTCGCCGTACTCTTTTGACTTTGCTTTTGAGAGGGCTTTCCCGCTCTCATCATCCAGCATCTCACAGACAACCATTGCAGGGGTGATGCCGGCCATGCGGGCAAGTGCAACTGAAAGTTCGGTCTGGCCCATGCGCTCATCGAGGAGCCCTTCGGCAGCCCTGAGGAGAGCAACATGCCCTGGAGTTCGGAACTCGTTTCCAAAACGGACTCCATTTCCGGAAAGGGAGTTTTCCGTGATTTCCCCGATTTTCCGGATTGTAAGGGCCCTTTCAAGATCAGGGATACCTGTCCTGGTGTCTCTGTGGTTGACCCAGATGGAAAAAGAGGAATGTAAATCGTACTTAAGGTCCCCGTCTTTCTCAACAACTTCTCCGAGGGATTCGCTGGTTTTGCTGGCTTCCCGAACAAGGTCCGCCATAAAAGGCAGCTTGAGCTGGTTTGACGCCACAGGATCCACTGCCACACAAATAAGTCCTCCTGCGTCTTTCCGCATCCACCTGACATCTGTGTAAGTGGCAGCTTTTGCAGGGATCACAAGATCTGTTTCTCCTTCCCTGGAGTCCGAGTCATAGATCTGAATCATTTTTCCATCACGCAGGGCTTCCAGTGCCCTGTTGATGTTCTCATTCTTGTACTTCAGACATTCGTATACCGTGCTCTCGCTCATTCCTGTCCCTCCATACCCTGCTTTTTTACCCGTGTCACAATTCTATCTCCATCTTTCAATTTCAGGGCATCCCTGAGTTTTACCGGTGCAATAATCTCAATTAAATCCGAGGGGTAGTGCGTCCTGTCAGGGACGACCACAGCAGCTTCTATGCCCCCTACTCTGAGAGGATAACAATTCCCGCCTCCGAAGGTGCGCTCTCCATCATTGAAACCTTCTATCCGGACAGCGGGCATTTCTAGTAGCCTGTTTCGAAGAGCCGAGCTGTTTTCCGAAAGTTGCACGTTCAGAGTACCCGGGAAAGGTACAAAATGCAGTTTTTCTTCAAATTGCTTCCTGTATCCTGGGATATTTATATAGTACTGGCCTTCACCAAGGCCTTTAAGCACATTTCCTTCGAGTTCCAGAGTATCAGGTGCTGAGGAAAAGATCCTGCTGTATTCAACGTATTCGTTCTTTAGGATTTCAATCCCTTTTTCTGTCATTTTTATCAACTGGCCACCGGGAACTATCTTCCTTTCAATTAACCGTTCTTCTTCCATCTGCTTTAGCTTTCTTGCTGCGGTTTTAGAGCTGTCCCCCGTATGCTTGTGAAACTCACTCGAAGAGACCTTGATAGTTTTGTTTACTGCTCCTCTGAGAGCAAGCTTCTTCAGGTATTCAATGTCCGGCACTGTCGGCACCCTTATTGCCTTAATTTTGAGATGCATCTCAATAATGAGATGTAAGACTACGCATTTTAGTATAATAAAACTTTTGATATTAAGCAAGGATATAAAAAAAAGGAAGCAGTGCCCCCAACAAAAACATAATAAGTTTTAGAAAATAAATAATTAGAATAAAGAGAATTAGAAAACAAACCTGTTATGATACAGCATATCAATATCGAATGTCCCTCATATTCGCCTGAGGAGAAGGTCTCGCGCATAAAAGGATAACAACGTTCCATGCTAGGGGCTCAAATTCAGGAGCCATTTGCTTTTTTCACTCTTTTTATCTGTCTCTCTAATTTATTTTTATTTGGGTTTTTTGCCCTGACTTCTCCTGCAGGACACCTTCGGAAAAAAAAACATCACCGGAGAAGTTAAGTATTTAGTATTTTGAATCCATGTACTGATTAGACCATGATAAGAGAAATTGATATTGAGTGCCCCTCCTGTTCCCCGCAAGAGGAAGTCGGGCATGAGGTTCTGAAAGAAGGACAGAGCCCGCTAGTCCGCTGTATGAAGTGCGGTCAGGTGCATCCTGCGAAGATAAAAACCCCAAAAAACGTCAGCTTAAGAGTCATTGTAAGCAAGATGGAAGTTTCAAATACCTTCAAAACCGAGCTGGATTCCGAGACTGTGCTTCAGATAGATGATGAGCTGGTTGTTGACGATGAAGAATCGGGAATGGTATGCCCTATCCTGATTACCTCAATTGAAGCAGGAGGAAAACGTGTCAATGCAGGTATTGCAGAAGAAATAGAAACTGTGTGGGGAAGGGCAATTGATGAAATAACTGTAAAATTCTCCGCACAGGAAGGAACTGAAAAAACGGAAGTAATAGAAAAACGCGTTCCCGGAGACTATGAATTTGTAGTGGGAGCAGAAGAGAAAGTTGGAAACACCAGGCTTTTTATCACCAAAATCAAGGTAAGGGACGGGCTTTTCAGGTCAAGGAAAGGCGATGTTGTACTTGCAAAATATGTAAAACGCATATTTGCCAGAAAGGGAAGAAGAGAAAGGTTAGGTCAGAGTGGGAGCAGAAGAGGACCGTGGTAAAAAAGACCACAGCGAAAAAAAGGGAGTGAAAAAACAGGAAGTAGATCAGGAAGAACTGCATAAACTCGAAGAGATGCGAGAGCGTCTCATAAGAGGGCTTGAGATCCATGGAACGGAAAAAAAAGTCCTCAAAGCCATGCTTAGGGTCCCAAGGCATATATTTGTCCCGGAATACGCGAAAAAGGGGGCTTACATTGACACCCCTCTGGATATCGGCTTCGGGCAAACAATCTCTGCCCCTCATATGGTTGCTATCATGTGTGATCTCCTTGAGCTTTCAGAGGGATTAAAGGTCCTGGAAATAGGGACGGGGTCAGGATATAATGCAGCGGTAATGGGGGAACTTGTAGGAAGGAGTGGGTATGTATACACTGTGGAGCGCATAGAACCCCTTGTGAATTTTGCAAGGGAGAACCTGAAAAAAGCCGGCTACGAAAACGTTATCGTATTGCTTGAAGACGGATCTGTGGGCTATTCCAGTTATGCTCCTTATGACAGGATAGTTGTAACATGCGCAGCTCCCAGCATTCCTGTGCCTCTGCTGGAGCAGTTGAAACCCGGAGGAATAATGGTAATTCCTGTGGGGGAATATGCCCAGGAGCTTATCAGAATTAAAAAAGATAACGAAGGCAATATACATAAAGAGAGAAGAGGGGGAGTTGTTTTCGTACCTTTGATAGGCAAATACGGGTTTTAAAATTATTGCCAGAAAGAATAGAGGGTTTTTCTGGTCTACGCGATTTCTGAAAAGGACTATTTTAAGGATAACAGGGGAAGAAAGAAGAAAATGAATTCAAAGAGCTTCGCAAGCTCCTTGTAGAAGGGCTTGAAGGTATCGTACGTGAAAAAAAAGTGCTTAAGGCTATGCTCCGTGTTCCCAGGCACAGGTTTGTTCCGGAATATGAGCAAAAGGCAGCTTATACGGACAGACTTCTATAAATCAGCCACGGACAAACAATATCTGCTCCTCATGTGGTTGCTATTATGTGTGAAATCCTGGAGCTGTCTGAGGGGTAGAAAGTCCTGGAAATTGGGGCAGGTTCCGGATATACTGCTGCAGTGATGGCAGAACTCATAGAAAAAACCGGATGTATATACACTATGGAATGCATAAAACATTTTACAAATTTTGTAAGATAGCACCTGGAGGAAAACAGGGTATGATAATGTTACAGTATTACTTGAGAACAGATCAGTAGGTTATCCCCGGTATGCACCTTATGACAGGATAGCTGTAACATGTGCAGCTCCCTATATCCCTAAGACTCTGCTGGAACAGTTGAAGCCCGGGGCATAATGGTAATTCCTGTAGGGAATTATTTCCTGGAATTTTTTAAAATATGTCAATGGAAATATACGTAAGAAAAGGAAAGGTGAGGTTACTTTCATGCCCATGCTCGGTAAACATGGATTCCCAATAAATTGAGAATGCGAATATCTGGCATTAGAAAAAAGTCTGAAGCAAGGTTATTAGCATCTTCTTTAATAATTTACAAAAAATTAAATAAGGTATTAATATATGTGAAATTAACTACTGGATATGGACATCGATAATTACGAGGATTTTGAGGAAATTCATGTCAAAGATGTCTATATAGTCGATGTTTTCAGTGACCCTACCCCGGTTGTACTCCTTGAAAATTTAAAAGGTGAGATGCTTCCTATATATATTGGCCATCTGGAAGCCCTTTCAATAGGAAACGTGCTTAAAAATATCTCCCCACCTCGCCCGATGGCTCATGACCTCATGGTTAATATTTTTGATCGCATGGAAATAAAGGTCGAGGGTGTAATGATAGATGATAAGGTGGATAAAGTCTATTATGCCCGCCTCCTGATCAGAAAAGACAATAATATAATGCAGTTTGATGCCAGACCAAGTGACTGTATTGCCCTTGCCCTCAGGGTGGGAGCCCCGATCAGAATTAGAAAGGAAGTGCTGGAATGTTCCGAAATAGAGATGTCCAGACTTGAAGGCGCCCGCGTGATGAATATTTTTGGCTGACTCGCCCGAATTGCGCTTTGGGATCGCAGGAAATCGGAGATTTTTTTCGCTGCGCTCAAGAGGACTATTTGATGGGTTTTGGCATTTCAAATCTGTTTTCTGCTTTTTTTGAATGGCTTTCAGATCAGCTGATGGAGACATTTATATTCTACATGAATTGGAAAAACATTTTCGGGGTAATGGAATGTATTCACTCTATCCCGGGGTTACTTCTTTCAAAATCCATATATTTTAATTGTGGTGTCGGCTTTTGGATCACTTTTTATCTGGGTAACAGCAGGCCCATACCTATTGTGGTGCAGGGAGAGAAAAACGAAAGATCTTTTCCCCGGGCTCTGGAATAGATTAATCAATTAATGAGGGACCACCTGATTATTCCATCTCTGCTTATTCTAATAGCCTGCTGCCCTCAGGACTTTTCCCGCTTAATTTCAATAAGCTTTTAATAACAGTTAACTTCATTATCCCTTAGATGCTCACCAAAAGAATCATACCATGCCTTGATGTGACCCTTGACAGGGCAGGCGGCTGTGTAGTCAAGGGTGTGGAGTTTGTGGACCTGAAAGAGGCCGGAGACCCTGTAGAACTTGCCAAGCGTTATAATGAAGACGGCGCGGATGAACTTGTTTTCCTGGACATTACAGCTTCAGCTCACGGCAGGGAAACAATGATCGATGTGATCGAAAGAACTGCAGATGAGGTTTTTATTCCCCTCACGGTGGGAGGTGGGATCAGTTCGATTGACGCTATCCGCCAGATCCTTAGAGCAGGCGCTGATAAGGTCTCGGTCAACACTTCGGCAGTAAAGAATCCTGATTTTATCAAGGAGTCCTCTGATATATTCGGGGCCCAGTGTATTGTAACTGCGATTGACTGCAGGCGAAATACCGACATAAAGAACAATCCCGGAAAAACCATCTTGGAACTTGAAGATGGAACCCCGGCCTGGTATGAATTGGTAATTTACGGAGGCAGGGAGGCTACGGGGATTGATGCCGTGCAGTGGGCAAGAAGAGCAGAAGAACTGGGTTCAGGAGAAATCCTGCTTACAAGTATGGACCGGGACGGGACCTGCGCTGGCTACGATCTTCCCATTACAAGAAAACTCTCTGAAGAACTGGATGTACCCATCATCGCCTCTGGCGGAGTTGGAAACCCGCAACACATCTACGAAGGTTTTTCCGAAGGAAAAGCTGATGCAGCCCTTGCAGCAAGTATTTTCCACTTCTCTGAATATTCAATACGGGAAGTAAAAGAGTACCTGAGAGAGCGGGAAATCCCTGTAAGGCTCTAAATTCCGGAAAAAGGTAGTAGGACATCTTATCCAGGTGCTGAAGCTATTCGCAGAGAAGAGCCCCAAAATATAGGGGAAGAACTTGCGGACGGCTTTGCCTGGATGGGAGCTCTTGCCAATCTCTACGGAGTCGATCTTGAAGAGGCATTCCTTAAAAAGTGTCCCAGCGTCTGTTTTACCTGCAGGCAAAAGCCCTGCGTCTGCACTGACTGAGAATGCATAAGTGCAAAATGGTGTTTTGGTCAAGCAGAAGAACTTTCATTTAGAATCCTTGTTTTATATATTCACTTCCAGATATATTGAGATACTTTTTTATTTATTAGAGACAATCTCTTATTCGTAATTTTATCTGGATTCGTTATTTCTCGGGGTAATCGAAGATGTCAGAAACAGAAACAATGGAAATTCTTGAAGGTTTGAAATTGAAGATCCTGAACGCCACCGATGAGGACTTTGTGCTTCAGGCTCAGAAAATAGAGAAAGGAAAATACAAAAAAGGCCACCAAGCTCCAGAAAAAATCGGGTCTTATGAGGAAAAGGTCTTAGAGCTCATTGCATGTGACGGAAGCTGTGAGGGTGGAGCGGACATTGAAGGCTGGATAAAATACGGGATAGGGTGCTCAGAGGGATACTTCAAGATGCACTTCAAGCATATGGGAAAGGAAAACAAAATCAGCTATTCCTGCGAAGCCCATATGCATGATGGAAAAATGCTCTGCGAAACCTCTAAAGATAAGAAAAACGATAGGATTATAACCTGGACAATTGGACCAAAAGCATAACCCTAAAAAATATGCTATTGGGTTTTTCCGTAAATTTTTTATAATCTACTCTCTCTCTTTTATTATTTTTTTTTGAAAGTGTTGCCGGTTGACTTTTAGGACATCCAAAATGGATGCCAAAGCTTAATTAAGAGCATACTCTCTAATCTCATTTGATGAAGCCTGCAAAACCTGAACTGCTGGCTCCAGCCGGCGGCATGGAAGCCCTTATGGCAGCCGTAGAAAACGGAGCCGATGCTGTGTATCTCGGAGCCAGGGCTTTTAGTGCTCGGGGATATGCATCTAATTTTTCAGAAGAAGAGCTTGAGAAAGCTATTGATTATGCCCATCTCAGGGGCGTAAAAATATACGTAACCGTAAACACTTTGCTCAAGGAAGGGGAAATCGAAAGTGCCCTTAGACTACTCTCCCGCTTGAGAGAAATGGGAACAGATGCAATTATCATTCAGGACCTGGGGCTGATTTCTCTTTCAAGAAAATATCTGCCTGATCTTCCCCTGCATGCAAGCACGCAGATGACTCTGCACAACAGTGAAGGGGTTGCTTTTGTAAAGGAGCTGGGATTCGAAAGAGTAGTCCTTTCACGGGAAGCTTCGCTCGAAGATATAAGAATAATAAAAGAAAAAAATGATGTAGAGATAGAGGTTTTCGTACATGGGGCCCTCTGCATTTCCTATTCTGGTCAGTGCCTCCTGAGTAGTCTTATAGGGGGAAGGAGCGGAAACAGAGGGTACTGCGCTCAGCCGTGCCGTAAAAAGTACAGACTTTACTGTGAAGGAAAACAGATTAAAACCAGCGGCAGTTATCTTCTAAGCCCGAAGGACCTTAACACGACCTCAGGCCTTGGAGCCCTTATAGAAGCAGGGATCGAATCTTTTAAAATTGAGGGCAGGATGAAAAGGCCGGAATATGTTGCAGGCGTTGTCAGGGTCTACCGTCGCTTGATCGACAGGTACCTGAAAAACCCTTCAGATTATTCGGTTTCCGAAGAGGAGCAGGAAACCCTTACCCAGCTTTTTAACCGCGGCTTTACTTCGGGCTACTTTTTTGGAAATCCGCGTGGAAAACTCATGAGCCGGGAAAACCCCCACAACCGTGGGATTCCAGCAGGTACGGTTGTCAATTATGACAGGCGCACAAAGCGTATTCGTGTAAAACTTTCAAACTCCCTTCGCCTGGGAGATGGGGTAATGGTTGAAAACGCCGAGACCAGGCCTGAGGATAAAGGAAGAATCATTTCCTCGATGTATACTGAAAGGGGGCCTGTATACAATGCAGGGAGAGGGGAAGTCATAGAGCTCCCCTTTGATTCGAGGGCACCATCAGGAAGCGCGGTTTACAGAACACATGACAAGAAGCTTATGGATTCCCTTAAAAAAGAAAGTGAAGCCGGAGCCCTGAGGCCAAAAATTCCCTTATTTCTCACCGCAACTATCGCCCTGGGTAAACCTGCCAGGCTCGAGATAAAGGATAGCGATTCAAATACAGTGACAGTTGAATCCGAATATCTGGTAGAGAAAGCAGAAAAGCTGCCAACTTCAAAAGCCCGGGTAGAAAAACAGCTTATCAAACTTGGAAATACTCTTTATGAGGCAGCAGAACTTAATGTGAGTGTAGAAGAGGATATTTTTATACCCGTGGGGCAGCTGAACGACCTGAGAACAAAAGCGGTCTTGCAGCTTGAAAACTTGCGCGTATCAAAGTGGAAGCGAAAGCCTTTAGAAAATCTGCAGTTCCTCGCATCCGGAGAAAAAAAGGCAAAAAAAATAGAGATCACAGGGGAAACAGAAGAAATAGAGATCACAGGGGAAACAAACGAAATAAAAGCCCAAAAACTTTCGGGAAAGCCCCTGCTCTCAGTTACTGTGTATTCTCCTGAAGGGCTTGAAGGAGCTCTTGCAGGCGGAGCAGACTGCGTTTACTTCGGAGAGAGACTTGTCAGAAGGCCGAAAGCAGCCGGAAAAGAGAAAAAATCCGATGAGGAAGACGCTTCCAGAAAGAATCTTGATTCTATTTATGAAAGCGCTGTTCTGAAAGCCAGAGCTGCAGGCAGAAAAATCTATTTTAATACTCCTAAAATAGTGAAGGACTCCGAAATGAAAATGGTAGAAGAACTTCTCTCCCGTGTGGAAAAGTTCGGAGCTGACGGTGTCCTTGTTTCAAATCTCGGGACGTTTAACCTCGCAAAAGAAAAACAGATCCCGTGTATTGCAGACAGTCCTCTGAATATCTATAACGGCTATACCTTTGCCCTCTTTTTGCAGAAAGGGGCAGAAAGGGCTGTACTTTCTCCCGAATTAACGCTTGAAGAGCTCAAAGAAGTAGCTTTTTACGGACCTGCCGAATGCATTGTCCATGGTCGCCTTGAACTGATGGAATCTGAACACTGCCTCGTAGGCGGGTTGCTCGGGAAAGACGGAGGTCAGTGCAGTGCTCCCTGTGCCTCAGGAAACTTTACGCTGGTAGATGAGAAGAACTATGAATTTCCTCTGCTCATGGACTACCAGTGCAGGACTCACCTCCTGAACTCAAGATCTCTCTGCATGCTTGAATATGTCCCTGCAATTATCGAAAGTGGAGTTTCAAGTCTGAGAATCGAGACTTCTGGAATGGACAATGTAGAAGAAATCAGGAAAATTACAGGGAAATACAGGAAAGCGATTGACGCATTTTATGAGAGAAAGAGAACAAAGGAAAAATGTGAGGATTTCGGGAAAGGTTTTACCACAGGGCATTATTTCAGAGGCGTGCAGTAAGAAAACTGAAACCCGGAAATACAGCCGGAAAAACAGCCGGAAAAACAGCCGGAAAAACAGCCGGATAAACATACCAAAAAGCAGCCAGAAAAACAGGCAATAAAGCGGTGAGGTATAAAAGAGAAATAAGGATGATGGTAGGAGAATGGAAAAAAAGAAAATCGCAGAACGGCAGAGTCCAAAAATTTTTCTGTCAGGTTCGATTCGGGGAGGTAGACAGCTTCTTGAGACATATCGATTTATGTACGACGCCCTCGAAGAAGCAGGAGCCAAAGTACTCAGCTGGCATGTTGCAGATCCCGCTCTGGAAGAAACTGAATCAAAAATGACTGAACAGGAGATCTATGATAGAGATATGGGTCTGCTTGCAAAAAGCGATGCGCTGATTGCAGAGGTGACAGTACCATCTACGGGGGTGGGCTATGAAATATGCAGGGCGCTTGACCGGAAAATTCCCGTGCTCTGCCTGTACAGGCCCGAAGCGGCAGTCTCTGCAATGGTGCTCGGGAACCCGGATCCTTCACTGGAGGTAAGGACTTATTCAAACGAGGCAGCACTTAAGGAAATTATTGTGAAATTTTTCCGGTTTCTCTGAGGAATAAAATGCCATAAAATATTGTTGCTTTCTTAAATAGATAAGGCTAGAGATCATTTTCGAACATATCCGGCACAAATTACCAAAAAGCCACAACTGGTTCATAAAACTCAATGATAAATATAAATAATTTGAACACTATGTATAATCTATGGTAGTTGGAGTTCCCGAGATTTCAGTATTAATTCTGGCAGCTGTAGCGGCTTTTGTGCTGTACAAAGTCCTCAAAACTGCCACCAGCCTTGCAATAAATGCAGTGCTTGGGATCTTAACCCTGATCGTAGCAAAGTTTTTGTTAGGACTTGAAATTGCAATCACCTGGGTAGCAGTTCTGGTCTGCGCAATAGGAGGAATTTTCGGAGCCCTTGTAATAATTGTGCTTAATTACCTTAAGCTAGCCTTTTTATGAAAATAAAAATCAAATATTTACAGGCTGTCTCATAACTATTTTAACTTGTACAATTGGGTAATACCCATTTCAATTTTTATTTCATTTCAACAATGAGAGATAATTTTCATAGGTCAACATAGCATATTTGTTATTCTCGCTCGAATTCCCCCTTTATTCCAGCCTTTACTTCCTCCCCCAACTATCATTTTCAGTTAGGATCCTCTCTAATTCATCCTTAAATTGAACCATATTTGTCCTTTTTTATATCAATTAAATTAGATCACAGTTTTCCTAAAAAAAGTACATCTTATTTTTAAATTAAATTTTAATTAAAGCCTTAATAAACCGTAAATTTTATTGAGGAGGATATACTATCCTCTTCTGGCGATATATTATAAAAGCTCCGCTTATTCCACTAAACGAAGATTTCAAATGGAAATTGTTATCCGAAATATTAAATGTTTTTGATTTGAGATTTTGCAGGTAAATACTCACAAGGAGGGGCATTGTGCCCCTCTCAAGATCAGTGCCTGCAATTAAAATCGTACTCTTAAGCGTGTTTTTCCAGAGAAATTTCCTATGCTATCAGAGAATTAAACGAAAGGGAAAGCTTGAGAAATTTTCTAAAAATCAGTTCGGTACCAACTGAAAATGAAATTTATGGCATTCTTAGTAAGTATGAACCAAACCAGTTTACTTATTTTGTTTTTGAACTCTTGAACGAATTATACCCTATGAGAAAAAACGGATCAATAGGCATTATCATTGACAGTACTGACATAAACCTTAACCTGAACTGGCATGCAAAAAAGATTACCAAAAAACCTGGAAAACAAAGAATACAAGTGGGGCCACTCAACTCATAGAGGATTCTTCATTGGCATGAAACTGACTCTTGCACTTGAATATCAAACATTGAAACCTTTAGCTTTTCTGATTAATGAAGCAAATGTATCTGAACCTAAAATTTATCCCGAAATACTTAAGGAACTCAAAAGACGGGGAATATTAAAAGCAGGAGACATTGTTTATGCTGATAGAGGATATTTTTCTTACGAAAAACTAAAAAGGAAATTAAAATCTACAAAAAAATAATTGCAAAATTTAAAGAGCTAATAAGCAAATGGAAAGAATTTAGATCTGTGAGATCAATCATAAAAGATATATTCAAATTGGCTAAGAAAGCATACTCTATGGAGAATTTGCACAGATCTACAAGGAGTTCTGTTCAAAAATACTGCTCTTTAGCTGTACTTTTAGTGGGGATGACTGTAAATTACGGGATTAGAGAAAGAAAGGAAGTACAAGCCTTTCCTGAATAACGAAATAAAGAGGGGGCTAAAATCTTATACATGTTAAGTTGTCTAAATCTTACACATGTTACGTCGATATTTAGGAACTGGGATTAAGTTACCACTCGAAACAGCGAAGAGTCTTTTTTCGATAAAACCTTAATAACTTGATTTGGTGGTGAAATAAATGAGTAATGCCAATCAAATACTCCCAAATTAATCTATAGACAGAATATTATAAAGCGAAGAATAATGCTTGTATTTTTAGAGAGCATTGTCATGATAGTACTGTTTCTGTTTATTCCTGCTCGTTCACTTAATTTCTTGGAAGCATGGGTTTACTCTATTGTATTGTTTGTGTCACTTGAAATCGGAGTAGTCGAAGAGAAAGAAAAGTATCAAAAGATTATACAAGGATTTACTTATATAGGATTTGCTTTTATCTATGTGATTCCAGCGTTAGATCACCGATTCTCTTGGTCACATGTCCCATCTTCTATTGTAATCTTCGGTGATATTTTTTATCTATAATTAATATTGGAGTAATAAATAACTCATTAATTTGGAAATAAACTTCTTTTGAACTTTCAAAACATAATAAATATTTATGTTTTTATGTAAATTATGTAAATAAGTTGCAATAAATTCTAATTTTTAAAGTAAATGTAATTTTATATCAATTTTTGAGCTTAATTCGTATTCAAAGGCATTTCGAAGTATTATTTTAGAGGTTTTAAAGGTAATTTTTTGTCAAAATACGTGATTTTGACCGATTTTTTTATTTTAAAGCATTTTTATCAATTTTGGTAGAACCTCAATTAAGTTCAAAGTTTCCGGAAAACTCCCCTGAACATATGCCGTTGATAAGATTTCCCTCTAAAAATTTTCTCTTTTGTTGCATTTTCCAGTTTAAGAACTTCAAATCCACAGAAAAGTCTCTTTACCTCTTCTTCAGTAAAATAATGATAAATTATCCCGTTTTGCCGGATAAAAGTCTTTTCTTCAAATGGGCTTGAAGGCTCTCCTCCGCAGCGCATATCTTTACAGCCGAAAGCCTCAAAAAAAATAAAACCGCCGGAGCAGAGAAGTCGGAAGAATTCCCTGACAGCAGCTTCTCGCTCCTCTTTAAAAAGGTGCTGGAGCACACCGTAACAGAGAATCCCGTCAAATGACCTGGGTTTGAAAGGAAGGGCATGCACACTTGCCCCAAGATGTTCTGCAAACCTGCCACTCCTTGAAAGCTGCGCACGGGAACTTCTAAGGGCAGTTAAAGAGATATCAGTCCCGAAAGTATTGTAGTGCCTTGAAAGCTCCCCAAGATACCTTCCGTTTCCTGAGCCTGCATCCAGGACTCTTGCTTCTAGCGCAAGATAAGTCTGCAAGTTCCGGATAGACGCAGGGCCCCCCCATTTGAGGTGGGCATATTCCTTGTCCCAGGCGAGGAAATGTTTTTTTGAAGAGCTTGTCTTTGAAGAGCCTGTTTTTGAAGAGCCTGCAGGTTTTTTCACCGGCATTTCCATATCCTTTGATGCATCCAGATCTTCTATTCCAACCTTGCCAGGAATCAAGGGGTCCGGAAATCCCATACCCTTTATAACCTGCCCATTGTCGGTTTCTACATTCATCGATCTTTTCCCATATTCATCTGGTTTCATTCACATGCGTTTTTCAGGGATGTATGTTGAAGTTTCCCTGAACCGGGATATCAGGAAGTCCTTCTCAAAAGAAGATAAGAACCAGCCGGCTTTCGGACCCGAGCTCTGCCCGAGAATTGAGGTGTAAATAGCTTTGAAAAGGTCTTTCGGGTTCACCTGCGGAACCGGTGCATTTAACTTTTCCGCGATCAGCTTGCTCAGCTCAGAACCTTCTTCTTTTGCAGAATAGACCAGCATATGGTATTCCTCTCCGCTAATTTCCTCTTTCGCTTCGATAAGGTCTGCGAAAGCCCCTAGGAAAACTTTCTGGAGTTCCGAAAGAGTTGCTGCCTGCACAGGCACCTTCTCTTTTACACTGAACCTGGCAAAAGGCGGGGCATAGAGTTCAAGCCATCTGGATACATTATCTACAAGTTCTCTTATACACTTTTTATCTTCAATTGAAAAGCCTGACCGTTTTACGATCTTCAGCACCTGATCGAAATCCCCCCTGGCAACCTGGTAGATTGTCACCATTTGCTTGAAAGGAATTTCCGGGTGGCAGATACCGGTTGCCCTGGAGAGCTCGTAAATTCTCTTTTCAAAGTCCCCCAGGGAGGGATCATTTTTCCGGAATTTTTCCCTGAGCCGCTCGTATTCATCTACCATGGTGAGGAGAGGCTGTCCGGGGTCGAACTGGATATGTTTTTCAGGTTTTGTGCGGATGATCAGGTAGCGCAGGACTTCCGGAGGCACCACCTCAAGCATATCCGAAATCGAGACGACCACTCCCGTTGAGGAAGACATCGCCCCCTGCTTTCCGAGCATTATCCACTCATAGACGATAGGGTGGGGTGGCTCGTGCCCGTAGATATCCCTTACTATTCGCTTTCCGGTATCATAGGAGCCGCCTCTTGAGGCATGGTCTTTTCCGAAGGGTTCTACAGTTACCCCGAGGACAGCCCAGCGGGCAGGCCAGTCCACTCTCCAGGTGAGTTTCCCTCCTCCTGCCATTGGCACCTTCCCTGAGTGACCGCAGGCACAGACATAGTCCACAGTTTCGGCTTCCAGGTCAAAACCCGTGACCTTCGTGGTCGTGATTTTCCCGCACTCGTTACAGCGGGGATTGAAAGGGCTCCAATCTTCTGCAACTGTTTTTCCCGAGACCTCTTCAAGGATCTTTGCAATTTCATTCCTTTTCACAAGGGCGGTTTTTATTGCTTCAGTATACAGTCCTGACCTGTACATTTCATCAGCCCTGAAGACCTCGGGATTGATGCCCAGGCGCCTTAAGGCTTCAAGGAAAGGTTTCAGGAAATGCTCGGCATAGTTTGCACACTCCCCGCATGGGCAGGGAACCTCTGAAATTGGTTTTCCCACATGCTCAGCATAACTTTCAGGGAGGAAAGGGTAAACCTTGCGCAGAGGGTCGTAGTTGTCGGCAATATAGATAAAACGGGCATCTGACCCCCTATCAAGGAGGGCCCTGTAAGCAGCATCAGCAGTTACAACCTCCCTCATATTGCCTATATGAATATGTCCGGAGGGAGTGATTCCTGTGGCAACAAGATGCTTGCCACTCTTATTTAATACGTCTTCGGCTATGACGTCTGCCCAGTGAATTGTGTCAGCCATGGTTCTCACCAGAATATCAGATAAACCGTAGAATCGGGTATGATAACAAGAAATGAGGATCTGTTCATGCATTTATCTACAGGTTTGGATTTCCTGCATAATTATCGTATCAACGGATAAACTTTGGGCTGGCAATGAAAATCCCTGAAGGTACTCGATTTATTTCCACATCATGGCACAGGGAATCAAAAAGAGTGAAAAATGGAAAAAAGAGTGAAAAATGGAAAAAAGAGTGAAAAGGATGGGAAAGAGAGAATCAACTCTGGGAGATAAAAAAAGGAAAAAAATGGAGGTTCAAAGGCAAATTGTTTTAGGAGTCTGCAGAATTACGGAGATTTAAAATGGGCTTTATGAGGCAAATCAAGCAAACTTGATTTACCACTAAATAAAAGCACGTATAAATATATAAATTTATCGTATTAAGAAGGTCATATCCTTAAAAAAACAAAAATAGTAAAACAATCTAACTGAAAACAACCTGTAAGGAACTCCAAAATTGGAATTATTAAAATATGAAAGAAAAACTGCAGGCTGGAAAAAAAACTCACATGAAATTCTTTGAATACCAGAAACAAACAAATGAAAGTACTCTCCACCCTACCTTTTTTACCTCTCAACTCTTTGTTATCTCTCTCAACTCTTTGTTATCTAAACTTTTGCTCATCTCTACTCTTTTTCCGTAAGCTTTTCTACCTTTTCCGAAAGCTTTTTCATCATCTTCCGCAGGTTGGCAAGCTCTTCCTACACTTCAAGGATCCTGTCATACATGGGACTCCGGTTGTCCTTAACTGCCTGTTCCTGGGAAAAACGCTGTTTGCTCGGTGGACATAAGTGTACACCAGCCACATCGCAACAAAGCCTATGGTACTCAACCCCGCAAGAAAGAGCAAATAATGCGGAAAAACGATCCTGATATACGAGTCCCCTTCACTGTAATACTGAAGCCGGGAAATCATCAGGAAATTAAGGATTGAAAACAGAAACATCGCCTTTCCCACAAGGGCAAGCAGCCCCCCAACCCGGGTGGATATTTTCCTCTGTTTAGGGGTTAATTTTTCAAACACTCTGGTTACCTTTGGAATCAAAAATAGGAGATAGAAGTTTAGATCTAATTATTATAACTATTATAAAATATAATATGTGGTGGAACCCGGCTAATTTATTTATTAGGGGGCCCGGGGAAGAGTTCAAACAGCTTTTTTTATAAAAACGTCCATATTATAAAAGAGAGGGACTGATATGGTATATGTTGTTATAAAACATAAAGTAGAGGACTATTCCAGATGGAAATCTGTTTTTGACGAAAACGGAGCTACAAGAAGGAAAGCAGGATGTAAAGGCGGAAAGCTTTACTGCAGTTCGGACGAAACAAACGACCTGTTTATTCTTTTTGAGTGGGATAATAAAGAAAATGCAACTGGATTCATAGAATCCGAAGACCTGAAAAAGACAATGCAAAAAGCAGGGGTTGTTGGCAAACCGGAAGTCTACTTTTTAGAGAAAATCGAAGATTTTCCGGTCTGATTTATAAAATAGCCCATAATAGCCGTTAAAAGAAAAATGAAAAGGGGAGGAAAAGGAAAACCCCCCTTTCCAAACTTTTTTGGGAATATTAATTGTAGAACGGTCTCGATTTTCCGTCTTATATATTTTAACATCATATCGATTTTACATTTCATTTGAGTTTAAATCCTTCATACTTCAGCACGTCCTGAATCGTGTCCACGTACTCGACGTTTATTCCGACATTCTCCTCGATATATTTCTCGGCGTCCACAACTTCCGGAACTCTCTGGACGACTTCAAAGCCTCCGATTTTCCGGGTTGAAAGTTTATAAGTGACAAGCTCGCTGTTTTCTCTGGGCAGAAGGAAGAGAGTCTTTCCCCCGGCTTCTGCTGCTTTGGCTTTTTCGACGAGTCCGCCTATTCTTCCTATATTGCCTTCATTGTCAATAGTGCCGGTAAGGGTTATACTATCATTAAGGGTGGAATTATCAATTGCAGAAATTGTAAGAAGGGTCATCAGAGCACCTGCACTGGGACCCTCTACACCGGGGATTTCATCTTTAGCGGTAATGCTGAAGATGATATCACTGCTTGAGAGTTGCTTTCCGGTTTTACTCTCAGCTACAAAGACTGCAGTGTTTGCTGCATCCTGAAAGACCACACCCATAAGAGGGGTTGTCTGAACAAGCACGCGGCCTTTTCCAGGCTGAATTTCAACCGAGATATTGATCAGGGTACCTTCTTCAGAAACCGACTGCCTGATAAAAGGACCGTTTTGCTCGGTCTGGACTGTCTGGAAAACTGCAGGCCCCTGGAGAGTAGCGAATCCTTCTATGCTCACAGGACACATTTGAGAGCCATTCTGAAGCTCAAAGACTCTTTTACGGTATAAGTCAAGCTGGGAAGCATAGGACTGGAGAGACTGGTTATCCTGAGTTACCTTTGTTTCAAGCCTCTCATTTTCCTTTTCAAGGGAATTTATACGTTCCTGCATTTCCTGGACCTGCTCCCCCTCAACCGGGGCTTGATAAAATAAGACAAAGTAAGCATTTGCAATAAGCGAAAGGGCAAGGATAAGGGTAAGAAGCTTGGATTTCATATGAAGAATTACTTTGCACGGCTTGTACTTATTCTTTCCTTCAAGAGCCCCGCATTTTTGAGTAGATATATTTCTAGACAGAGGTTTATCAGGCTGGTTGGCCATAATCGGCTTCTGGATCATATGATTACCCTTCCGTCCGTAGTCAGACGAAGGTTAAAAACATGGAACCGTTGTATTTTAGATTTAAAACAGAGCACTGTTGTATTTTAGATTTTCATTTTTAAAAAAGAAAGAACAGTAATTACCCTGTTTTTGAAGGCATTTACTGCTGTAAATCTCTTTTTTGAGTGGTGTGTAGTTAGTTAAATGGTATTTGTACCATTCATTTCTCACTTTTCTTCTTTTCCTGTTCTTCTGCAAGAGCAACCTTTTTACCGCAGAGGTCGCAGTTTCCTTCTTCAGTTATACAGGGCTGTTTCGGGGCTTCCCCTCCACAAATTCCACACTTTACCATATTTTATTCACCTCCTTCTTACAGTCGTTGGCATTTATGCCATTAATAATCAGCCAGTCATTCATTTATACTTAATCGGCATCATAATATACTAAATGCACTCCTGTGCCCTGAGATAATTCATCTAGCCCAATGACCTTTAAGGTTGTAACAGAAACTTTTTATCTAAAGCCATAATATATAAAATATATGAAAGACAGTGGCAGGAAAAAAGAAAATTTCCCTGAAAGCTCGAAAGACCCGAAAGACCCGGAAATGGTGGAAATAAAGGCTATTAGGGAAAAGCTTTGCGATATGCATAGCGATATCAAGAAAGTTATGGAATTTTCGAACAGGCTGCGCTTTGAAACTGCTATGGAATGCTCAAGGCAGGAATACTCAAATGCAATTCTCAGCCACCTCTATGAAGATATCAATAGTGGACTTGAAAGAAATATGGTAAAGAAATGCCCTGAAAAAGAAAACTGCAGGTCTTCCTTTACAGCCCTTCTCCAGAGGAACGCAGGGCTTGTAAAACAGGGCAGGGTAGATGAGGCACTCCTTTCAGGAAACAGGGAAAAACTCGATGAACTTAGATGTGGAGCCCCTTACAGCAAATGTGAGCAGTGTTTCTCCGAAGTATCCAGCCTTTTCACAAAACAGGTCAACCTTATGCGCTCAATGAGGATTTATGCCAGCAATCAGGAGCAGAAGCCTGATATTTCAGCCCTTGAGACCAGCGGACTTCTGAGAGAAGTCCTTGAACCGGTATCCAATCCCCAGCGCCTGGAAATTCTGAGGGCTGTGGCTTTTGAGACGAAAAGCTTCTCAGCCTTTTCCGAAATTACAGGCCTTCGAGGCGGAAACCTGCTCTTCCATCTGCAGAAACTTATGGACAGTGGGCTTATCCTGCAGCAGCACGAAAGAGGGGATTATATGATTACGGAAAAAGGGTTCAAAATTCTGAAGGGCCTAAACGAATTATACTCCTCACTTCAATCCTCCCAACTGCAGATCTCTGCCGAAAAAACACCCGGAGAAAATGAAGAAATTCGGGTCTGATCCTTTCTGCCGGAGCCGCTCAGGAAAGTGAATTACCCATTACTGAAATAACGAGTTTTCTGCTTCATACCTCGAACTATTGTTCATAAGTCCACAGGCTCTACCTTCTGTTCCAGAGTCGAAGTAAGATCAAATTGGTTCTGGTTTCCCTGGCTTGGTTATCGCTTAGGAATTCAGTACACAGCATAGGACAGAATAGTAGTTAGAGGTTAGTAAATAACGAAAATATGGGGCGTTGATGGCATTCTACCTTCGACTTTCGTAAAAAAAACCGAAGATTCGGGGGCGTCTGTTAGCTGAGGAATCAGGAGTTTATATTATTTCTGGCTTACCCGGTATGCCGTTTACGCTCTTTTAATTTCTATATCTCTTCTTTTAATTCCTATCCTCTTTCTTTTAATTCCTATCCTCTTTCTTTTAATTCCTATCCTCTTTCTTTTAATTTCTATCCTCTTTCTTTTAATTTCTATCCTCTTTCTTTTAATTTCTATCCTCTTTCTTTTAATTCCTATCCTCTTTCTTTTAATTTCTATATATTTTTTTTAATTCCAATTCCTTTTCTTTTAATCCCTATGCCTTGTAACTTTCTTCGGCTTTCCTTACGTTCGGCCCTTCTTTTGTGTCCTGTACGACATAACCCAATGCCTTTATTTTCTCCCTGAGGGCATCGGAAGTTTCCCAGTCTTTCTTTTTTCGGGCAGCTTCACGTTCCTCCACAAGCCTGACCACTTCTCCCGGGATTTCCTTTTTGCCTGCCTGTGCAAATAGACCCAGGACATCCGAAAACTGTCTGTAAAGGGAGTAAACTTTTTCCAGGACCTCCCTGTTTTTCCCGGCTTCAAGGTATAAGTTGGCTGTGCGCGAAAGTTCCCTGAAAACGGCCAGAGCTTTTGGGGTATTGAAATCGTCTTCAAGAGCTTGCCTGAACTGAGCCTCAAGTTCCTGAAGGGCTTCAAGGGTTTTTTGATCTCCAGGATCTGATTCATTGTCAGCACCCTTCAGGGCAAATTCAAGGTTTTCGAGGGTCTCTTTAAGCCGTAAGTAATTGTTTTTTGCGTTTTCTGCAAAGGAAGCGGAATAGTCCAGCTTTTTCCGGTAGTGTACTGAAAGGAACATGAAACGGACCACCTCCCCCCCATACTTTTCAACAATCTCGGGAAGGGTGAAAACGTTTCCCCTGGACTTGCTCATCTTCTCCCCTTCAACTATAAGGTGCTCTCCATGAATCCAGGTGCATACGAAGGGCTTTCCGGTTGCACCTTCGGACTGGGCGATCTCGTTTTCATGGTGGGGGAAGATCAGGTCCACACCTCCTGTATGGATGTCAAGGGTAGGGCCGAAACTGTTCATTGCCATTACTGAACACTCTATATGCCAGCCAGGACGGATTTTTCCCCAGGGGCTTTCATAACAGACCCCCCTTTCGATCTCCTCAAGCGTTGAGGCTTTCAGGAGGGCAAAATCCCTTGGATTGTCTTTATCATACTCATCCACATCCACAGACGCGCCAATTATGATATTATCAAAATCGAGCTTTGAAAGCTTGCCGTATTCCGGAAACCCTGAAATCCTGTAATAGACAGACCCGTCTTTTTCATAAGCCATCCCCTTTTCAATCAGTTTCCGTGCAAGTTCGATCATACCGTCAACATTTTCTGTAGCCCTTGGATATGCAAAAGCCCGCTTTATGTTCAGCATATCAAGGCCTTTGAAAAATTCGGCCGTGTATTTGTCCGTAAAGGCCTTAAGAGACATCCCGGCTGCTTTTGAGTCCCTGATAGTTTTGTCATCGATGTCCGTAATGTTCATCACGAGTTTTACTCTATACCCGAAGTATTCGAGGGTTCGTACGATATTGTCAGTCATCAGAAAGGTCCGATAGTTTCCTATGTGAGGCATATTGTAGACCGTTGGCCCACAGGCATAGATCGAGACCTCTCCTTCCTTTACAGGTTTGAATATCTCCTTTTCTCGTGTCAGGGTATTGTAGACTTGCAGCATTCGGAACACCTCTGGTGATTTTATTTCAGGTAAATTAGTCCTATCTACTATTAGCCCTATCTCTTAATATTACTTCCAATTGCTTTATTACTTTTGCAGCTCCTGTAAATACTCCGATAAAAGAGCCTGAAGCTTCCGGCGTGAAAGAAAAGTCAGGAAAAGCTTTCATCAAATACCGAAACCTCAAGCCTTTCCAGAATTTTTCCCAGCCGAAAAAGAGGGAGCCCTACAGCATTAAAGAAATCCCCCTCCACTTTTTCCACCAGCACCGCTCCTTTTCCCTGAGCTGCAAAAGCCCCGGCTTTATCCAGGGGTTCCCCCGTCCTGACGTAAGCTGAAATCTGCTCTTTGCTTAATTCAGCCAGCCAAACGTTTGTAGATTCGGATTCACTTATTTCCTTCCCGCTCTCAAGGTCCAGAACTGTAAGCCCGGTTACGACCCTGAACTTTTTTCCGCTCAGCTTTTCCAGCATTTTTTCAGCATTTTTATGAGATCCGGGCTTTCCCAGAACTTTTCCGTTATAGAGCACCGAGGTATCGGCAGAGATCACTAGCCCGGATTCAAAGTGTTTTGCCACATCCCTGGCTTTCTCGACAGAGTGCTTCAGAAGCAGTTCTGCAGGGCTCAGCCCCGGCTGAGGGAGTTCTTCATAGGAACTTGGGTAAACAACAAAATTATCTCCGATAAGCTGTTTAAGCAGTTCTTTTCGCCTTGGGGATGCGGACGCAAGAATTATTCTGCGCATGGGGAAAAAATCTGGATGGATAGGATATATTTGTATGGATGGAAGGAAAAAAAAGAACAGAAATGGTAAAAATTAAATAAAAAAATTGGGTAAAATAATAGTGAAATTATGAGAGAAGTGCCGGTTATCTCCGGGCACTTTCAAAGAATTTTCTTACATTGTACAGATCCCCGGGTTTTCCCAGGAGGATACAGGCATCGTTTGCTTGAAGAATGAAGTCTCCAGCTGGAGTAGAGATCATATTTGAGCGTCTGCGGACCGAAAGTACGGTTACTCCATGTTTTCTCCTGAAACCCAGGTCTGCGAGGGTTTTTCCGTCAAAATAAGAGTCTTTACCAACTTTGAGGACCTGAATATCGATTCCCGGAAGCCCGTCTTTTATGCTGAACCCGCTGTCAATGTCTGTGTCAACGACCAGCTTTCGCAGTCTCCTGTAACCGTTAGCCCGCACATCATTAACCATTTTCTCAATATCTTCCCTCGGGACCAGATACTTTTCGAGCAGGCGGGTAAAGATCTCTACTGAGGTTTCGTATTCTTCAGGGATTATTTCATCCGCGCCCAGGGCATTGAGCCGTTTCATTTCCTGCAGGTCATGTACCTTTGCAATGATGCAGATGCTGGGGTTCAGCTCCTTTGCCTTCTCTACAATTTTCCTTGTAATAGCTGCATCAGATATCCCGGTTACCAGGACTCTTGCACTCTTAATTCCTGCATGTTCTTGGACTGCCCCAAAGGTTGCATCTCCATACTGGATTTTTTCCCCTTTTGCTTTTTCCTTCTGCACGATTTCAGGGTTAGTCTCAAGGATAATATAGGGGATGCCTGCGGCTTTTGCAGCCTTCGAGACTGTCTTTCCGGAAAAGCCAAAACCTGCTATTATGAGGTGGTCTTTCATCTGGGGCTCTTTCTGTTCTTCATCATCAAGGGACTCCGAATAGATGCCCTGTACCAGTTTCATGCCAAATGCCGTGCTCGAAGCCTTTTTGACAATGAAATCGGCAGGCTTGTAAGAAGCACTGATCAAAAAGGGTGTAACTCCCATAGTAAGGATGGAGACTGCCAGAAACGCCTGATAGGTTTCCTCAGTCAGGAGAGTGTATTCCATTCCCAGCCTGGAAAGTACAAAGGAGAATTCTCCTACCTGAGCCAGTGCAAGCCCCGTAAGTAGAGTTGTACGGAGAGGAAACCCGAGAAGGGAAGTTACGCCCACTCCGGCTATTATTTTTATGACGATGAGGGTGATCGTTGCAAGAATAAGAATTGGAAGGTGATTGAACAGGTAACTGATATCCAGAAGCATGCCTACGGATACGAAGAAAAAGCTCATGAACATGTCTTTCAAAGGCAGGATATTCCCCATCGCCTGCTGGCTGTATTGAGACCCCGAGATCACGATCCCGGCTAAAAAGGCTCCAAGAGCCAGAGAAAGCCCGATGCTTGAGGTAAAGACGGCTGCCGACAAACAGATGAAAACGACACTGACAAAGAACAGCTGTTTGCTACCTGTCTTACCCACATGATAAAATATCCAGGGAACAAGAAACCTGGCACTCAGGATAAAAACCAGAATAATCAGGGAACCCTTAAAGAAAATATTGGGGAGTGCCCCCTCAAAACTCACAGAACTTCCTGCAAGTACAGGAGTTATCAGGATAAGAGGTACGATAGCAAGGTCCTGATAGATCAGAATTGCAAGCGAAGTTTTTCCATGTGGAGTATAGACTTCGTTTCTGTCCTGAAGGACTTTGAGCACTATTGCGGTGCTACTAAGTGAGATAAGAAACCCTATAAATATAGATGTAGCAGGACTGAACCCGATCCATGTGCAGACAATGAGGGCAAGTGTTGTTGTAAAAAGGAGCTGGAGAGTTCCTCCTGCCATTACAGCCTTTTTCATCTTCCAGAGCTCTCTTAAAGATAGGTCGACCCCGATCGTAAAAAGCAGGAAAACGATGCCTAGTTCGGCATTTAATTCCATGTTCTGCCCGCTGTCCAGAATCCCAAGCCCATGAGGTCCTATCAGCATTCCGGTAACAAGAAAACCCAGTACCGGAGGGACTTCAAATTTATAAAATATGGTAAGGATAAGGATAGCAAAGCCGAGAATTACATCAACATGTGCCAGTACGGAGAATTCCATTTCGTTTTGCGCCTCTGAGAATTAGAACAAGATATTTTAAAACTTCCTGTAAGTTAAGTTTCTTGAATCTTTAATGGAATGGCAGGTATGAGTATATATGAAACACTTATGACCAGCTTATGGCAAACTTATCAACTGCTTATGAGCAGCTCATGAACCAATTTTATATTCACCTGCCCCACAAATATCATTTGCCGAATGAGCAAATATTTATCAAAAGATATAGTATTTTCGGTGAAGAATTATGGGATAAAACAGAAAAACTAAGATAAAAATATGGAGCATGTACAGCTTTTCAGTGTCTCTTTTATATTTCCCATAGTTTTTGTATTTACCTCCTAAATATCCGGTAAAATCCAAAAAGTAATTATAAATAATACTAAATTCCACTTTATGCTGGAGTTTAAATGGAAAATGAAGTAAATATCCTGGGTGGGGGAATAAGTGGTCTGGGATGTGCGATAATTCTTCGCAAAAATGAATACAATGTTAATGTTTTTGAAAAACAGAATGATCCTGGCAAAAGGTTTCATAATGACTGGCAGGGTCTGGAAAACTGGTCTGAAAAAGTCGATTTCCTGAAACAGATAGAATCATACGGGATTGACCTGTCTTTTGATTACGAGCCGGTATCCGAATTAACCATTCATTGTTCCAACAAGGCAAAAACTATCACAGGAAAAAATGCCTGTTACCTGGTAAGAAGGGGAAGCAGTACAGGCTGCCTGGATACTAGCTTACACAAGCAAGCTGAGGAACTGGGTGTAAATATCCACATGGGTTCCGTCCCGGGGGAAGGTGTACCTGTACAAGTGAACGCAACCGGTCCAAGAAATGCAAATATCTTCGCCAGAGGGATCAAATTCGATACTGATATTGAAAAAAGCTATCATATGGCTTTTGGTGATGACATTGCCCGAGGCTTTTATTCTTACCTCCTGATTAAAAACGGACATGGGACGATTGCAACCGTTTTTGGCCGCAAAAACGTCCATCACGCTGACGAGTTTCTCAGAGAAACAGTAAAATATTTTACAGGATATGTTGACGAAAGGGCAGTATCTTCAGGTAAAAAATTTGGTGGTTACGGGCACTTTGAGATAAAAAATAATCTTTATGATGAAAACGGCGCGATGCTTATAGGGGAAGCGGGAGGATTTCAGGACTACTTTTGGGGATTCGGAATGAGATATGCCTTCCAGAGCGCCAATTTTGCTGCAAGAAGCATAATGGGGGAAGGGGTTTACGAGGATCTGATAAAAGAAAACCTGACAGGGAAAATGGAACACTCAAAAAGAAACAGGTTTTTGTTCGAAATGCTGGGCCCTCTGGCTTATCCTTTTGCATATCATTTGTTTGCTGCCAGTAAAAACCCCCTCAGACTTTTGAACATGGTATACAGATAATGAAATCGTAAATCAACATGAAAAAAGCAGACGTAACAGAACCTGTCATTTGCGGAGCGATGGGACACATGTGTATCAATACGACCGTCCGGGCTGCAAAGGAACTTGGCTTTGTCTGCACGGTGATTTCCGATGCCTGCGCCACCCGGGACCTGAAATTCAAAAACGGGCCGGTCCTGCCCATACCGTCCATGCGGCATTTACGGCACCTTTGAAGGTATGTTTGTAGCTTTAATGCAGCGGATGAGTATCTTGCCTGATGCGGAAATGAAGCTTTTCCAGGATGAGACCACGAAGAGATCATTAGCGCCGGGGACGCTTACTACCTCTCTCCGGATACATAGCAGTAATGGAAGCAGGCACCCAAATAATAAAGTTTAGTCCCAAAGAAGAATTTAGGAGCATATCAACTGTGAGTTTCCCCGCCTGCTTAACTTACAACAGGATACCCTGCGCCTGTCCAGGCGGTGATCCCACCCTCCATATTGTAGACATCGGAGTAGCCGGCAACTACCAGAAGATTGCTCGCGGTAATGCTTCTGTGCCCTGTCCTGCAGTAAACCAGTATTTTTTTGTCTCTCGGGACTTCGTTTATTCGGGCTTCCAGCAGTTGATCAGGGTTCAAATTTAACTCGCCAGAATTAGTAACAGGAATCAGTTTTGCCCCTTGGATATGTGAGGAGTTGAATTCGGCGGGGGTGCGGACGTCAAGTATGAAGACCTCGTCTTTTTCTGTCATTCCCCTGGCTTCGTCAACATTTACATTCTCAAAACCGGAAGGGATGTCTTTCTTTTGCATCGAAAAAAAGAGTGCTGTAATTAAAAGGAAGAGTAAAATAGCGCCGAAATACATCAGGTATTTTTTATTCATAAGGTTCCTCCATTACTGAGTATACTATATACTGAGTATACTATATACTGAGCATGCGATGGAAAAGTTAGCCTTTACATAAACTTCTTTTTGTCAAATATTCTTACTTCATCAATAAAATACTTTAAGGGCTGGAAGAGGTTCTTATACCCTTCAGTTCAAATTGATTAACTAAAAGATAATTAACATTCCAAACAGGAATGCCTGTAAAATATTACGAGACTTGATGCTGAAATCGGGGGGATTTTAGTTTCACAGGAATACGTTAGAAAATTGAAACCTGGGGATTCTTTCAGGGACTGGCTTGTCCAGGTGCAGAGGCACAGGATTAAGAATTCCAGGTGCAATGTAAGGGAATTCAGGGTCAGACCGGCATCCCATAGAGTCTGCAGATATGAGTTTGAGGGAGAAGGCTTCAGTGTTATTGCAAAATTTTTAGAAAAACCCACCGGAAAAATAAGAAAATATGATTGCAAGGGAGCCATGCTGAACGAGTATCACAAACTCAAAAGGCTTGATAAAATAATCAATATCCCCTGTCCTATTGCAGCAAACAGGCATTTCGACTGTGTGCTTGTGACAGAATACATTCCCGGAAAGCCCTTTTCCTGGTACCTGAAAAATGAAAAAGACCTGGACGAAAAGTTAAAAGCCATAGCTCAACTTCTTGGCAAACTACACAGGGACACGAAAAGTGATTACGAAAAAGAGAGAGATTTTTCAAAGATCCGCAAAAACCTGGCCCATATGCCCCTGCACGGTTCTACCAGGCAGTGTTATGAAAAAAAGCTTGTGAGATGGGAAAAAGACCCACGTCTGGACAGGACGCATGGCTGCACCACACACAACGATGCCACTCCGGCAAACTACCTTTTCTACAGGGGCGAAATCTATGCGATTGACCTTGAGCTCTCCACAGGGCATGGGCATTTTGCCCACGACCTTGGGATATTGAGTGCTGAAGTCTTCCACCATTTCGCACGAAAAGGCACTGCTTCTGCCGCTATCCCCCACATTAAAAGCTTCCTCCGAAACTACAGCCGGGATAAAGAGGAATACCGCCAGATTAAGCAGGTCCTTCCCTTCTACATGAGCTACGGGCTGCTGAGAGTGGCCTGGAGGAGCAAAGACCCTAAACACCGGAAATACCTTATAAACAAAGCTCTCGAGCTTCTTGACAGGTCCGCCCTGTAAGTGCAGGCATATAGGGATGAAGGGATAAGCCGTTCATAGAGATGCAGGGATAAACCGTTCATAGAGATGCAGGGATAAACCGTTCATAGAGATGCAGGGATAAACCGTTCATAGAGATGTAGGGATAAACCGTTCATAGAGATGTAGGGATAAACCGTTCATAGAGATGTAGGGATAAACCGTTCATAGAGATGTAGGGATAAACCGTTCATAGAGATGCAGGGATAAGCTGTTCCGGTAAAGGGAGTGAGGGGAAAGAGCAGAAAAGGTAGGGACAAATTATATCAAAAAAATTTAAGGAACTCGTTCCCTATTTCAGAAAGAAAGCATACATCAGGAATTACAATTAAAGAAACAGCAAGTAGAGATTTTGAATCTGGACGAAAAGGTCACTACCCTTCTTGATACTAGAATCCGCACTTTGAACAAAGCATACATGCTCGAAAAAAACCGGTGGATCTTGGAAGTGGCGTATTCCTATACCCGCCGGAGTTTCATATCATAGAGGTGGTCGGAAAATACCCCGAAAAAACCTGACATCCATTGTTTTCCATCTGGGGGTGACCAGGGGGGCAATTTCCCAGATAGTGGAGAAACTTGAGAAAAAAGGGCTCGTAAAAAGAGTCCGGACTCCTGACAACAAAAAGAATATCATGCTTGAACTCACCGGTTTTGGAAAGGAAGCTTTCAAATGACACAAAGTCCTGCATGAGTCCCTTGAAACCGGAATCATGGGTTTATGGAGTGTGGGAGGTTCCGCGAGGCAGGAAAGAAGAAAGGAAAACTCTTTGATACGGTGTGGAACAAAGAGCGGTTTTTGTATCCGACTCTCTTTGGTTTTGTTTTTGCCATAATAGACATCCTTGTTAGCATGGCAATGCACCTGTCCAATATCCATGTGGCTTTCCCCTTTGCCATTCCTGTTCCTCTACTGAGGACAAGTCATACAGGTCCTGCCCCACATACCACAGGTAAAATGGAATGTATGATCGTGAGATTACTTGAGATGCTTGGAGCTTCCGTTTTTCTCCTACTTAATGTTCCCGGTCCCTTCAGGTATACGATACCCTGTTATCCAACTCCCCCAGCTTGGTTTTCACATTTTGGGTTGTGGTGACAGTGTCTACTATTAAATTAACTTAATACGAAAAATAGTTTGGCAGAACCAACAATTTAAAAATATATGAAAATTGACGCTTATATCCCATAAAATTAAGACTTCATGGGTTTTAAGCTTCTTCCTATAAAAGAGAGTTGACCCTGGGAAACTGTTCCAGTTTCTTTGTGGATCTGGTGAAAGTATATATCTTTAAAATATCCAAAATAATACTATACAGGTAGCGCAGACATTATCAAAACCCACTTTCCTAGAGGGAGAACTTCGCTGTAGCCTTATTTATGTATTTTACGTAATGTGAAGAGAGTAATTAATAAAGAGAGGATTTAAAAGAAAGAGGAATTGAAAAAGAGAGGAATTGAAAAAGAGAGGATTTAAAAGAAAGAGGAATTGAAAAAGAGAGTAATTGAAAAAGAGAGGAATTGAAAAAGAGAGGATTTAAAAGAAAGAGGAATTGAAAAAGAGAGGATTTGAAAAAGAGAGGATTTAAAAGAAAGAGGAATTGAAAAAGAGAGGAATTGAAAAAGAGAGGAATTGAAAAAGAGAGGAATTGAAAAAGAGAGGAATTGAAAAAGAGAGGATTTGAAAAAGAGGGGATTTAAAAGAAAGAGGATTTAAAAGAAAGAGGATTTAAAAGAAAGTGAATACGTAAAAGTGAAAACGTAAAAGTGAAAACGTAAAAGTGAAAACGTAAAAGTGAAAACGTAAAAGTGAAAACGTAAAAGTGAATACGTAAAAGTGAAAACGTAAAAGTGAAAACGTAAAAGTAAAAATCTAAAGGCTGGAGCATGGAAGATCCACTTGAATTCTTAAGAAATATCAAATCCGTTGCTGTTGCAACTGTTGATGAGGGAAAACCGGCAGTCCGGATGAGTGATGTAATGCTGGTTGAAAATGAGAAGCTCTATTTTCTCACAGCAAGGGGAAAACCCTATTACAAGCAGTTAAAGAAAAATCCGGAAATAGCTCTTGTTGGCATGGATAACAACTATGTTATGGTTAGGGTCAGAGGAAAGATAGAATTCGTTGAGAACAGTTTCCTGGAAAAAATATTTGAGATAAACCCGGTTCTTGATGAAATATACCCGGAGGATACAAAAGATATTCTCGAGGTTTTTTGCTTATTTTCCGGGGTGGGGGAAATGTTTGATTTATCCGGTACCCCCCCAAGACGTGAAAGATTTTCCTTCGGAGGAGCAAATGTAGCAGAACCTGGCTATAAAATTACAGAAAAGTGTACAGCCTGTGGGATATGTGAAGAATTATGCCCTTCAGGCGCTATCAGTAAAGGGGAAATTTATAAAATTGACGGGTCTATATGTCTGGAATGCGGTAGATGTGCTGAATATTGTCCTTACGACGCAATCGAACCCCCTTCGAGCATTTAAAATAGTGATCTTATAATACAAGTAATAATCTCATAATCCAGATGAAAATCTGATAAAATAGGTTTCAATATATTCTTCGATTTGGTACTTCTTTTTTACCCTGCTACTATATTTCATTCGGTCCAGGATTAGCTGGAAAGATCCGGGTAAAATTCCCACGAAGAAAAAAAATAGGATGTTAATTGAAATCCTATAGAAGAATTAAAAACTGTAAATATTGTAAATTTACAGCCCTTAATTCCTGGTCTAAAGTTTTTAATTAGCTCTCTCCAAATCTAAAAAATTTTAAGACATTTACTCCATTTTTTCGATTATAGTCGTTCTTTCAGTCGCGTTGAGTTCAATGGGTCTAGTCACGATTTTAATCATATCATCCATTTTTTGGACTATAATAATCTTTCCGGTGGTTTTATCTCTGGACTCATTCATTTCGGCTATGTTGTTCATTTTTTCGAGTATAGCCGTATTTCCACCCATCTCGACCATATCATTCATGCCTTCGTCCATTACGTTCATGTCATCCATAGTTTTGATTATAACCATTTTCCCGGTAATATTACATGCCGTAGGTACAGTCATATTATCCTTATCAGCGGCTGTCCAGGTCATATTACACACTTTTGTGACCATTTCGGCTATAGGACCTATGTTCCTGATCACAACCATTTTTCGGGTCATATCACCTGTTACGGTTCCAGTCATGTTTCCAGTAACGAACCCAGTCCTGTTATTCATGTTTTCGGTGACATTACCCATATCTTCGGTCATGTCGAAAGTGATGGTTCCAGTCATATTTCCAGTCATGATCACATTCATGTTATCCATGTTTTTGGTGATATAATCCATGTCATCCATGCCTTCTATTATTTCCCTCTCTCCGAAAATAACCACGTTTCCGGGCATGTTATCCATTTTTCCGATCATAACTGCCTTTTCGGTCATATTGCCTATGTCTTTGATTAGAAGTATCTTTCCGGCCACATTAAAGGTTTTCATGTTTTCGGTTATGTTATTGCCTTCAGTCATGTTATCCATTTCTTCGAACACAACCGCGTTTCCGGTCACGTTACATGTGACGGTTTTAGCAATATCTCCGGTTATAATTACATTTGTGTTATCCATGGCTCCGACCACGTCAGTATGTGCTTGTACGGATACGATGGACAAGGTTAGACATAGCGCTAGCAGTATTAGTTTCATTTTCATTCTATACCCCCGTATGCGAATTCGGTCATCTGGACCGATTAGTTTTTACAACCAATATTAAATTAAAACAAGTTTAATATAATTCACTTTAATAATATCAAGTGAATTTATAAATACTTAATCCTTATTTAACTATATGGAAGGTTAGTCAGATTTTCAGAATCAATAGACACCTTGAAATCCAAATCTATTACAGAGCAACCAAAATCACTGCCTTATCCGTTTCTTCTGCTGCGTACTAATGGCACTCAACCTTTCCATGACTGGTTTCTATTATGACAAGTTCAAATCCATCTCCAGGTTTTTTCTTAATCCAGAATGTCAGTTTCCGGTACTTCATTCCCGAACGCGGTCCTCTTTCTCCCGTTCATAATTGTATTTAAAATTCCGGTTTATCAGGCATTTACGGGCAGTGCTAAATTATTTCATAACCGATAGTGATATACTCCAGGGTGCAATCAGGAAGTTATAACTTTAATAAAAAACATGGAATATGGAAAATAATTTTACTGGCAATGAATGGAGCTATTTTATGGAAAAACTCATACGGTTTTTTAATAAAGACAAATTCGCAGCGCATGCAGGAATAGAACTACTGGAAGTTGCCCCCGGCTATGCAAAAGCCAGGATGGAAATAGAAGAAAAACATCTTAATGCTTTAGGAGCGGTGCAGGGGGGCGCATTGTTTACTCTTGCAGACCTTGCTTTTGCTGCAGCCTCAAACGCATACGGTACTGCTGCAGTTGGGATCAATGCAAACATCTCCTTTGTAAAAGCCGGAACAAAAGGGATCCTCACAGCCGAAGCAAAGGAGACTTCAATAAACCCTAAAATCGCCACATATACTGTGAACATCATAGATGACGGAGGAGACCTTATAGCAATATTTCAGGGAATGGTCTACAGAAAAAAGTTTTCACTTGATTTTTCTGAGGATTGAATCAAAAAGAAGATTTTACCGTTAATAAAGATCCAATGGAGAAAACGGAAATCAAATTTGAAAAGAAAAAATACCATATTTTTTATATCAGGCGTCTTTGTGTCTTGTCCGGTTTTCTGCCGGATTGGCATTTTCATTGTCAGATGGTTCACCGGGTCCGAGATCACGGGATTCTGGTTGTGAATCATCTCTGCTGTGATCATTATAGTTTTCATCACCATTTGCCGAAACATTTCCGGAAAAAAAGGGTGATAGCAAATATAAGCACCATCGCATTTACGATAATTTTTTTCATATGAAATTTACAACTATTTATATTAATCGTGTTATAATTCTATTAGCAATATTATAATTACATTAGTAATGTTATTATTGTATTTATAATATTATATTCATATTAATTGCATTATGATTGTATTAATTGTATTATAATTTATAATTATTTTTGTAATATTATTAATATTATAGCTGTATTGTGCAGGTAGATATATAATTATTTGAAGGAGTCGTAATTCAAGAGCTTAAAGGCACTTCACGTGAGAGAGATTGGATTAGAAAATGGGCACCATTAATTAAAGAATCTGAAAAAAACCTGAATAAAGGAATCTGAAAAAAATCTGAATAAAGAATCTGAAAAAAACCTGAATAAAGGAATCTGAAAAAAGCCTGAAATGCGACCGCCGGGATTCGAACCCGGGTTCTAAGCTTGGGAAGCTCAGGTCATAGCCACTAAACCACGGTCGCATACTGTCTTAAGGAACTGCTGTGTACTCTTCTCATGCATCTTTTAGATATTAAAGGTTTCGGTAAAAGGGATGAAATACCAGAGAGCACTGGTTTACCCCTTGCTGGAAATGAATGTCTATATCAAAAACCTGAAGGTGCAATTCGATGAAGACTGGAATGGGGAATAGTTATTGTAGACAACTTTGAACGCTTTTTCAGAGAAGGGGCAATGGCGCAGTATAATAATCTTACAAAACTTTTTGAGGAGCTTGAGAAGATCATGCCCACAAGAAGATTGGAAGGAAAAATTATAGAGTTTGAAACTGGCATTAATTAACGGAAATGAAACGTCTTTTTAAAATAAAGTTTTATTTCAGTAAATCGATACTTTTTCATTCAGTACCCAAGATCGTGGAAAAACTAATAAAGGAATAAAAGTTCAAATTGGTATAAAATCGATTTAAACAAAAATCAGGCAAAAGGTTACAATAATGGTTTCAAAGGACCTCCCCTTCACCAGAGAACAAATCCTGAAAATAATGGAAAAATATCCCACTCCTTTTCATATTTACGATGAGAAAGCCATCAGGGAAAATGCCAGAAGAATGAAATCTGCTTTTAAAGACGTTCCCGGCTTCAAGGAGTTTTTTGCCGTAAAGGCCCTTCCTAATCCCTTTATCCTCAAGATCTTCAAAGAGGAGGGTTTCGGGGCAGACTGCAGTTCCCTGCCTGAACTTATCCTTGCGGAAAAGGCAGGGATGACAGGGGACGACATCATGTTCAGCTCAAACGACACCCCGGCAGAGGAGTTCGTAAAAGCAAAGGAAATGGGAGGCTACATCAACCTTGATGACATCAGCCACATTCCCTATCTGGAAAAATATGCCGGGCTTCCGGAAATCGTCTGCTTCAGGTATAATCCCGGCTCCCTGAAAGAAGGGAACGCAATAATTGGAAAACCTGAAGAGGCAAAGTACGGCTTTACACGGGAGCAGCTTTTTGAAGGGTACAGGACCCTGAGAGATAAGGGGGTCAAGCGCTTCGGGCTGCACACAATGGTAGCTTCAAATGAACTTAACCCCGATTATTTCGTGGAAACTGCAAGGATTCTCTTCGAATTGATAGTTGAGATTTCAAAAGAACTCGGAATTCAATTCGAATTCGTAAACCTCGGTGGCGGGATAGGAATACCCTATAGGCCCGAACAGGAACCGGTCTCCCTGGAAGCTATAGCAAAAGGTGTAAAAGGAGCCTACGACACCACCATTACAGCCAACGGGCTCTCTTCGCTCAAGGTTTACTTGGAATGCGGCAGGGTTATCACAGGCCCCTACGGCTACCTCATATCTCAGGTCAGGCACCTGAAAAGCACGTATAAGGACTACGTGGGCATGGACTCCTGCATGGCAAACCTCATGCGCCCTGGAATTTATGGAGCATACCATCATATAACCGTCCTCGGAAAAGAAAACGAGCCCCTTACTCACAAATATGACGTAACCGGCTCCCTCTGCGAAAACAACGACAAGTTCGCAATCGATAGGATGCTCCCCAAAATTGAAATCGGTGACGTCCTGGCAATCCACGACACCGGAGCCCACGGGCATGCCATGGGATTCAACTACAACGGAAAACTCCGCTCTGCCGAGCTCTTACTGAGAGAAGACGGAAGTGTTGTGCAGATTCGCAGGGCTGAAACAATTGAGGATTACTTTGCAACCCTTGATTTTGAGCAGTTGAAAAGTTTCAGGTGAAAACAGGTGAACTGAGGAAACAAAAGTTATTCACACCTGATTTAATATTTTCTTTTTTGCAGGGGATCTGGTTTTCCTGACCCCCTATTTTTCAATCTCATTCCTACACTTTTCTCGTTGACTCCCTGTCAAAGAAAATATTCTTTCCCTTAATGCTCAATGGAATCCCCATTGCCACATCCGCGTCAATCATCTCAAAGTAACAGGCAGCTGCTCCGGCAGAATACATGATCCGGTTGTCGATGCAGAGGTCCTTTGCCTTTGCTGCAGCTGAACCCACCGCAATACCGAGGTCCAGGTACTTGATCATGCACTGGGGACCAAAAAATTCTTTTTGAACTTTTTCGTGTTCGAGCATCTCTTTGCAGGTCGCAAAACCGCAGGCACCGCAGTCCAGACTGCTGACACCCGAAGCTTTAAGCCCGATAAGGACAATGGCATCTGCGCCCCTGACGTTCTGGGCGTCCCGGAGCAGGAATTTGAGATCTTTGATTTCACTTAGCTCTTCCATCCTTAAGGCAAGTTCGGTTTTTTCTTCAGGGGAGAGGAGGCGGGTTACGATGTCGTCGATGCCCTTGCCTTTAGGGGCGGTTCGGGCGGCGGTGAGGATGACTTTTGCAAGGATATCCAGGGATTCGAGTTCAGGGTTCAGTTTCATAGAAATTAAAAAACAATAAAGCTATTCATAATATAAACCCACAAACTCGGGAAATGTCTGATAATTTTTCACAAACTTCAAAATGTATTTAATTGTTCCTGCAAATATATTACTGATCAGATATGGACTCAAACGAAAATGCCAGAAATAAAGAAGAATGGCTAGAAAGAATGAAGCGTGAAGGGAAGTTAACCCGAAATCCCACCGAGGACCACAAATTCGGGTTGAAGACCCTCCAGAATAACACCCGCCGGAACATCCTGATCTTTCTTGGAAATAGCAAAAAGTCTTATGAAGAGATAAAAAAGGAATTCAACTTGAACGAATCCATGACCAATTTCCATCTCAGCATGCTTGAAGACGCCCTCTACATCGAAAAGGAAGAAAAGGACGGGACAGTATACTATTTCCCGACACCAAGGGGAGATGGGTTCCTGGAAAACGTGGAAATGAAAAAGTAAAAACAGACTGATTCCCAAAAACAAGTATTTGTTTTTAATTTCAGAAACGTTAAAAACAGAACACATAAAATCAAAATTTTTTATGCCATTTTTATAGCCAGGGATGGCGCAGAGCATTCAAGCTGGCGATTTGTCTTGAAATTTGAAGCGGAAAATCGGGTTCAACAAGTGATAAAAATAATCAGTTAAACTAGCATTCAGAATAAAACCTTTTCAGAGAAATCCATCAGTCAAAATAAAAATCTAAAATCTGTTTCAAAAAAGTAGATTCAAAAAAAGTAATCATGGTGCCCGGATTTCGGAACAGACTGTCAGATTACTCCCAGGCATCAAAAAAGATATGATTCAGGAAGATTTTAAACATTCTCGTATTTTTTCAGGATCTCCTCAAAAGAGTCTGCGACAACACCGAGCTTTTGCTTTCCGACCCCGAAGGTGCTGAGTTTGAAGAATTTCGTAAGCCCGGACTTGATGCCGTGAATGTTCCTTTCTTTCAGTTCCCTGTAGAGGAAATATCTGCCTTTTTTGACCTTTTCGGAAATTGCATAGAAGCCCGGAGCTTCGAAGAACATAAGGTCGTGAGAATGGGGTTTCTGTCCGCGCTGGATAAAACCCATATCTTCGAGCTTTGCAGAGAACCAGCGGGCATTTTCAACTTCCTGGTCCCAGTTCCGGACGCGCTTTACCACTTCAGGAAAAGAAGCTATCAGGGTCATAACCGTTGCCCCGCGGGCAGTGCAGCCCAGAAGCTCGACTTCCTTTGCCTTGTTGTACACGGATTTTCTGAAAACGATTGGGGCATACTCTTCACTTACCCCGAGCACCCCGACAGGCCCGGATGCAGCCATTGATTTGTGCCCACTGCCCACGATAAAGTCAGCCCCGATTTCCTTTGCGGAAACAGGCATCCTTCCAACACAGTAAGCCCCGTTCAGGAGAAGGGGAACATCGTATCCGTGGCAAACGGACGCTATCTTACCGGCATCCGGAACGTTTCCGTAACTCCCGTCAGGATATGTTACAAGAGCAAGAACTGGAGGTTTGCCGCTTTCTTTTGTGATCTCTTCAATTGCGGTCCCGTAGCCTTCAGGGTCAAGGTAGTATTCGGGACTGCCTGTATGAGGCACTACTTTGATATTCAGGCCGGCTCTTTCGGCTGCAACGTAAGAAGAGTAGTGGGCAAGCCCATCAAGCACGATCCAGTCTCCGGGTTTTCCTATGGAGTGCATAACCGCAAACTTGGACTCTCTTGCCCCGTTTGTGACCCTTGCCTCATCACAACCCAGAAACTCGGGGAGAGCCTTGTGTACAAAATCATGGATGGGGGGTTTTTTGATCTGGTCCAGAATCCCACCACAGAAGTCGCAGACTGAGTAACCATCTCCCCATTCCACAAGAGTCTGCCTGGCAGCCTCGGTCAAAAGCCCGCCAGTCTGAAGAGGATCAATATTTATACTGCCGAGGGTTTCTCGCTTTATGAAACCAAACTTCTGTAAATATGAGTCGTCAAGTATCATTTTCTTTATACCTCAGTGATAACTGTAAATTTCTAATTTAAACTATAAATTTCTGGTCCAGCCTGTAAGGTTTTGTCCTGGTTGTGATAGCATATCTGATGTAAATTAACTGCTTAGAACTCTATATGTCCAGTGATATATCAGGAATTCGTGACAATGATTTTTAATTTACCTTTAATATTCAGAGTTTCAACAGCTAATTCTTGATTTTCATTAACAAGTTTGAATGAGAGTTTGTGCTGGATACAGTGTCTCTAACTGCTTATTTTCTCGCGGAATTTGGCAAATCTTTGTTTGGCTTTTGCCCTGTTTTTAGAGCCTTTTCGCTTCCTTTGTTAAATAAGTTGACGCTTACATCTCTTAGGCTAAAGACCAGGGGGTTTTACATTTTGTAAGATAAATCCTATGAAAAAAATTCTGTGAATTGTAAGCAGAGCGTATTTCTGTAGAAAAGCTGGTGGGGGTAATTTTTCTCATGGAACAATCTCATATTAATTAATATGTAAGCTCTTTTTCTCAATGTTTATATAAAATGCATGGCTGTATGGAAAAAAATAAATGTCAGGAATCAGGCTAATAGACAGTCATCATTCCTGATAATTCATACTTCAACATTCACCGTAGAAGTTTTGAAACTTAAGAATGCAGAATTCACAGGACCCCCGCAGACTCTTTAAAACACTCTTCTGCTGTGGGCCCGGGTTGATTTATTGATTATTTATGGCTAACTTACTGATCGATTTAGCAGTTACTTGCTGATCGATTTATTGATTTATTTATTCGTATCACCTGAAGAGGATGTACTGATTCAATGACTATGGAAATTAATAACACGGACCTGTCTGAAAATGTGCCCCTGTCTGATGACACTGATTTATCGGGCTCCAGGGCTTTTGACGACTCAAAACTTGCAAAATTAAACGGTATCATAAGTCAGGGATTCAATCCCTATCCCTATAAGTTCGAAAAGAACGGGGATATCTGCGATATCTTGAAAAAGTTCGAGGACTTCGAAAAGAACGAGGGCTTATCTGTTCAGACTGCAGGAAGGCTCTATAATATCAGAAAGCACGGGAAAATGATATTTGCCGATCTTGGGGACCAGACCGGCAGGATTCAGGTGCTTGTAAGGAAAGGAAACCTCCCGGATGAGGAGTTTGAGATTTTTAAGAACCTTGTGGACTCCGGAGATATCATAGGGGTTCAGGGTGATATTTTCAGGACAAAGAGAGGAGAAGATTCCATCAGTGTGTCGGAATTTGTCCTGCTTTCCAAGTCCCTGTGTGCCCTCCCCGAAAAATTCCATGGTTTAAAAGATGTTGAGACCAGGTACAGGAAGAGGTACCTTGACCTCATAGTCAATGCCGAAAAGAGAGATATTTTCATCATGAGGAGCAAATTGATCTCCGAGATCAGAAGATTCCTTGCCGAAAAGGAATTTCTGGAGTTTGAAACCCCTGTGCTCCAGACTGTATATGGAGGCGCAAATGCAAGGCCTTTCACGACATTCCACAACTGTCTTGGACAGAACCTCTTTTTGAGAATTGCCCCTGAACTTTACCTCAAGAGGCTTGTTGTTGGCGGGTATGAGAAAGTCTTCGAGATTGCCAAAAACTTCAGGAACGAAGACATCGACACGACTCATAACCCTGAGTTTACGATGATTGAGGTCTACGAGGCTTACAGGGACTATAATGATATGATGGACTTAACCGAAAGTCTGGTTTCGGAACTCGTGTTCAAGCTGACAGGCGGCTATGAGGTGCAGATGGGTGAAAACACTATCAATCTCCGCTCTCCCTGGAGAAGGATTTCCATGGAAGACGCCTTAAAAGAATATGCCGGGCTTGATGTCTTTGCCCACTCTATTGAAGAGCTGAAGAAAATAGCCATTGAGAACAGGATCGAAGACTACGAAAAAGCAAAGAGCCATGGTGAATTCCTTGCCCTGCTTTTTGAAGGCCTTGTAGAAGACAAGCTGATAAACCCGACTTTCATATATGATTTCCCGGTTGAAACCTCTCCCCTCGCTAAAAACCACCGGGTGAAAGCAGGTTTTGTCGAGCGTTTCGAGCTCTTCCTCAACGGTTGGGAACTGGCAAACGGATATTCCGAATTAAACGATCCCCTTGAACAGGAAAAGAGGTTTGAAGATCAGGACAAGAAAAGAAAGCTGGGAGACCTTGAAGCCCAGACCGTTGATTACGACTTTATAAACGCTCTCGGATACGGCTTGCCTCCAACCGGCGGCATGGGGCTCGGAATCGACCGCCTTACCATGATCCTTGCGGGCCTGGAATCCATCAAGGAAGTAATCCTTTTCCCGCAAATGAAAAGGGAAGACTGAGTGATTTCGAACTTAATTTTGTTCTGCAGGTCGAGTTTGCCCTGTCAGGCGAACGGGCCAGCCGGGGAGAAAATCCCCTTCTTTTTTATTCCAGAGACGCCTGAATGGCATCTTCCGTTTAATATTAGCTGTGCGGGAGCAGCTCAGCTTTTGCATACAGATATTTATACTGGGGCTGATAACACAACAATTAAGTTATCCATTATCAAAAATCAATTCCGGGAAAAATGACTTTCAATAACGCCTTCAGTTTTTTTCACCCAAAAATTCAGGAAGTCCTGAGCACTCTGGGGTTTATAAAACCTACAGAACCGCAGGAAAGGGCATTTCCTCATATAATGGACGGAAAGCACATTCTTCTGATAGCTCCAACTGGTTCGGGAAAGACTGAATCTGCTGTACTTCCTGTTTTTCACAGCATCCTGAAAAAGAAACCCGAAGCCAGAAGGGGTATTTCTGCCTTGTATATCACCCCTCTGCGGGCGCTCAACAGGGATATGCTCTCCAGAATAGAGCTTCTCGGGAAATTGCTTGATATCAAAGTCCAGGTCCGGCACGGGGATACCCCTCAAAGCGAAAGACAGCGCCAGTCCAAAACCCCTCCGGATGTGCTGATCACAACCCCGGAGACTCTTCAGGCAATGTTTACGGGCTCCCGCTTGCGGAAGAACCTTGAAACCGTAACACATGTGGTGGTTGATGAAATCCATGAGCTTGCAGGCTCGAAACGCGGAGCTCAACTGGCGGTTGGGCTTGAGAGGCTTGTGGAAATTTCGGGGGAATTCCAGAGAATCGGGCTTTCGGCAACAGTAGGGAACCCCTGGGAAATTGCAAAGTTCCTGGCAGGGGCAAACAGGGATTTTACGGTTATCGAGGTCGCCCTGCTGAAGCTCCTGGAATTCGATGTGATCAGTCCTCACCTTTCCGGGAGAGGTACAGCCGGAGATGCAGGTGGAGATGCAGGTGTAGGTACAGCCGGAGAGGAACAAGTCATGGAGATTGCAAGGACCGTGGGCTGTGAGCCTGAGTTTGCCTCTCACCTTTTCTTGATCCGGAAAATCGTTGAAGAAAGCCAGTCCACACTTATTTTTGTGAATACCCGACAGAGTGCAGAAGCTCTTGCAGCAGGTTTCCGGAAGCTTGGAGCGTCAATTGGAGTGCATCACGGCTCCCTTTCTTTTGAAGCCCGCGTCGAAGCCGAAGAGGCGTTCAAATCCGGAGCCCTCAGGGGACTTATCTGTACTTCGTCAATGGAACTCGGTATCGATATAGGAAACGTTGACCGGGTAATCCAGTATGGTTCCCCGCGCCAGGTTTCAAGGCTGCTCCAGAGGGTAGGAAGGGCAGGGCACAGGCTGCACGAGGTCTCCCGGGGCACAATCATCTCCATGGAAGTGGATGACACCGCCGAAAGCATGGCTATTACAAAGGCTGCACTAGAAGGCAGGGTTGAAGAGATTTCCCCGCACAGGAATTCCCTTGACGTTGTGGCAAATCAGATTGCAGGCATGGTTATGGATTTCGGGAAGGTTGGAATTGACAGGATTTTAAGGATCCTCGGGCGGACCTACACGTTCAAAGATTTGCGGATTGAAGATTTGCAGCGGGTGGTAGACCAGATCGGAGACTACAGACTGATCTGGCATGAGAAAGGCTCAAATGTTGTGAAAAAACGCAGGAAGAGCTGGGAGTATTATTACGACAACCTCTCTATGATCCCGGACGAAAAGAAGTACGAGATCTATGACATCGTGAGTGGAAAGTCTATCGGGGTGCTGGACGAAGCTTTTGTGGTAAATTTCGCCCAGCCCGGAGCCGTTTTCATAACAAAAGGAGATATGTGGCGGGTCATTGAGATGCCTGACCGCGAAAGGGAGCCGAACCGGGACAGGATAAAGGTCGAGCCGGTCGAAGGCATGGGGGAAGTCCCTAGCTGGACAGGAGAAGAGATCCCTGTGCCCTTTGAAGTAGCCCAGGGCGTGGGAAAGCTCAGAGCCGAGATTGCAGCCCTGCTCCGGGAAGGGTTCGATGACGAAGCCATTGCGGAAAAACTGCAATTGAAATATCCGGTAGCCAGGACAGCCGTGCTCGAACTTATCCGCCTGCTGTGGGACCACGTTGAAGGAAATTTCCCACTTCCGGATGCTGATACGATCGTAATCGAAGACGAAGGGGACGCTGTGACCCTGAACGCCTGTTTCGGCCACAATACCAACGGGACGCTGGCAAGGGTTTTGACCTCTCTTCTGTCGGCACGCTTCGGGAGCAGTGTAGCCCAGGAAGTGGACCCGTACAGGATCAGGTTGACTCTACCCCGCCGGGTGGGCCCTGTCCAGATCCGGGACATGCTTCTCTCCCTCCGCCCGGAACACGTTGAACCCATCATTGAAATGACCCTGAAGAACACGACCCTCATGAAATGGAAAATGGTCCACGTAGCCCGCAAGTTCGGAGCCCTCTCTCGGAACATCGACTACGACAGGATCAGCATGAAAAAGCTCCTTGAAATCTACGCGGGCTCTTCCATGTACGAAGAGGTTGTCCGTGAGATCTTCCACGATATGCTTGACGTCTCCCGGGCAAAAGAAGTCCTGACAAAACTTGCAGCCGGCGAGATTGCAGTCGAGGTTTCGGGTCCAACCCCGATCGGCTCAGCCGGCTTTGCCATGAAAAGAGACCTTGTAGCCCCGGAAAAAGCCGACCGTTCAATCGTCCTTGCCTTAAAGGAACGCATCATGAACGACAATATCATCCTCTTCTGCACGACCTGCAAGAAATGGACCTCCCGCCGCCAGGTCAAAAATGCTCCCGAAGAAATCATCTGCCCGGTCTGTGACTCAAGAATGGTTGCAGCCCTCAAGCCCTGGGAAGACGAGGAAATCAAACTGGTCAGGAAACAGGGAAAGGGCGTTCCGGTCTCAGCCGAGGAGAAAAAGCGCATCCAGAGAGTCTACCGAAATGCCAGCATCGTGAACTCGCAGGGAAAAAAAGCCGTTATTGCGCTTGCTAGCAGGGGCGTCGGGCCTGAAACCGCATCAAGGGTTATTGAAAAGATGAGGGTGGACGAAGAGGCGTTTTACAGGGATATTCTGAAGGCTGAGAGGAATTACGTGAAGACGAAGAAATTCTGGTGAATGAGAGACTAAGTTAAATAGTTTTTATGAGTCTATTAATGTCTTTATCAAAGTCGATGAATGATACTTTTCTTTAATTTCTTATCTCTGGAATATAGGCTCGGATTAAATTTTTCTCTCCTATCACTTTTGATTCGCAAATTATCAATTCATTTTCTTTTGGATTATATGCCAATACATCAATATCTGGCCACTCACCTTTTTTTGTTTGAATAGGATGTCTCAACTTAGTCCAATAACCCTGAAATTGCCAATAAGCGTCTATTACAGTTTCAACTGCCATTGCTTCTGATATGTAAAAGCACCAATTTTTCAAATATTCTATGGGTGTCTACCTTTTAACAGTACAAATTATTCTCTTTATTTGGCTTGGTATAACAGTAACTGAGTTCTTTTGAAATAATTTATTTATTCGAGAAAAAAACTTTATTGCTGCATCTTCCAAATTTTCAATTCTTTTTAAATCAGAAAGACAATCTTCGAATTTCCAATCGAAAGGATTTGAGGGGGGATGGGGTGGAAATATTATAAAAAAGTGATATTACTCCGGCTTTTTGCGGGTCTAAGTTAACTTTCGTCTTCAATTTTGGTGGCAGCAGTTTAGATACTCACAGATTAAATGTTATTCCGGTAAAGATGGAAGGCAAGAACTTGAATTATACGGTCCTGATTGAACTTATCCTGCTTTTGCTTTTTTGAGCTTCTTTTGGGTCGTTTTTGTTTAGTCTTTTGGGTAGGTCGGTGGGTGGGTATTTGAAGCAATCTTTTCTCTCTGTGTGTCATGGAAAAATCGCTCCACTGCGCGGGAAAAATCCGTAAAGGCAGCTAATATGGTTGTTTCAGGTTCAGGGTTTTTATTAGTCTTAATTTACTTTCCCTGAACTTTCTGTTTTGTCCTGAACTTTCTGGCGTTGATGAATGAGTACATGGAAAATATCTTTTTTCAGGATCTATATTCAGTAAAACAGGTTCCAAAAAGCTATATTTGTATGACTTATTTTTTATATTGGTCTAATTATTTCTTTTTAGTTTTTTGTAATTGGATCGACGATATTTCCAGTGATAAAGGAGTATTTACATGGGACTTGGAATCGAAGATAAATTAAAAGGACTGAAAGGACAGGCAGAAGAGAAATCTGAGGAACTGAAAGGGCAGATGCAGGAGAAAACTGAAGAAACAAAGGGAGATATTCAGAAGAAAGCTCAGGAAAGTAAAGAAGAACTTGAGGAAAAAGCAAAAAAAATGAAATCAGGTTCTCTTCACTGAGCAGGAATTGTCTGCTTGGGATAAGAATGATGTGAAAGGAACTTTATCTCTATTTTGTTTTTTAGAGCTTCTTTTGCGTAGTTTTATGTTTAATCTTTTGGGTAGGTTGTTGGGTGGGTATTTGAAGCAATTTTTTTCTCTGTGTGTCATGGAAAAGCCGGAAAGCGATATAGACATTCTTGTGAAGTTCTCCGAAACAAAAGGTCTGTTAACCCTTGTAAGGATTTAGAGGGAACTCTCAGAGTTACTTGGGTTAAAGGTCGATTTGCTTACTGAAACTTCAATAAACCCATTCCTTATTGACGGAATTAAAAAGGAAGTAAAAGTGATCTCGGCATGAAAAAGAGTGACTCGTTTTTTTACTGTGTTACTAATTAACTATCTTCTCTTAATAAGATTTAAAGAGTAAAACAGGCTTTCAGTATATGTAAAAAGGAGAAGGTATTATCCGGCTGAGATACAAATTCCCTCAAGTAAACTCTGAAAGGCACTCAGAACTGATCACAAGCAACTGGATATAGCTACGTGAGCCGAACAATTTCGTGTCCACTATACTCGCAGCAATCCCGTTAATGATACTGAATACTCTGCTTTCTATAGCGGTCCTCAACATGTTTTCGCCTTTCTCTTTAGCAGATCTCGGCATTAACTCTTTACAAACGATAACACTAAATATAAACTTACAGGATCTTGCATACCTTCTCGGGCTGGTTTTTATTCATGAACTTATTCATCTTGTCTTTATCCCGGACTTTTTAATTTCGGATAAAACGTTTTTAGGAATTACTTATTTTGGCGGATTTGTTTATTCTGAAGAAGCGATATCAAAATCAAGGTATATTCTTATCACACTGGCACCTTTTGTCTTGCTTTCAATAATACTACCTGGCATTCTGGGGGCTTTGGGTCTATTAAATCCGTTAGCAAAGATCCTTATATTGTTAAACGCTATGAGTTCTGGCGTGGACATGCTGGGCTTGATCCTTATACTGATCCAGGTGCCTGATGGTGCATATTTAACTTCCAACGGGATAAGGACCTACTGGATAAGGATAGATAAGAGCATTCCAGAAAGCAACTGAAGATGTATGATCTTAAGGTAGACAAGCAAAAATCTCTTTTTTCAAAAATTTCTTTGTGTCCTGCCGGTAACAGCTTTAAACACTCACAGATAAAATGTTATTCTGGCGGAGATGGAAGGCAAGAGTTTGAATTACACAGTTCTGATCGAGCAGGACGAAAACGGCATATATATTGCAAAAGTTCCTGACATATCGGGTTGTTATACTCAGGGAAAAACAGTTGAACAGGTCATGGAGAGGATAGAAGAAGCGATACAGGTCTGCCTCGGAAGTTGAATAACATAATAAGTGTTTTTTTTTATATTAGAGTCCCATTTCCTTCTTGAACTCTGAAAGGGGTATCAAAGTTCCTTTTTTCTGGTTTTCATGACTTTAATCTATGAGCTTTTTCTCTCCATCAGTGAGTATGCGGTCTATATCTGCTATACGATATCTTACGCTATCTCAACCATAATAAATGGTTAGTATTAATTAAATCAATATCAGTAACTCGTTTTCCAGGCTTGGTATTTTTCCAGGTCATCTTTTATAAGGCTAAATGCAAAAGCAAGCACAGCGACATCATCCACAAATCCAAGTAAAGGAATAATATCCGGAGCGATGTCAATCGGACTTATGAGATACAGGAGAGCGAATGTTATCACTAATACCGTTTTCTTTGGAATCGGGTATTTCCCGTTGAAGGAATCTGCTAACATTGAAAACAATAATCCTAAATAATCCCAGATTTTCCTGAGATCTGCCCGGTGGTGATGAGCACCTCTCAGTTCTTCAGGAAAAACCGTGCCGGTATCAGAAGCTTGATCTGGATTTTCATTAAATTGGTCAAGATTTGATCCAACTTTCTTCGCTCTGAAGTTATTAGTTTTATCCATGATAATCCTCCAATCTTATATTGAATTGTATATCAGGGCTCTTAAATTAACTCTCAAATTGGATATTTTTTCTCTTTTTTGCATCAATTGAGGCAATTAATGGCCTTTTCAAAAAACAAATCAAATTTTGGCTCTGTAGATATCCTGATTATTTTGACTATTATAAAATCGGTTTTAAATTAAATGCCTTTTCCAGTTTCTGCCAAAAAATATGCGTGCATTAAAATAATCTGGTATAAATAAAATCGGTGGTAATAGGATATTAAGCTTGTTGAAGTTAGTCTGAAGATTTCTCAGTCTCCCGGACTGAACCTTTATTTAATAAATATTTTTATTTAAAGGATTATAATTCAACACAACCCGGCGTTTGGGTGCCGGGAGAAATCGATGTTGATCTGTGTGATAAGTCACTTTCTAATAACTATACGGTTGTAGTTGAAATTAATAGTTTTATTGCTGGCTTTGGAGATCTGGATGACGCCGGATATTTTGACCGGTTTCTTTTACCAGATTCTCCCTGTTTTCACTGCGGGTCTTCTGCCACTCTTAACACTATCTTCCCACGAGTATGACGGCTTTCACTCATCTCATGCGCTTTTCTGGCTTCGGAAAGGGGGAGTACTGTTGTTACCACCGGTTTTATCGGCTGCTCGTCTATTATGGCTGCGATTTGAGCCAGTTCTCCTCCGTTAGCCTGGGTCATGAGAGTTTGTGCACGTACGCCGTGTTTTTCGGGAGCTTTTTCTGGAATGCCTGCTACAGTACTTACCAGGAATCCACCGGGTTTTAACACTTCCCAGGACCTCTCAAAGGTGTCTCCTCCTATAGTATCCAGTACCACGTCCACCTTGCCGGCTACATCTTCAAATCGCTGGTTTTTATAGTCGATGAATTCGTCAGCACCTATGCTTTTTAAGAACTGCTTGTTTTTCTCGGAAGCAGTGCCAAAGATATAAGCTCCTTTCCATTTCGCAAACTGGACTGCAAAACTCCCAACTCCGCCTGCTGCGCCATGGATTAGGATCGACTGTCCTTTTTCCAGCCCTGCAATATCAAAGAGGGACTGCCAGGCAGCCAGTCCTGCAGTTGGAATTGATGCGCTTTCAATGAACCCGATACTTCTGGGTTTTCTTGCCGCCTGTGAAGAATTGACAACTGTGTATTCGGCATATCCTCCCTGTCCTATCGAGACTTTGGCAAAGACCTCTTCTCCGGACTGGAAGGGACCTTTTTCCCGTCCCTGAGCGTCTACAATACCTGCAACGTCCAGTCCCATCGTCATTGGTAAAGGCATTTCCCCCAACAGACCTCTGCGTATCTTCCAGTCTATTGGGTTGACCCCAGTTGCAATTATTCGAATTCGAATCTCCCCCGGCCCTGGGTGAGGTTCTGGAATTTTCTCGTACTTCAGAACCTCCGGTCCGCCAAACTCATGAATCCTTACCGCTTTCATATTTTCCATCTCAAAAAATCTCTTTAACTACGGCCTACATTCATTTGTCCCACTAACTTGAATAATGGACGAATCCACTTCAGGTATTTCCAGTAGCATGGGTGAATCGAAAGGTATTTCGTATTTAATAAATAATCAAAATTATCAACCACACCATCCCTGTATTTCCCGTCATCAATGCGGATGATCTCTCCTTCTACCAGGCCCGTTGTCAAATCTCCTACTGCAGAACTGGAATTTTTCATATATCTTATCCAATCTATATTTGCAGCCGGAAATTCAAGAAATAAAATGAATATAAATAGCAGCAAAGCTTTCTTATATCTCAAATTAACTCCCCACCATCTATTTATATTCTGATTCTTCTATTTTAATTTTCCCTGTTTTTTTAAAAGAAGGGTATAATTTTGATGGGAACTTTGCTATTTGTACAATATTAACACCGTTTCGGAAAATAAGGAGGGTATTTCTCTGACAGGTGAGTCAAACTTGCAGTTTCGTTTTATGTTCTTTATCCATTTCTCTTTTTTACCCCTGATCTTTCTCCAGGAACTTCTGCAGCCATATAATGTCAAAAGATTTCCCAAACTTGGCCCCGACTTCCAGGAACTTCCCGCATTCAATAAAACCGTGTTTCAGATGAAAGTTCAGGCTGGCTTCATTTTTTGAGGATACATTTGCAAGGAGGTTTTTCATCTTTTTCTCTCTGGCTTCCGTATAGAGTTTGTCCAGCATCCTGGACCCAAGGCCTTTTCTTGTGTGCCCGGGCAGGATAAAATAAGAAACTACACCTGTGTGCCGGAAATTCGGGAATGGGAAATATGGTCTGAGGGCTCCGATTCCTATTATTTTGCCCTTTTCTTCAATAACGTAAAAAGGAAAATGTTCATTTTCATCCTGCTCTTTTTCACTCTGAACAGCTTGAAAAAACTCGGGTCCAACCTTGGTTTCTATATATGCTGCAAAACTATTTTCAATGTAATAGTTAAAGACCTCAAGCATTCCGGAAATGTCTTCGGTTACAGCTTCTCTTATTTGATATTTTTCGGAATATTTGCTTCCTTGCATATGTAAGTAGTCTGAAAATCAATATTTAAATTTTTTTGGTTAGTCCCTCCCTCCCTTCCTTCTCTTGAATAATGGAATTAAAACTGGATCTTTAATTTTGGATCTCAGAATTACATACCTGAAACTTTGCAGTAAGCAGATATTTATTCCCTTCAGCTATCTGTCATGATTTATATTTATAATTAATTTTCAGTGAGAATATATTTATATATCTATGTTATTCTACTATTTCCTGCAGGTAACTATACAAAACTTATCCTGCGTTTCAGGCCGGATTTTGATGGTTTTAATGGGGCATCAAAGTCTATAGTGCTGAGATTAAATTATTTTTCAACAACTCAGGTAAGATCCAGCCCTGAGAGTAAAAACAGGAGAAAAGGAATTTTCTCAATATATTTCTACAGAAGTGAATAATAGATGTTACTGAATGAAAACAGAATTGTAGAAAGAATCTGTGAACTCCCGACCACACTTGAAGACATATCTGAAAGTATCTTCGGAGGTATCAGCACAAAAAATGGTTTGCTGCACAGGCTTGTCGTTCCAGAAGGTAGCGATTCTGACTCGCTTTATCTCTGTGAAGGTCTCTGTAAACCCGTAATTTTAGAACCTGAACTAATTTATCCCTATGTCTCAGGCACATTTTCCGAGAGATTTGCATTTAACTCTTCACCTTACCGTTTTATGCTGCCTTATGAGCTGTCAGACAAAGGCAACAGGAAGGAGTGCAGAGTGATTCCTCCAGAAGAACTGAAAGTCAGGTTCCCTATGGCATACAGGAGGATCCTGGAATTCAAAAATCAGTTCGGTCATGATAACTCTCCCCTTGACTCTGCAGCCTACTATAGTGTGAGGGGCAGGAAACTTCTGGAGTACCTTAGCACTCCGAAAATCATTGCTACCGAAGGCTATCGTTTGCAGGCAGCTTATGACGCTTCCGGAAACCGTGTATTTGAGGGTGGCTGTGGGATTGTCCTTAAAGAACCGGAAAAATACCCTTATGTAACTGCGGTCCTTAACAGTCAGATCGCCAGACTTTTTCCAGCAGTCTGTGAGTATGAGATGATATACTCAAGCTTTGTAACCCCTGCAGTAATGAAACGATTCCCAATTGTATTTCCTGAAGACAGGCTGACTGAGGATCTGATCGCTAATATTTCCGGCTATCTCATGTTCCTTAACCGGCAGAAGTATGCAGCAGGGAATAGTGTTGCGGGCTGGCTTGATGAGCTTGCAGACTTTTATGAGCAAATTTCGAACCTTCTGGTTATGGATGTTTACTTTGGAGATGGTATTGATCCGAAGCTTCTGGGTGCCCTTGAAGATAATATCCACCCATATGCAGGAGATATGGAATCGGAAAACAGTGAAAGCCTTATGAGTGTGCTCTACTACATAAAGCAGAAGATTCTCGAAACCTCTAACTTTAAAAAGTACGCATTCGACTCCGAATTCCCTGGAATCCTCAGCTTCCTTTAAATAGATAAAGGGTTTGAATAACTCTTTATTTGAAGTTTATTCAGACCTCACTTTTTGCTTTTTACTTTCCGTTTCTTTTTGCTTTTTACTTTCCGTTTCATTTTTTTTTTCGAGTACCCTATCCTTCATTATTTTACATTTAGATTTTTATGAAAAAGTTTATATATATTGACCTTTTTTTACCCACGGGGTAAAAGTGCTCTCAGGGCAGAATGACAGTTTTTCCATTTGGAATCACTGAGCCTGTGAAAGGTTCAGATCTTTGCTGTACAGAAGGATTAATTTCCCTGGCTCCGGTGCTGCGGGAGCATAGATATCAATCCTGACAGTTCATTCCTCCTCCTTAATGCTCGAAAATTTTAATGAAAACGATATCCCTGAGATAATTTTTACCCTTTAAAGAACCGGATTAACGGGTCTGCTTATTAGAAGTTAGGGTCTGCTTATTAGAAGTTAATACGTATGGTCTGAATCCTTCCGAATTTTTTAATCCACATAAATTTCATTTCCCATATTTCCTTTTGTTTCCGGAATCGGCTCTGCACAATTTAAAATAATTTTCGTCTATCTAAATAAATATGTTGATGATATGATGTTAGGAATATTATATTAATATTATAACGTCGGTAATATGTCTTTAATACTATTATGATAATAATATGCTTTTAATATTATACTATTAACAATACAATGTTGGTAATATAATGTTGATTCTATATACAAAATTCCGTCCCTAAATAAACCCTGGGCTTATAAAGAAGTGAAATCAATCATGTTCTGGAGCAAAAACAGTATCTTTGAAAAAGGTGGTGGAATCGTGCTTCAGGACCCTTCAAGATATTCTTACGTCCTCGTCGCACTTAACAGTTCAATTTCAAGGGTCTTTTTCGAGATCTGCCAGAATGACAGGTTTTACAATGGGAGCCCGAATCCGGAAGTTTTAAGGCGTATTCCTATTGTTTTTCCTGAAGAAAAAAACCTTGAATCCCTGATAAACACACTTTCCATCTATCTGACCTGTATTCATGGACTGATTTACAGGACAGCTTCTTCTTGCAGTTCCGGAAGTGAAGACTACGAGCTTCTAAAATTCTATGAGATAATCGTAAATCTTCTTGTTCTGGACACTTATTTTACAAAAGATCTTGACCCCCCCCAGGTTCCTGGAAATCCTGGAGGTAAATGTCTTGCCTTTTGGGGAGTATCTAGGGTGCGGAAAATCCGGATTATCCGGTTTTGAAGATTCAAGATGTTTTATGAATGATCTACAAAACATTAAGTAGAAAATCTTGGACACGTCAGATTTTGGGAAGTGCAGGTTCAAAGTGAATTCACCAATATCCTTGCAACTCTTAAAAACAATAGAGTCTGATAAGAAAATATGTAGCAGTTTTTATGTAGCAGTTTTTATGTAGCAGTTTTTATGTAGCAGTTTTCCTGGAGTTTCCTTTAAGGAATTTCCTCTTAGGATCTATTCCATTTTGGCCAGGAGCTGTAGCAATCTAAAATCCATATCAAATCCCCTCAATATTTATTTTACAGGTATGGGAAGGTTTTCTTAAATTCTCTACAAAAGTTTTGTTTTGCTTTTCATTTTTTCTTCTTTTTTTAAATTTGCATTTGGAATCAAACTTTATGCAGAGTAACTTCCTGGTAGAAATATAATCTAATATAATCAGAAGAAAGGTTATAATATACTATAATAAAAAGAAAGGTTATAATCTAATATAATAAGAAGAAAGGTTATAATGTATATTCCATGAGAAGAATGGTTATAATGTATACTCAATAAGAAGAAAGGTTATAATCTAATATAATAAGAAGAAAGGTTATAATGTATACTCAATAAGAAGAAAGATTATGATGTATAGAGGAAATTTCACACGAAATTTCAAGAATTGGGACTTAGTTAAAAAGGAATATTTGCAGGTAATGGGAAATAAAAAACATCTGGAAAACTTAAGGATTTTCGATGTTCAGTTAACCTGTCGATAATAAATGATCAGCATATGCCTCTAATCCGCATATGTTTCTAAACAGTCTGAGCAAATGATCTGAAAGCTCTCTAAATGATATGGATATTTAATCTGAGCAAAAAAATTGTTTTTTTAACAGAGCAAATTTTGTGGCTCTTTATTTTTATGTTCAGGAAATCTATATCGTGAGCAGTATCATCGCAAACTTATTTATCCATTGCATTCAATGCATAAATTTATATAGATAGTCTTTGTTTTTTTATTAAAACGTTTGGTGTTTTTTACTTATATTTCCTGGCTCTCCCTGTTCCCTAGCAATAATTCAAAAAAGGAAGGTCGTCTTATCAGCCTGCAAATCCACACCGCTGCGTTACCCTATATGGGGGCATTAATCTTTTCAGGGCTTATATGTACCTTGCTTGCAATCAGAGCATATAAAGCCTTTAATCACCGCAGTTTGCCTTTTTCAAAATATTTTATCTTAATTATGCTCTGTATGGCTCTCTGGTCTGTGAATTACGCTTTTGAAATCGGGTTCATGGATATTGAGTATAAGTATTTATTACTATGGGAGTGCAGAGGGTCACGAATACCCTGACCTTCAGGTCGGGGATGAAGTGAACCCTCGCTGGCTGTTTTGTATTCGCTTAAACTGTATCAATCATCGTTTTTTTGTAAAATGAGGTTTTTTGACACCATAGCCACAGGTGGTTCCAGCTACCTATGGCTAGGATGTGATAAGCGTTGGAATTGCGCAGTTTTAGCCATGGCTATGGTCAGATTACCTACCACATCGTGTTGGTGCCTAAGTATCGATACAAGATATTCTACAATAAACGAGTTAAAAAGGATTGCGAGTCTATATTCCACAATATTTGCACAGAGAAAGGCTACAAAATCCATGCTCTGGAAGTTGTAGATAATCATGTTCACCTGTTCCTGGAATTCCACCCAAGCACCTCTCTATCAGAGGTGGTTCAATACTTGAAAGGAGGTAGTTCTTACAGATTGTTCAAGCTTCATCCTGAACTGAGAACACGATATTGGGGTGGAAGTCTATGGTCAAGTGGTAAATTCTATCGATCCGTTGGAAATGTAACCGCTGACACAATCAAGCACTACATTAAGGAGTCGCAGGGAAAACCGAAAACAGAGGTTCAATCATATAGATTAAAGTCTAGGCAACGGAAAATTGACGATTTCTAAGTACCAGAATAACCGGGCGGGCGGCCCATCAGCATACCCCATCCTTTAGGTTGGGGTGGCCGCACGCAATTTGATTTGCTCGTCTCCAGTACGTGGGGATGGCCTTTGCTCCTGTAACCTGGTTTTTATTTGCAGCTGAATACTCCGGAATATGCAGACAATTTGCCCGAAAGTATGAGAAGCAGCTTTTTATTTTTCCCTTCATTTCAATTCTACTAATGCTTACAAATGGCATCCATGGGCTGTACTTTGGAGGTTACTATCTTGATTTTTCAGGAGGCTTTCCTCTCCTTGTATTTGAGCATGGGGCATTTTTTTGGATTTTCTATATTTACTCCTTTGTTTTGATCTTTGCAGGAATCTTTTTCTTTTTCCGGCAGTTTATCCATCTTATCACGCCTTACGGGACCCCGGCAGCCATTGCCCTTTCAGCAGCCTGTGTTCCGGTTCTTGCAAATATAATACACGTAGCAGATATAGGGCCCTTTGCATTTTTTGATCCTACCCCTTTTTCCTTTACAATAACCGGCTTGATCCTCTTCTGGGGAACAATCGAGCATGAGTTCCTTAACATCATTCCTGTTGCCAGGCAGAGCGTGATAGAATCCATGAACGATGGGTACATTGTTGTGGATCTTTCAAACACTATCGTGGATATTAATCAGGCAGCACTTGAACTCGCCGGAAAAGGAAGAAAAGAGGTCCTGGGGAAAAACATAAATAGCATTTTCGGGGAGGGAGTGGAGATTTTTGGTAATTCTCCGGAGGACAGTTTCAGCAGGGAAATCTCACTCAAGATCGATTTGGAAACAAAGTTCTTTTCGGTCAGTGTCAGTCCCCTTCTGGCAGGGGATTATGAAGAGGGCAAGCTGGTAATGATCCATGATATCACGGAGATACATCGGTATCAGGAAGCTTTGAAGCAGGCAAACAAGAAGATAAACCTCATGAGCAATATTACCAGGCATGATATTCTCAACCAGGTGAATGTACTTTCAGGGTATACCGAGTTGATATCGGAAATGCTTCCCCCGGATGTAAAAGAAGACCTAAGGATCTCAAAATACCTCCGAAATCTTAACAAAGGAATTGAAACAATCCACAGCCAGATTATTTTCACAAAGGATTACCAGGAACTTGGAGTTGTTTCCCCTACCTGGCAGTCTATAAGCAGCCTTGCAAAAGAGGCAGCTTTTTCTTTTTCCGGGCAGGGATTGAAGTTTTCCATCGAGGATAACGGGCTTGAAGTATATGCTGATCCCCTGCTCAAAAAAGCTTTCTACAACCTGTTTGACAATGCAAGAAACCATGGAGAACACGTCAGTGAGATCGATGTAAGCTCTCGTATAGTCGGGGAAAGTGTTGTAATCGAAGTAAAAGATAATGGCATAGGGGTCTCTTCTGTTATGAAAGAACTTATTTTTGAGAAATCCGTAGGTCGAAATACCGGGCTTGGTCTTTTCCTTGTCAGAGGTATACTTTCCATTACAGGCATGGAAATTACTGAAACAGGAATCGAAGGAGAAGGTGCAAGATTTGAAATTAGCGTACCTCCGGGAAACTGGCGTAGAGCCCCTTTTCAATAAGCCATAAATGCAGCTGACAGGACCAGAATCAAAGTTGTAACCACCATGGCGATCAGCAGCTTAATTTCTTTTTTGTTCCTTTTTTCTGGTCTGGTCCAAACTTCAGGATAGCTCCTAAACTTATTCCAGCTCCAATCCCTATTGCAATGCCTATAGCCGTCCTTTACATAGTATTATCCAGTGCAAGCCCAAGAATAAAAGCTCCATAAAGGTTTCCAGTCTTCTCACCCATCAATTTCTTCTTAACTTCTGTGACGTTTATTAATTTATATTTCTTTTATATTTGTTTCTTTGTATATTATGACATAACTAATATCTTTGAAATCATTCTTAGAGTTGACAGCCGAATCTCAGTAATCATAATATCTCTGTACTATATATGGTGAACAATATGAGTGAATTTACCTTGAATACAAGATTTGGAAAGGTGCTTAAAGGTGAAGCCGTTGATATGGTCCCTGTCTGTTCCGTAACCCAGACAGGCACTGTTGAACTTATGGAACTGACAGGAGTTTCCTGGCCCCAGGCTAATTACGATGCCCGCAAAATGGCGGCACTTGCCCTGGCAGGACATGAGATTGCAGGGTTTGAGAATGTACGCTGTCCTTTTTGCACTACAGTGCTTGCCGAAACGCTGGGCTGTACAGTCGCTGAAGGCAGTGTTGATATACAGCCTTATGTGACTGATTTCCCCTGCAAGAAAAAGAAAGACGTTAAGGAGATTTCAGTCCCCGATTTGCTTCTTGAAAGCAGGCGGACATCGGTAGTTCTGGATGCAGTTGGAATCCTAAAAGAACATGTAGGGGAAGACGTGCCCGTTGTTGCAGGGCTAGTGGGTCCTGCAGGACTCGCTTCTATGCTTGCGGGCATGAAAAATTACCTTATGTGGTTTGTGACAAATCCTGAAGTTGTTGAAGAACTGATGGGAACTCTGACTGAAGCCTGCATTGAATATGCAAATGGTTTGCTGGAGAGGGGAGCAGATGCCGTAGTGCTTATAGACTCCGAAGCAGGGCCTGATATTATTGCCCCTCAGATGTTTGAGACTTCGGTTTTTCCACTCCATAGTAAATTCTGCAGGGAGGTGAAAGGATTAAAAATCCTCCATATGTGTGGGGATGCCACAGCCGTCCTTGACCCTCTGGCAGACGCCGGGTTTGAGGGAATCAGCATTGAAGAAAAAGTGGGTATCAGTTTTGCAAAGGGAATTGTGGGTAACCGGGGGCGTCTGATAGGAAATGTGTCCCCTTCTGATACCCTGCTGACAAAAGGGCCTGAAGAGGTTCTAATTGAAGCTCGGGCATGCCTTGAAGATGGGATCGATATTCTTGCACCGGGTTGCGGGCTTGCTCCCCATACCCCACTCGAGAATATAAAAGCGCTTTTCCGGGCAAGGGATGAGTACTGCTCATTGTGAATCTTCCTGAGGGTTCTGGGAGGGATCTTCGGAGGAAGCTCTTTTAGCAAGCTCCGTGGAGTTCCTTCACTTAGTTTTTCGGAAACTTCTCCGAGTCATTAAGGCTTATAATCATTGCAGAACCTATTATCAGGGTACAACCTGTAAGAGTTTCAACAGAAAGTGCAATTCCAAGTACAGCCACATCAAAAAATACCCCGCTGACAGGTTCTATCAGGGAAAGGAGGCTTCCGGTCTGGGCTTTAAGGTTTGCAAGTCCGAGAACTGTAAAGATCTCTCCGAAACCTATGGATACCATTCCGAAAGTAGCAAGCACTTTCAGGTTGCTGTAAAGGACAGCCGGAGAAACCTCAAATGCAAAGGGGCTTAGCAGCAAAAAAGCAATCCCCATGGGCCAGAAGACTATTGCAAGTTCCGGGTATTCCGTTTTTAAAACTTTTACGTTCAGGATCAGAGCCGCAAAGACAACTCCCGAAAGCAACCCTGCTATCATGCCCAGCATGTAGGTGCCGGTAAGCTCAATTCCGGAAAGCCCGTTTTCGGGCCTGACTATAAGCAAAACTCCTGTGATTGCGATGAAGAGGGCAACTATACTTTTTTTTCCGATTTTCTCATTCAGGAGAAAAGGGGAAGCCAGCATGACATAGATTGGAGCTGTATACTGGAGTAATATTGCAATGGATACGCATGTAATCTTCAGGCAGGTAAAATAGAGCAGCATGCATATAACAACGAGTACTCCCTGCAGGAACAGGCTTTTTTTCTTTTTCTTTAACCTGAGGTCTGAAGTTTTCCCTCTCGCAATTATATATATAGAGAAAAACAGAAGCCCAAAGAGCAATCTGTAAAAAATTACCGGAGAAATAGCCATATCATGGATACGGGAAATAAAAAGCCCATTCATGCTGTAAAATACACAGCCTAAAATCACGGCCATATGCGCTTTTTTGCTCTCTAGAAACATTCTGCATGGATATACGTATAGCATTTATATATTTATTGGATCAGTATCTGTTAAAAAATATACATTGTAAGTTAAAACCGGGCAAGTGTGGGTTTGAAGAGAACCTGCTCCTGTTTAATCCCCCTGCAGAAAAATCCTCTTCTCCTGAGCTCCCTGCTCCTTCAGGGGGATTTTTCTCGTGTAGTTTCCAGACCTGAAAATGCAGAAGTAATCGAGAAACACGGAGTCCGGATGAGGGTCTATATTACGAAAGAAGACAACCGGAATGCAGTTGTCCTGTACCAGGAAACCGAAACAGGACATGCAGAAGAGTTTGTTCATGAAAAACGCGATTTTTTTGTATTATATTCTTGAAGGGTTCGGCATGTGGGTAATTGAGGGCAGGGAGTTTGAAGTCCGGGTAGGGGGCGTGGTCGTGGTGCCTCTGGAGAAAAGGTTCTGGTTCCGGGGCAGCCTGAAGCAGATTTGCATAACTACTCCAGCCTGGGAAGAAAAGTATGAGCACCATATAAGGGATATCGAGTTCTAACTGATATCCTGAACTACAACTATTGCCCTACGATACTCCTTGCCCTTAACTGTTTTTTCTTCTCGTCTGTTTTTATTCTTTATTATCCAAGTCCGAAACTTTATTCTTTGTTATCCAAGCTCGAAACTCGTAACCCCATAAACCTTATCAAGCTCTATATCAGGTTCTTTTCGGCTGTACATGCGGATAGTTTTGAACATTACATTCATGTGATACTTTTTTGCTATTTCCATTGCTTTTTTATTCGGTTCGGGGACATCAAGATAAATGGTTTCCTCAGGAACTGATGCTCTGAGGGCCCTGAATATTTTCTCTGCTGTAACCTGGTCGTCTGCGAAAAGAGGACCTATCTTATACCCTTTCCTGCACTTCCTGATTACGCCGTACCCTTTCATGTCACCTTTTTCCACTGCCGCAAAGGCGGAAGAGTCGGGTTGATTTATCCATTTCTCAAGAAAGCCGGACCTTGGGGCAGGAAACATCTTCCTGTCGTAGGCAAGCAGTTTTTCAAAGGGGACTTTCGAGATCTTTACAAGTCCATCCGGGACTTTTCCTCCTCCCCTGCCTTCAAAACGCAGGTTGCTGTAAGAAGACCTGAATTTCATAACCTGCTGGTATTTTTTTTCGTTTTCCACAACTCCATCTAGCCCGATGTTTCTGTCTTCCAGATATTCCAGGCATTTTTCGGTCAGTTTTATTCCGATGCCTTTTTTCCTGAATTCGGGTTTGACTACGTAGAGCCCGAAAAAACCGAAAGAATCATCATAAGCGACAGCAGAAGCACAACCTTCGGGCTTGCCTTCAAGCTCTGCAATAAAAAAGCCTTCGTTATCAGCTTCGTAAAAAAGTTCTCCGTCATGGATGCCAGGGTTCCAACCTTCCGCGACTGCCATCTCAATTGCGAATCCGGTTTCTTCCCTGCTCATTTTTCGGACTTTAAGCCCTTTTATTTTTTTCGAATCTTTATCCATGACAGTTTAATATTCTCATTTTCTATTTATTTTTTAAGTATCTTCCTTGACCTGTTTTTTACTTAATATCAAGTTTGCAGGAGTTAATTTTTTCTCTTCCTGTTCTTCCCTGAAGTTACTATCAGGTAAGCCGCTATAACCGCAGTTGATGCAGGATAGATGCCCAGAGGGGATTCTTTTGCCCCGGTTTTGTCTCCCGTTTCTTCCCCGGCAGCAGCGCCTGTCCCGGAACCTTCTTCTGTGAACATAAAGATGTCCATGGTACCTTTACGCTTGTCCTGCCAGACTATCCGGTTGCCGTCGATTGCAGGGTTGCTTTCATATTCAGATGCAGTGGAAACTGTATTTTCCTGTCCTGTGGCTATGTCGTATATAAAGATGTTTGTTCCCTTTATCCTCCCATCAGCCCATACTATTCTTCCGCCCGAGATAGCAGGGGTTTTCTGTGGGGACGGGTCAATACAAACAGGTATTTCTTTTTTGCTTGAAAGGTCATACATGTAGATATCAAGGTTTCCATCCCGCCTGTCCTCCCAGACAATGTAGTTTCCTTCAATGACAGGGTTTGCCTGCCCTGCAGGGTCCGTAACTACAGGGCTTTCTTTGCCTGTATTGATATCGTACATGTAAATATCGTCATTACCGTTGCGCGGATCTTTCCAGACGATGATATTCCCCGAGATCGCAGGTTGGCTCTGGTCTGCTTTATCGGTTGTTATCCGGGTTTCCTTTTTGGTGGTAATGTCATACATGTAAATGTCAGTGTCCTGGTTCCTGCGGTCTGTCCAGACAATTATGTCGCCTGATATTGCCGGCTCTTTCTGGTCTGCCCTGTCCAATGTAATCTGGGTTTTGGTCTTGGAGTCAAGATCGTACAGATAAATATCATAGTTGCCTCTATTTTCGTCCGAAAACACAATTCGGTTGCCTGAAATTGCCGGTTCTATTTCGTCTTTTGGGCCGGCGAACAGGGGAGTTTCAGTTCTTCCTACGGACATGTCGTACATGTAGATGTCCCAGTTTCCGTCTCTTTCATCCTGCCAGACAATGTAGTCTCCTGAGACTACAGGGCTGATCTGGTGGCTAATAGCCGAGTTAATTTCCTGCTCGTCTCCTTCCAATGGCTCGGTGGCAGCTGAACCTGCACATGCGCTCAGTACCATGAAGAAAACAACTGAAATAAGTATCATTGAAAATTTGTTGTACCTCAATATTACACTTCCAATATTCCCTCTTGAGTTTCATTGTGGGTTTTTTGAGTATAGATACTTTCAACTTCGGATCAAATTTCGGTTTAACTTTCTTATCTTTTTCAAGTTTATGCATTTTCTAGCATAGAATATTTCCCAATAGCTGAGCAATCTCTAAAGGATGTATATCTCCTATAGTTTTTAGCGGTTTCCTGCATTTTAGTTTTTCTTTATTTGAGGGGGCACTTCTTTAAAGTTTAATTCAAGATCCTGCGCTAATTTCAAAATCTTGCTCTCAATTCAAGGTTCAGTCCTACTTCTTAAAGTTAAATCTTCTCAAGCTCAACTTTATTTCTTGTCAGTTTTACCAGTTTTTCAATAAATTTCTCTTCACAAATCTTTCTTATACAGAAAATAAATTCGACGCTATCAGAATATTTTTCGTCCTCTACTTTTCCGTGTTCCTCAATGAGATTCTTAATCTTTTGAATCTCCGGATATCTGAAACGTATCCTGAACCTTACTTCTTCAAAGATCTCTACAGTACCTGCCTTTTCAATAGCTGAAATTGCTGTTTCCCTGTACGCCCTGGAAAGCCCCCCAAAGCCCAGCTTTATTCCCCCAAAGTACCGGGTCACAACTACAGCTGTATTATAGAGCCCCTTTGATTCTATAACCTTAAAAACGGGTTTTCCGGAGCTGCCTGCAGGTTCTCCGTCGTCATCGTATTTGAGGGCAAAAGAGCCTTCTTCTTTTACAAAATAAGCTGAAACATTATGGTTTGCGTCTCTATGTAGCTCTTTTATCTCTTTTATGAAAGCCTTTGCTTCTGTTTCATTTTTTACCTGCCTGGCATATCCTATGAATATGGATTTTTTGAATTCTCTTTGAGCCATTCCAGAGCTTTTCAGGGTTTTATAGGTATTCAGGGTCTTATCCTCATACTGCTTTTTTAACTAATTTTACACTTGAGGCTTTAAAGTTTTGCAGATGCGCGCCGGACGAATATTATGATGTCTTTAAATAATCTTTCTGCCTACTGACGACTCACGGCTTCCCCCTAACTGGCTATATTTTCTCCATCTTAACTTATTTATGACACTTGGTACTCTAATATATTCATATTGCACTAATATAAATTAGTAAATTTCAAAAAAGAATCTATCAGGCTTGTCTGTTGGGTAAGTCTTGGACCCTTCGTCCTTTTATTTTTTTGTCAAATCGAAAAGTTTTAATCTCATTGGGGGTTCATGCATAAATATCTCATATAAATATCTCATGAATTTGTATGAGATGGGTGTAAAAAAAGGAAGAGAACTATTAGAGGTATAATTAATGAAAAAAATGTTAAAGATTATTGCAATGCTTCTTGTAATTGCTACTGTTGTCTTTGCAGCCGGATGTGCTGACAAGACCGCTGAAGAACCTGCTGAAGAAGCAGCTCATGAAGAAGTGACCGATGAAGCTCCTGTAGCAGAAGAAGATATCGTTGAAGGTGAAGAAGTCGCTGAAGTAGAACCCGTTGACGAAGAAGTTGCTGACAACTCAACTGAAGAAGTCGCTGACAACTCAACTGAAGAAGACGTCGCTGACAACTCAACTGAAGAAGTCGCTGACAACTTAACTGAAGAAGACGTCGCTGACAACTCAACTGAAGAAGACGTCGCTGACAACTCAACTGAAGAAAAAGCTCCAGCTGACGAAGAATAAACCACTGCATAAGCAATTTATAAATTACAATCCGCCAATGTGGCCTTTTAAGGCTACACATTTCTTTTTTTGAAATACCGGTTATTATCCAGTTTATGACCGTGTAAAATTGCAAGTGTAAAATTGCAATAAAGCATTTTTATTAAATCTCTGTACCAGAGTGTTTCTTCTGTTTTTCGGTCACAAACCCAGAAGTCCCAGACATAATCATACAAAAACCGGGACTATGTGGTAAATATTGAACTCACTGACATTTTCCGAATATATCAGTTTTCCACATAAAATATTTACAACTCAGTCTCTGGGCAAAGCCCTGTTAACATCAATATTTTTTCTTATTTGAGCCCCGGCGAGGATTGTAAATTTATTTTACCTGTATCCTGTTTGCGCTCAAATTTTCTTCCCTTTGCTGAATTCTACCTGAACTTTATACTCTAAATTAGGTGCGTACAGAGTTTTTCAGTGGACTCCATATATATATGAAAACATATATCGAAACATATATAGAAATATATATAGAAACACATGTTTGTAAATTTGTTGAACTATCCTGTACCGTGGGAAGTACAAAAGAGATTTCAGTTTTTTTATCGGGTATTTATGTAATATAATGATTGAAGTGAAGGTACCGGTGGTTTTTAATTTAGTTTTATTAACTTTATGGCTTTTCTAGTTAAGTTCTTTTTCCATTTTAAAATATTTCACTTTCCTATCTGAAGAAATTAATTTGAAATCCAAAGCTATTAATCTTTTGTCTGATATTTTATAAAAGTTTAATTATCTTACATATTTAATATTAATGAAGAGTTTTCAGAGGTACTTGTATGCAAAAAATGTTAAAGATCATTGCAATGCTCCTCGTTATTACGACTGTTGTCTTTGCAGCCGGCTGTGCTGAGCAGAGTACAGAGGAAGCAGCAGAAGGAGCCGCCGAAGAAACTACCCCAGCTGAAGAGGGATCCGGTGTTGAAGGAAATGCTTCCGTCGGGGAAATGCCCACTTATATTGTAGGAACAGAAGCCCAGTTCCCACCCTTTGAAATTGTAAATTCCAATGGAAATATAATCGGCTTTGACGTTGATCTCATGAACGCGATTGCTGAAGATCAGGGCTTTAAGGTTGAGTATCTTGATCAGGACTTTGCCGGCCTTATCCCGGCTCTCCAGACTGGAAATGTTGACATTATTGCCTCAGGCATGACAATCACCGATGAACGTGAAGAAGAGGTTGACTTCAGTGAACCTTATATCAACGCGGGCCTGGCTCTTGCCGTACTCATTGGCAATGAAGACATTCAGAGTGTTGATGACCTGAAGGGCAAGACCGTTGCTGTCCAGACCGGGTCTACCGGGTTCCTGAAGGCAGAAGAGCTCCAGAAAGCCGGAATCATTGCTGAGATTAAGGATTTCCCCCATGTAAATGAAGCCATCGAAGAACTCAAGATCGGTGGTGCCGATGCAATGGTCAACGACCTGCCTGTCACGGAAGCTTTCATCGCAGCTCAGCCCGATGTAATCAAGATCGTTGGCGAGCCCCTTAACAGTGAAGACTATGGCTTTGCCGTCCGCACCGGCAACACCGAACTCCTTATTAAAATCAACGCGGGTCTTGAGAACGTCAAAGCCAGTGGCAAGTACGACGAACTCCTGACAAAACTCCCAACATACATGGAAGAGTAAATCTAAGAGTAAATCTAACTGTAACTCGAGAGCTGGCACATTTTGTGCTGCTCTCCCATCTCTTCTCGTTTTGTTTCTGCTCTTTTTTCTCTAGTTTCTTCAATATTCGGCCAAATCTTTTGATTTTTGCTTTGCCTTAATTATCTTGCCCTTCATTTACAAAATATGTCCACCGATATCTTTGTTACAAATGATTGGTTTTATATAATGGAAAAGTGTTTTCAATTATATATTTCTGTAAAACGTGTATTTGCACTGGATGTTGCTTTAAAATCCCACGCTCTAAAGGCATTACTGCAGCCCATTTGCAGAGATATTTGCTGAAGAGAAATCCCCATCTGGTTGGATCGGGTGGGTGTATTTAATTCGAGCTCAAAGAGGAGCTACACATTACAAACAGACTAATTATTCACAAAAAGTAATCCGTTTTATATATTATAAATAACTGAGGTTATAGTTTGTCTCTTTTAGCGTCCTACCTTGAACACGCTATTAATGTATTTCCGAGTTTGTTGCGGGGTGCGGTAATCACCATAGAGGTCACTACCTTTGCGATATTTTTCGGGTTAATCCTGGGGACAATTGCAGCTTTCGGAAAACTCTCTAAAAGATCGGTTTTCAAAATTCCGAGTACAATATATGTTGATTTTATCCGGGGCACCCCTCTTTTCGTACAGATCCTGCTTTTTTACTATGGTATACCTGGCCTTATCATCGGGATTACAGGAGATCCTTTCATGATCGACCCGATTATCGCGGGTATCGCGGTGTGCAGTATCAATAGCGGAGCTTACAATGCGGAGATTGTGCGTGCAGGCATCAAATCCGTTGACAGAGGTCAGATGGAAGCCGCCCGTTCCCTGGGTATGACCGAAAGGCAGGCCATGAGGGAAGTCATTATGCCGCAGGCTGTAAAGCTGATAATCCCTCCCCTCGGAAACGAGTTTATAGCCCTTTTGAAAGATTCGTCTCTGCTTGCAATCATCAGCGTGCATGAGCTTGCAAAGAACGGGATGCTTTATGTCTCAAAGACCTTTGCTACTTTCCCGACATACATTTCAGTTGCCCTTGTGTACTTGGCCCTGACCATGGGAATTTCCCACGTGCTTAATTACATTGAGAGGAGGCTTGGCGTAAGTGATAGAAGTGAATAACCTCCACAAAAGTTTCGGAAGCCTGAAAGTCCTTAAAGGAATAACCGAGAAAGTTGAAGAGAGCGAAGTGGTTTGCGTGATAGGTCCCTCAGGTTCCGGAAAAAGTACCTTCCTCCGCTGCCTGAATCTTCTTGAAACTCCCACCTCGGGAGATATCTGGATTGAAGGGGAGAAGGTCACTGACCCCAACGTGAATATCAACAAGATCCGCGAGGAAGTCGGAATGGTCTTCCAGCGTTTTAACCTTTTTCCCCACATGACCGCCCTTAAAAACGTAGCCATTGCCCCTATAAAGGTCCGCGGTCTTCCTGAAAAAGAAGCTTACGACCGCGCCTATGCCCTCCTGAAAAAAGTAGGGCTTGAAGACAAGGCAAATGTTTATCCCAGTTCCCTTTCCGGAGGTCAGCAGCAGAGGGTTGCAATCGCACGAGCCCTTGCCATGCGCCCTAAGGCAATGCTCTTTGATGAACCCACCTCCGCGCTTGATCCCGAAATGGTCGGAGAAGTCTTAAACGTCATGAAAGACCTGGCAAAAGAAGGCATGACAATGGTTGTCGTAACCCACGAGATGGGCTTTGCCAGAGAAGTCGGAGACCGTGTCCTCTTTATGGACGACGGTATCATAGTAGAAAAAGGTACACCTGAAGAAATCTTCCATAATGCCCGAAACGAGAGGACAAAGTCATTTTTGAGTAAGATTCTGTAATGAAATTTTGCCAACCTGCCAGCCAGGCAAATCCCAAATTAAAAGCCAGTGCCGTAATTAGAGAGATAAACGGAGATCATATACTGGAAATGCCCCCTGGTTGAGAGAATATTTTACTTAAGCCCAAAATCTTTTTTCAATTTAAGTAAAATCTCAACTCTTTCGCCAGGCTGTCTGGTGGCCCTGCAAAAATAAGGTTTTATGGGAAACGAAGATCTATAGCTTGTATTAGTGAGTCGTGTAGTGAGTCGTGTGGTGCGCTATTATTTAAAAATATCAAGCTTGCGGTTTTTAAATAACTATATTTATCAGTTTTACTTGTTTTGTTATATTGTGGGTTGTAATGAGTAATTCGAATGAATTCGAAATACTTATCTATTATAATGTGGTATTACTCATTGGCAAATCAATTTTACTTGATTTGCCAATCGTTCTTCCTAGAGCATGCTATTCAGAGAGTTATTTATCTCTTCAACTCTCTGAATAGGGAGTTGGGGGTTCAACCTTCATCAATTTTCCTCCTTCCTTTCTTTTTCTCTATTTTTTCAATTATTTATTCTCCGATTAAATTTTTCAATATCATATTCTCCTAAACTAAAAGATACCGTAAAGTAATGCTTTTTTGCAAAAAATCGGCATTGAAGCTTTATCACCTCAGGTTCGGGCACAAAATTCATAGAAATTGACATACAGTGAGTATCTCACTCGGCTTTGCCTCCCTCTTCACTGACTATATGAATTATGTGCCAGGTTTAAAAATCTGCATAAATGTCAAGTTTAACTAGATGCTCGTGAGATGTCCTTTAAAGGATTATTTCTCTTTTTTCGAAAATTATATGAGTTTAATTCTGAAGAGTTCTACGAAGCTTTTGTTTAATTAACCGATCTATCGACAAGGGTACTATTCTTATGAGTCGTTGGGGTCACACCTCATCTTTCCAAACCTCATCTTTCCAATATACTAATCTATTCTGCTTTTAGTACTAAATAAGAACTGAACTTTGAAGGACAAGTAATCTTAGAAGGACAAGTAATCTTAGAAGGACAAGTAACCTTAGAAGGACAAGTAACCTTAGAAGGACAAGTAACCTTAGAAGGACAAGTAACCTTAGAAGGACAAGTAACCTTAGATATACTGAAGCAATATGTGGATAACCAGGGCAAATATGCATCTGACGAAGAAGATAAAGATCAATCCAACTAAAGAAAAGACACGACCTGCCTCTTTGGGAAAGAACTATGAAATGTGATTGTGGAAACGTTATTGATAGAGATAGAAATAGTGCTATCAACATCATGAAGCGGTCCTTATCACAGAATGTTTTGTGGACAGGCTATCAGAGTTTTTCAGATAATCTTCGACAAACAGGATTACAGATGGATACTTGCATCACTGCAAATATCCAGGTGACGTAATCACTCTAAGGAAGTTCCGTCCTCGCTTTCATCAGAAAGCAGGGCGGGGTAGTTCACAGCTTCTATTAAGATTTATGCAAGGTTTAAAAAGAAAAGAATACTATTGAACTACTGCACCTCTTTACTCGTCAAACTGACTTAAAATTAGTTCGAAATCTACATTTTACAATTTATTAACATTTCGACGTTCAATAAGTGTTGGCTAGCTTGACGTTGGGCTGCCAAAAGACTTAAATATATTGTTGCTGAGGCCAAAAAAATGAAAGAAACCCTGAAAGCCTACCTCGACCTCATCCGTGCCCACTTTCTCCCCGCCTGGCCCCTTATTTTCTGCTCCGGACTTGTGCTTGCTTTTGGGAATTACGGCGGCTTTTCCTGGATTTTAATTATTAAAGCTGCTCTGATAGGCTTGCTGGGGTTCGAAGCTGGCTTCGTGCTCAACGATTATGTGGACAGACATAAAGACAGGTTTGATGTCGAGAATACCCTTACCAAATACTGGAGGCCTTTTAAAGAGAGGCCCATTCCCTCAGGGACGATTTCTTCAAAAAATGCCTTCTGGCTGTTTATCCTGCTTGCAGGGATTACTTCTGCCCTTATCTTCACCCTTCCATATCCCAATTCTCTCTATGTCTTTGCAATAATGCTGTATTCTTACAGCATAGAAGTTTTTTACCAGATTAAAAAAAGAGACCAGAAATACCCGATTGCGCAGCTTCTGGGAAGAACAGATATCACCCTGTTTCCTGCAGCAGGGTATCTCTGCTACGGGCAGCCGGATATGACCATGCTGCTCTATATGGTTTTTGTCTATCCCTGGACGATGGCTCACCTGGGGTTGAATGACTTTATAGACCTGGAAAACGACCGGGCAAGAGGCATGAATTCGATTGCTGTCCTTTATGGTGTAAAGGGGGCTATGTGCTGGGTTACGGGCTTTACGCTCCTGCATTTCTTTACAGCTATTTTCTTCCTTAAGGAGCTCGGGACTATTGCTCACTATGGCTTTCTTGCAGGCTTTGTACCCCTTGCAGGAGCAAACCTTTACCTGTGGTATGAAAAAAGTCCGGGCGCCGGAATGAAGATACTGCCTGTTTACCATGGAACTCTGGTAATCTATGCGGTTTCGATAATTCTTGATTTCTTCTATTAAATTTCGTGAAATCCGTCTACGGCTTTTTCCACGGCTTTTTCCATGGCTTTCCCTCTTTTTTCAACCATATTTTTATTTTTTTCTTCTGCAGAGCCTCAGGGTATGGCAGCGCAGGCTCCCTCCTCCTGCAAGCAGGGCTTCCGGATGGAAAGGAATAATCTCAACACCTTCTCTTGCAAGTCTTTTCCCTGTTTCCTGGTCAAGTGCAACGTCATAGTGGAAGATGGTCCCGCTTTCAAGGGGGACAAAAGAACAGGCCAGGCGGCTTTGCTCTGAGTCCGAAACAGGGATGATATTCATGTCTTTCTCCTGCATGAACTTTTTAAAATCTATTCTTTCTCTGGAGTCTTCCGTGAACAGGCAGGTCTCTTCAAAGGCTGGAAGGTAAGCAAGGGCAAGGTCTTCTCTTATTCGATTGAAAACCGTATCTGGATGCATGTAGCGCCTGGCTTTCGGAGTGCGGACGTAGATGACTTCATCAAACTCGCTCAGGATATTCGAAATAAATTCCCGAATAAAGGGATAGGTATGCCTTTCCGTGTCAGCAACAAAAATCGTTTCTTTTGATAGCAGAAGGCAGCCTTCAAAAAAACCTTCTCCCCCATTGAATTCGTTGAGTATGGGAATTCCCAGGGTTTTCAGAGCTTCCTTCACGACAACCTCTTCATTTTCCCTTGCAGGCGGGCGCATTTTTGAAAGGAGTGCACCTTTTCTGGAGATGACTGCAGTATCATGCAGAAACGTAATATTTGGCATCTTCTTTATCATATCTCTGTTCTCTTCCACATTGTCTGCAAGTTCATAGACTTTGATGCCGTTTGATTCCAGAATTTCCTGGTAACGTTTGTGTTCTTCAATATATCCGGTGATATCAGGAACCTTATCGTAAAGCCAGTGTTTATAATTCGATTCGTTGACTAGGGTGAGTTCATCTCCCGGAGTATGCACAAGTACACTTCTCAGCTTTCCCAGTTCATCACAGCCGTAAGCAATATTCGATCCGGTTTTTTTCTCCCCACTCAATTTTTCTATCTGGCAACCCATGTCCAGAACCCTCCTTAATTTATTGTAATTCTCAATTATTGCCATTCTGAAATGCTTTTTTTGCAAGGATCATCGTATTTGTCCTGTCTTCACTCAGGAAAGCCTTGAGAACCTCAAATCCGCAGATGTCCAGAAAAGCGAGAATCTGGTCATATGTATATTTGTAGGTAAAGCCCATGCGGATGATGTCCCCTTCCTTAAAGCCTATGGTCTCTTCCCCGATCTTGACCTCAGAGTCCTTCAGGATATTCAGGCTCTTCCGGGTCCTGTATAGTGCCCCTATTCTGGAGTCCACATGTGCAAGCAAAAGTTCAAAGTCGAAGTCCTCAGGAGCCATTCCGTACTGAAGCAGGGGATACATATTGAAGAGCGCATTTTCTCTTGATGCATATGTGCCTAGGATGGATTTCCTTGCAGACTGTGCCTCTTCCCCTGAGCCCTGTGCAGAGAGAAGATTGGCATCAAAGAAGAACAGGTCTCCCTGCTCAAGATTTTCATGGACGAGCTGAAGAATGAATTCAGGTTCATAATTGCAAAAGGTATTTCCCAGAATGCAGAACAGAACCGGAAGATGCCAGTGTTTTTTAAGGAGTGGCATGTCCTCAATAAAGCCGACTATCCCTTTCTTTTCTACAGGCAGGTCCTTTACTTTTTTAAGGGCGATATCTACAAGCTGGCTGTTTATATCTGCAGGATAGTAACGTATTGATATTTTTTCCGAGGCTGGTTTTTCAGCCCGGTTTTTCTTAATCAGCTCTTCGAGAAGAATTCTTTCTTTTTCCCCATCCCCTACTCCCACACTCACAAGACTCATGCACGCAGGAATAAATCTGACTATTGAAGCAACATTCTCCTCAAGCATTTTTTTGAGCTGGCGGGCAACAGGAAATGTTCCGGACCCGTCCAGCTTCAGCCAGTTTTTTGCCCCTCCCGCACCTGTATACAGGAGATAATCAGGTAGTTCGTATTTCTTCAGGCTCTCATACAGCCTCTCTTCGGGACTTTTCTTGCTGATCTTTATGATCTTTTCTTCTTTTTCCGGAGCCTGTTCCAATCTCTCTTTATCTGTTCCGTTCAACTTCTCACTTCTCCCAGAATCATTTCATAATCTATATTATATCAGCTCCGTACATGAACAACTTTTCTAATTTCTTGCCTGAATTTTGTTTTTTTATTGTTTTATCTTTCTTTGAAGCATTGCTTACATTCCATCTTCAGGGCTTCAAGCGGATCGGCTCCGTTATTTATTCCGACGCTGTAGGCATATCCGCGGCAGCCTATGCATTCTTCTGTGTGTTCGCAGTTCCCGCACCTGCCTTCGAGCACTTTGTCAATATTCCTAACATATGAGAAAAGGTCGGAATTGTAGATCTCCCTCAGGCTCATCCTGTTTATGTTATAGGGATATTCTCCGTTAACCCTCAGTGCAGGATGTTCGTCCAGTTTTGTAGGTGCACAGGGCCTGACATTTCCTTCGATATTGATGTACAGGCTGTAAAGGTGCTGAAGGCAGCCGCTTGCAGTGATTGGGGTATAGGGCAGCCAGTCGTACCTGTAATATTTTCTGTCTATTTCCAGGAGTTTTAATTTGTATTCTTTTATCTCATCGGTTGTAAGCAGCTTATCTTCAAGTTCGTCATTTGCCCTGCCCGTCGGCGTAAGGATCTCCATATTGGGAAAAATGTTGTTCTGCCGGCAGAAATGCCAGATCACCTCAATCTCTTCAAGATTCATTTTATTGCTCACAAAAGAGATTCCAAGGCGGAGTTTTCCCGGCTCCGAAGGTTTTGAAAAACCTGCTTTTATAAGATTTTCAAGCCCGATTTTTATATCATCGAAAGCTCCTTCTCTTCCTGCCAGATAGTCCTGGACCTCTGGCCTGAGGGAATCAAGTTTTCCCATAACAGAGGCGTTGTGTTCGTACAGGAAGCCTGCAAGTTCCTCTGTCATCAAAACAGTGTTCGTAAACAGCATCGGGATGATTCCAAGGGAATCAATGCAGGCAATCAATTCTCTAAAGTTAGGGTAAAGAGTCGGCTCTCCTCCCCCGATCACAACCACAGACCTGATCCCAAGTTCTTTTGCCTCGGATATTATGCGTTTGAGGACATTGAAGTCAGCTATTTTTACGGAATCCTCCCCGCTCTGTGCATAACAGTAGCGGCAGCGGAGATTGCATGATGTATTCGTTTCAAGCCTTATGGCTAAAAGCCTGTTTGAATTTCGAGCCTCGTGGGCTTCCTGTGCCCCGTACATGTATCCCCTCAGGACGGGGGGCTGCGAAAAATGAGTTTTTGTATTTGGATTGATACACTCACTCCCTTAAATATTTGAAAATAATCCCCTAATTCTTAACTGATTTATTATCTTAACTTACAAATTTTGCCCTTAAAATACTAGAAAATGGGTATTTATCAAGTTGTAAGAAACTAAGTGTTTTTTTGAATCGAACCTGCTTTTTGGAGCGAACACATGCTAAATCGAATATGTGTTTTTTATATTGATGGCTAAAAACACTGTACTAATTATCAATGCAGAAATAACGATACATGGATCATTAAATTTCTGCAGTAAAAACTGGACATTTGAGCTTGGATTGTCTCAATTCCTTCTGTAGGTATTGATATGAGCAAAATCAACAAGAAAATCGCTTTTTTTATTTTTTTCTAACAATCATAATAGAAAACGAGCTTGTTTTTATCAAGTTTCTTATAGCTTTCAACCTTATCTTATCCAGGATGTTTGAAGAAATTCAGGCTAGAAAAGCCCTCAATAAAATAAAGAAAACAAGTAGATTCTCACTGCCTTTCCAATGGGACCTTAATATCTATAGAGGATGTGAACACGGCTGCAATTACTGTTATGCAATGTACTCTCACAGCTATCTGGAAAAAGAAGAGAAAATTTCCTGTAAAGGGAAAAAAGACTCTGATTTTTTCCGAAAAATCTATGTAAAGACAAACATTGCAGAAGCCCTCGAAAAACAGCTTGGAGCCCCTTCCTGGAAAAAAGAGGTAATCAACATAGGCGGGGTATGTGACAGCTACCAGCCGGCTGAGGAAAAATATGGCTTGATGCGTGACGTTCTGGCATTTATGATCAAATACAAAAACCCTATTACCTTATCCACAAAATCGGATCTTATCCTGAGGGATATTGACCTTCTTTCAGAACTTGCTGATCTGACGCAGGTAAATATTGCGGTTACAGTTACAACCATGGATGAAAAGCTAGGTTCTCTGCTGGAACCCGTCGCTTCTCCTCCTGAAAAACGATTTTCAGTCATGCGGGCTTTCAAAGACACTGCTGCTACTACCGGGCTTCATATGATGCCAATTCTTCCTTTTCTTACGGACAATCCTGAAAATCTGGAACAAGTTCTTTCCCTCGCAGCCGAATGTGAAGTTGATTATGCTCTTCCGGGTCTTCTTTACCTCAGGGGTGAGACCAGAAAACACTTTTTCAATTTCCTTGCCTGCAATTTCCCCGAACTTCTTGATCCTTACTGCAGGTTGTATGCAAAAGGGGGGGCTGACAGAGCTTATAAAGCTGAACTTTACGGGCTACTCAGGAATCTCATGCAGAAATACAATCTCTCAGCCGACTACATGAAACCTTTAAAAATAAAATCTTCAAGCCCAAAGCAGCTCAGGTTGACGGATTTTTAAGAGGAGTTTTGAACTACTTTTGTAGAATGCATGAAAAAAGGAAAAATAGTAAAAAAGAGTTAAGCTTTTATTTTTCGCAGCTGCAGGAAATGTTGCCTTTCAGGATCTCTTTCCAATCCCCAATTACATCATGAGTCCAGCAGTCATCTGCACCCGCGGCTTCCCTCATGACCAGGGCAAAGATATATGAGAGTTCTTTAACTGTTGCTCCTGCTTCAAGGGCACCTTTGAAGTGCTTCAGGACACAGGGTTTGGATCTGGCTTTGATCGAGAGGGCAAAGCAGATGAACTGGTATGTCTTTTCGTCAATCATCCTTTTTTCGGCATAGAGCTGGTCGATCTCGTCCAGCTTCCGGGTGAATTCAGGGAAAAATTCTTCCAGCATTCTCATTTCCATGGCTCCTTTTTTACCCACACACCTGCAGGTTCACGCTGTTAATCAATATATCTACTAAGGTAATTTTATTATTTAAGGGTTAGTTCAAAATATTTTGAAACCACTTTCCCAATCCCTGTTCATGATTTTTCGAGGGATGCTCTTTCTTCCAGAGTTAAAAAAAGGCAGTTTTCAGCTTTAAAGGCATGGATCAAAACTTTAAGGTTTTCAAGGGCTTTTTTTCCGGTATTGAACTTGCAGTCCAGACGTACAGGCATTTTGGACATGTCTACAAATTCCCAGGGATGGACAAAAATCACAGGAGCTGTTATGCGCCTGAGTGGTGGGAGGAAAATATCCGGGGATAATCTCAGAAAAGAGGAGGTAACTGTTACCGGAATCCTGGTTATTTTGCCGTTTATCCTCGTTTTTTGGGAAAAGGGGGGCTTGTAAGCTGCAAAAGAGGAGTCATACATAAATCCCTCTTCTTCCAGGAGTTCAAGATAGCTTTCCGGGAACTGAAGGTTCGGAGCCCTGAAGGAGACCATCCGCTTTTCAAATTGCCTGAGCACATTTCCCGCCCGCTTCAGGTCAATTTTTGCCTCTTCCCTTCCCATGCGGTCAAAACGGGTGTGTGTATAGCCGTGGCAGCCCAGCTCATGCCCATCTACCGGGATCTGGCGGATAAGATCAGGATACTGCTCTGCCATCATTCCTGTCACGAAGAAGGTTGCCTTTATCTCTTCTTTTTTGAAGAGTTGCAGCAGTTTTGGCATTCCCTCTTCCATTCCCCTTGTACTTGTAAGCATGGGTGGGCAGTCTTCTTCTACATCAATGGTTATTGTGATGTTTTTCATAAATGACCCCTCTATATACCAGGTCGGTCTGTTCATAGATTTTGTTCCAATCGTAATTTGAAAGCCCTTCACTGGCCTTTCGGGCAAATTCGGCTCTTAAAGCCGGTTTTTCTATCAGATCCTGAACGCAGGATTCGAATTCCGGAAGGTCGTTTGCAAGGTAACCGTTAACTCCGTTCTTGATAATGTCTGAGACTCCACTATGGTTCATTGCCACAACAGGGACATTTTTTGAGATTGCTTCCAGAATCGAAATCCCAAATGCCTCATCACTGGAAGGAAGGGCAAAGATATCTGCCTGTTCCATATATTCCAGTACTGTCTTTCGGGGCACTTCTCCTGTAAAGCAGAAATTTTCAGATAAACCGGATTTTTCCACCTTTTTTTCCAGGCTTTTTCGAAGGGCGCCGTCGCCTATCATTAGGAATATCAGGTTTTCATGTTTTTTAAGGAGGGAAGGAGCAATGCCAACGAGATTCTGGACACCTTTCTTCTTTGTCATGCGGGCAACTGTAATAATTACAAGTTTTCCTTTCCTGTCAAAGGGGAAGGGGACTTTCTGGCTGCTTCTCTCAGATTCCATGCCGTTGAAGATCCTGTAAACAGGTTTTTTTGTCATTAGTTTTGTATCCTTTTCAACTGCCGAACTGACAGCAATTACGGCATCGGCATTTCCTACAAGTATCTTTCCTGCAAGATACAAAAAAAGACGAAGCGGCGTATGCCCTACCAGGGAATGGTTGGTAACCACCGAAGGGACTTCCAGTTTTCGGGATGCAATAAGAGCCACCATACCGAGTGGGGAGTCCAGCCCGTGAGAGTTGACAATGTCATAATTTCCTTCTTTAAGGAGCTGATAGAGCTCTTTATACGCACCTGGCATCAGGAACCGCTGCTGTCCTGGAAAGGGGCGGCTCTTGACTCTGATTACTGAGACTCCATCCCTTATGCTGTATTTGGGGATATCAGGGTAGCTTCTGGTAATAACATGTACTTCATGACCCTTCTGGTTCAGGGTTTTTGCAAGGGCATGAATGGAGTACTCTATTCCCCCTACTTTTGGAAAATACCAGTCGCTGATCAGTGCGATTTTGTGTTTTTCCATACCGTAAACCCTCCGTAACAAAACAGATACAGAAATCCGATCGCGCTGCTGAGCCCATAGGATATGAAACGCTCAAGAAACACGAAGCTGCTAGCAGATACAAGCGGTAGCCCGAAATACAGGAGCAGGTAGATCAGCCCCCCATCAACAATTCCAAGCCCGCCAGGTGTAATGGGGAGGGATCCGAGCAGCAGGTGCAGGATTGATACAGTTGCTATAACGTGCAGGGGGATAGAGAGGCTCAGGGCTGAAGCAATCAGTCCAAGGCGCACAATATCAAGAGCCCAGACTCCACATGAAAGCAGGAGTGCAGGAACAAAAGATTTGTGGAGTTGTTCCCAATTTTGATAAAGTCTGTTCAGATGAGGTTCAAGTCTTTTTCGGAGTAACCAGGTTCCTGTCCCTGCTACAAAGAGGACTATGAACAGGAAAAGGGCCGTACTCCACGATAGAACACCTTTATGAAGCTGAAAAATGTTCTGGGCGGGGGGAAAAAAATAAAGCGCGTAGAGAAATAGCAGGGTAATCGGAATTGCTTCAACCATCCTTTCGAAGAGGATCGTTATAAGGGCATGAGTATATCTTACTCCAAAGCGTCGGTTGACCCAGATTATTCGGAGGGGTTCCCCCCCAAACCTGCTTGCCGGGGTGAAGTTATTTACAAATATCGCTCCAAAGAGAATGGGAAAAAGATCTGTTGCTTTTAGATTATATCCTAGGGAAGAGAGCACCTTTTGCCAGCGAATCGCAAAGAAGTACACGCTTAGCAGGTAGACTAAAAACGCCAGAACGAAATAACGAATTTGGATTTGCCGGAGCAACTTCCAGCTTTCCTCCAAAAGAAGTATTATTTCTGTTCGGTGAGTATAGATAAGAATTGATGCTATCGCGAACAGTAAGATGACTGCAATGCCTTTTCTTAAGGCTCCGAGGTTCAACAGTACACCTTCATAATACGTATTCGGAGTGGGAGTTCCCACTCAGTATATTTTTCTCATCCTTTAAAATTCAGTTTTGTTTCTGGACTACCAGGTCCTTTAATATTCAGATTCGGTTCATGGTCTTTCCTATCCGTAAGGCCGGAAATTACCCTTCCGATCCTTCATCATTGTCGAGACTAAACTTATCTGTAATTGACACGGATCCCCCTCTCTGGAAACTTTTTGATCCAAGTATTTTGATTCATTCGAAAAGAGATATATCCGGTCAAAGTTACACCTCTTCCCTATTACGCCTCTCCCTATTACGTTTCTTCCCTATTACGCCTCTCCCTATTACGTTTCTTCCCTATTACGTTTCTTCCCTATTACGTTTCTTTCCTATTACGTTTCTTCCCTATTACGCTTCTTCCCTATTACGTTTCTTCCCTATTACGCTTCTTCCCTGTTTTTTTTAAATGTCTTTCCCCTATCAATGCATATTTTCCCTTTTTAATTTAGGTACCCTTATGTTCCATCTCTTTTCCTTTAATTCCCATTTTAAATTTAATTTCTTTTTATATAATATCTATGATAATCCAGTTTTTTAAGATTTTAGCCTTCTTCTATCATTTTCCGTTTTATCACTCTTAGATTTTCAGGTAACTCTCCTTCTCCTCAATATGCCATCTCTTCTTCACTTTTGTGCGCTTTCTTCTCTCACATATAGGCTTTGCCGGTTTGCATAGTCATTATCTGTTATATCCTTACTACAATATCGTGAAATGGGGCTGTATAGGCACGGATCCCCTCATTTTAAAAATGTTTTCAAGAAACCTGTTGATTCCCATAAAAATACTGCGGAATGTAAGCTAAAAGGCCATCTGGGTCTTTTATATGTGAAAAAAGATGATCTTCCGGGTAAGTAGAGTCAATCGCGGGGGTAAGGCATTAATCATCTCTGTAAATATGAGCACATACACCAGTTTTTTTAAAATAGAGGGAGAGGGTTGGATGCTTTTGTTTTTCAATCATTTACCCCCACAACCTTTTACTTTATCTTTGGGGTAGATTAAATTTGACTCAAAAAGTTGATCCTGGGTCGGAAACAAATACTTTTCTGAATTTAATCGTTATTAATTGTGAAGTCGCTGATAATAAGCTCAATATTTTTTCCATCTGATGGAGGAGCCAACAACCATAAATTCATCATAACTTTCTCGGGCTGCTGCGGGATTCCAGAAACATTTGTGTAATTTAAGTTTGCTATAATTTCTCCGTTTTCCTTCATGGATGTGAATCTTACATACGTGGGTTTCCATTCAATTCTATAAATTGTGTCTGTGCCTGTAATGCTCAATGGAACCTGATATCCTTGAGTGTTCCCTTCAGTTTTAGCAGGTTGTACAGAATACCAAAGTTGATTTCCTTCGGTTTTACCCCATTTTGTAGTTTCAATATCTAATTCTTGGGAATCACTTAAATATGTGAATAGTCCCACAACACTGTTTTTGTCAAATGTATAGACAGGCGAGGCGACTTTCCAGGTAAACGTGCCATAAAGATATGTGTCTTGACTCATTAAAGTTGTACATTTCCATATACCTTTGTCCTTTACAACTGTTAAATGCAGTTTATTTTGGTTATCTATCCATGCACCTGTCTTATTCCAGTAGTTATCACCTGGATCTGATCTTCCACCCATCAAATACCAATCTTGCCCTTTCCAGTTAATTGCTCCATTTGATGGGTATGTATTCGTTTCTGACTGAAAAACTGTAATCAACACAACCAACAAAGTAAATAAACATATTAAATATTTAATTGTCTGCATATTCGTTTTTCCCATAATTCTCAGTTCCCTCATTCCAGACTTTTGCGACGTCAATGCTGGTTTTTCAATTCATCAAGCCTTTTTCTCTAAGAACTCTTTACGAAATTACCTAGATAACGCATAATTATTTTGAAAGTTACTCGGGTGGCTTACTTGTGAAAATGGACGAGTATAGTCTAAAAAGGTGTCTATGTTATTTCGCGGTGGGTCCGAAGTGTTGACAATGTACTGCAATTTTATTGTCAATAGGGTATATCACAAATAACGTTAGAAACCTGGCCTGAATAAGGTTGATTTTGCAGATTTCTCATCAAAAAGTTTCAATTCAACATTTAGATGTGTATATATGTATTTGTGCTGAATTCAGGATCAGCGTATCTAACTAATTTAACTTTGATTTACTTAATATTTCTTACAGGATATTAACCATAAGTAACTTCTCAATGCCGTCTAATGTCACCTGATTTCTACAGTTAGATAAAAAGAAGTGTTCTTTTTTTATTCAGCTCTATGAATAACCACAAAGATGAACGTTTCGAATACAAATGAGGAGTTGGATTCAGAAAAGAGGGAGGGGTGAAGGAAAATAAATCCTTAACCCTGTTCAATGAATCATCTTCTATGTCTTCTTCCTGAATGTTTCGACCTGGATCTAGTGACTTTAGAATCACTGGAATCACTGGAATCGCTGGAATCACTGGTATCATCTACGCTTTCTGATGTAGATCCTTGCTGATATGCCACATAGGAAAAGTCACTAATTATAAGATCAATGTTCTTTCCATCGGATGGAGCTAACCCTTCAGTTAACCAGAGATTCATAATCGCATATTGAGGATTTGAAGGGATTTTTCCAGTATATGTAAATTCAGAGAGTACCTTCCCGCTTTCAGTTGTGGACTTAAATTTGATTGAGGATGGTTGCCAGTCAATTGTATGGATAGTTGTACCAGTATAGCTCTCCAACGAACCCTGATTATTACCGCTCAAGCTGTAGGGTTGCACAGAGTACCAGAGGTTATTCCCGGAGGCTACACCCCATCTGGAGATCTCCACATCTAATTCCTGTAAGTCGTCTAAATATGTAAAAAGTCCCACAACACTATTTTTGTCATATGAAAATACAGGAGAGTCCACAGTCCATGTAAATGTTCCATATCCGTATTTGTTGCGACTGTCAACCTCTGAACATTTCCATACACCTGCATTTTTTTCAATTGTTAAATGCAGCCTGTTTTGATCATCAATATAAACACCATTTGCATCCCAGGTGTTCGGCCCGGGTGCCCCGCCTCCAGATCTTACATCCCATGTAAGACCATTCCAGTTAAGCTCACCGTTTGATGGGTACTCAGTAGCTCCTGAGGGCATAGTCGAAACCACTACAACAAACAGAGCAAGGAACCATCTTAAATATTTATCTGTTCTCATGTTATTTTTCCCCAAATTGTTTTATTCGATGTTTAGTTGATCGGGAGAATCCATTGATCAAATCTGAAAAAGTGTATACTTTTTTCCTAACTCAAACTCACTGGTTATATTTCTAATGTCAACAGGGGGTTAAATTTAATCTCTTTTGGTCATAATAATATACTCCAGTTTACCCCCCTCTATCTCACTGTCTTTCTATTTTTTTATCATAATAGATATTTTTCACATTTTTTCTCCTGCAAAAAGTTAAAATTTATTTAGTTTTCTTAAGGGTGTTTTTATACCTTTAACTTCTCTAAAAAATCAGTAATTATCAGTGCATGTTTCGTATAATCCAATACAATAACGAATATTTACTTTCAAACCAAGATTAAAAATTATAATGGATTATAGAATTATATTGATTTATATCTCAAAAATCCATGAAAATTTTATATATGTACATGTCTCTAAATTGTACATTAATATATAAATATTTTTTGTCTGTATGTGTATAAGTTAATTTTTAAATTTATTTATTTATCTTAAAATATTTCTATTTTTATTCTTCATTGTTCTTAAAATTCGCATACAAATACTATCTATTTTCCTCTTTAACAATTCCTCACTATTGTATGACGATTATCATTCTAAATAAAGTTGCAGATAGTATTAAAGGAAAAACAGGAAATAAAAATAGAAAATCTGTTCCAGTAATTTTGAGTGAATTCATAAAAAATTGAATAAATTTACATCATAATTTGGGGAAATTTGAACCTTTCAAAATGGGGAAATGTAATACATAATTGACTAATTATAATCAAAACGTGTCAAAATCAAAAACTCATTGGGGAATTTTCAGGTGCAGTATCAAAAAACAACTAAATAAGATCAATTTTTGATAACTTTTGGATTTCTACTAATTATCTATACAATTTTTGCAATTTACTAATTAACTCTATCTGTTTTTTTTTAAATTTTTAAATGTGGATCTGAAAACTTTTATATTTATAAATATCCTATTGGAATATTTATTGTCTAATATATTTAATTAGTTATTATATCTTTGCAAAAATAATTATGTAAAACGATATTTGTCCAATTTTTATCCATTTATATGAATAATTATCCCTATATGTGTTCAAAATTCCAATTTAAGACTGCTGGATATAGAAAATATGGGTGCTGTGAAGGTACTAATAAATCGTTTTCAGGTGTGTTTGAATGGTTCTAAAAAACGAGATAGAAAACGTAGATACAACTAAAAGTATTAAACTTAAATCCGAGTTAAACGTCACACATAAAGGTAAATACGGTCAAAAGACAGTGTGCCGATTTATAAAGAATAAATACATACCAGTTATTTCACTTTTTTTTGCTATATTGATTACTGTTTCTGTGGGTACATTTATTTATACGTCAACGGGCAACATGAGTAACTTGTTTACTCATAAAACTATTCTGGATGAACCTGAGCTTCTACAAGCACTGCAAACTGCGCAAGCTAGCGGTGTCACGATGGCAATTCATGGTTGGGAGCACGAAAACTATTCAGAGATGTCACCTGACCAAGCAATAGTAGATATAAAAAAAAGTGAAGCTGTTTTTAAACAAGCTGGACTAAAATCAGAACTGTTTGTATCCCCTTATGAGATATTTGGAGTTCCAGATAATCCAGAAGTGGTGGAAGCAATAAAAAAAGAAGGTATTGCCATTGGAACAATTGGAGAGCCAATATACGAATATACATGGCTCTGGAGAAATATGACAAGTTTTGATGACCCTATATTCCAGGCAGCTTCTGCAGAAATAAGACAAAATAAACCTATAGTTATTGTGTTACACGCGCAGGACTGGAATAAGTATACTGAACAGTTCTTAATTAGTTATTTGATATCGACGAATGAGACAGATATCACAGTAAGAATGGATGATATTAATCAGGCTACTCCAAAAGAAGTAATTAATGATGCAGCAAAGTTTACTCAATATAAATCAGTAAGCAAGGTTGTATTCGCAATAATTCCTTCAGGTGTGTATGATAACGATGACCCGGTAGTGTATAACATCAAGGTGAACGACATAATGAAATTCTATTTCTTGTTCTTCATCATAATTGCGCTGCTACCACTATCCTTCTTTGTTGTTTGGAGGCTACTATCCAGTTGGAATAAGAGAAAATACAAAAATGATCCGCAGACTGAAATAAATGCTAGATATCCTAATCTTGTTTCGGTACTAGTTCCGGCATATAATGAGGAAAAATCGATAGGTAGATGTATTGAAGCTCTCCTTTGTCAGGATTATGGCGGCCCGATGGAAATAATCGTAATCAATGATGGCTCAAGTGACGGAACTGCCAAAATCATTTCGACATATCCAGTGAAATTCATAGATCTTAAGAAGAACGGGGGAAAGGCCAATGCTCTTAATAGGGGTATTGAAGAAGCAAAAGGCGATATTTTAGTCTTCACTGATTCTGATTCCAATATGGTAAAGGATACTATTAGCTGCCTGGTAAAAACGCTTATGGATGACAGTGACGCTCAGATGGTAACTGGAACTGTGCTCATAAATAATCCTGAAAAAAGTGGTGTGATGAGAAGAATAATGATATATTGCCAGATGATCGAATATCAGCTTGAGCAAGAAATCATGCGATATCTCCAGGGGTTGGGTGGTAATATTCTTGTGTGCCCGGGCCCGAGTACTGCAGTAAGGCGCAGCGTATGTGATGTTGTGAGGTTCAGTGATGATACAATAGTTGAGGATGCTGATTTCACAGTCAATGTCCTTCAAAAATCTATGAAAGTCGTTCAAAATCTACAAGCAAAAGTTTACACGAATGCGCCAGAAACGCTAGGTGCCTGGTATAAGCAAAGAACGAGATGGTGGTTTGGATATCTTCAGGTGTGGAAAATACACAGGCAATGGTCAGTAGGAAATTCGTGGATGATATATAATTACCTGAGCTACATAATTAGTGTTTGCTCAATTCTCATGATCTTATTGATCCCATATTTCATGTTACAATACAATGATGTGACGTATGTCGCTTTGCGTGGACTACTATATGTCATAATCCCTGTACTACTGTATATTATATTGACGGGTTGGTTATTTGGACACGATAAGAAGCTATTGCTGATATTGATACCTTATGTAATTATTTATTCCACATTTAGGGTCTTCGTGCTCAGTTATGTCTACATTTGCTATCTGACAGGAATAGGTTTGAAAATTAAATTCGGTTCCCGGACAATTGATGCAAAGTAAAATGGAGAATAAACGAGGATGGACTTATGCGGTTTAACTTAAAAACCAACGATGTCTAATATATTTTATTTTCAGTCGAATACCCCGGCTAGTGTCATGACAAATTGAATCTGAAACGCAATTTATATAGCGGTATCTCTTTAGTTATTGCTTTTATATCTAAAGTGTTGCATAAACAAGCTGTCAAGACACTAGTAAGAAAGTGGTAATTTTCGGTTTTAACTCTAAAGCGGGAAGTCCCCTTCCTCGGAGCGTAAGCGACAGGTGGGGGAGGAAAGCCGTCAACTTCTACAAAACAACAGTAACATAATTATTTTTACTTATAGTTATATCAATATAGTTATAACTATGAAGTATAAACTGGGTCATAGAAGCTATTCTGTATATTCACTCCATTATCGTTTCGTTCAATGCATGAAATATAGAAGAAAAGCTCTAACGAATCCTTTAGTTGTTGATTTTCTCAAAACAAAAATCCATAGCATAAGTGAAACATTTGATGTTGAAGTGCTGAATATCGAGTGTGATAAAGAACACTTTCTATCAGAAAGCAGGGTGGGGTAGTTCACGGCGCAGATCAGTGTTTCCAGGTTGATTCTGCAGAAGTGAAAAAGGTTCGGTACAGTGGCCTTGAAGACCAGGCTTCAAATTGTACGGAATGCTGGCAATGTGAAGATATTTGGAAAAATGATTTCTAATTTTTTCGGCTTTTACTGTTTTATTTCCGGAGCCTCAGATCTTACATGGCGAAATTCCGATGACTGGTTATCCAGCTCTCTTAAAAATCAGAATTGTAGTAGCTGTTGGTTAGTAGCTGTTGGTTATATCTCCGAGCTTCTAAAAACACATTGATGTAAGGCGTTTTCATCAACAGTGTTTCCATCTTGAGGGATATTATTGCTACTCGACAGCTCCTGGAGATAACCACAGCGTATCTACCACATCTTAATATTCACCCAATCGAAACGACAATAGAATAGTATTATCTATCTGTCTAGTTTATATAATTCCTATTCATATATAGCCAAAACGATGAAGATTTTTACTTTACGATTAGAATATTCCAATGGCATTGGATCTTACAACTCCTATTGGAACTTATCCATTTTGTTATGAGTTTTGAATAGTAGGGGAGTTATCCTGAATTTCGTGAGGATTTTCCAGTGAACTCATAACTTTTTGTTATTATATATTCTAAGTGAGATTGACCCATGAGCCAAGTTTCTGGTACCAGTTCTTCGTTGCTTGACGCAATTTTCCTTTCTGAAAAAAGAAAGAACCTTCTTATGCTGTTAAAAGAGGAGGGCCCTAAAAGCAGTGATGAGATTAAAAATGCATTTGACTTCCCCTGGAAATCAATGATTCCCCAGATCAAAAAGCTGGTTGATCTGGATCTGGTCATATATACGGATGGAGTGTATTCCCTCTCTGAAATGGGGGTAGTGATAGTCACAAATGTACAGTTTTTGCTAAACACCCTGAAGATATATGACGACAACAGAGCTTTCTGGTCCGAACATGATTTGAGTCCAATTCCTTTCCATCTTCTCATAAGAATCGGGGAGTTGGGGCAGTGCAAGGTCCTGAAACCTGATCTCTCTCATATATTTAAAGTCCAGGAAGATATCGTAAAATGTATGCTGGGTTCTTCCCGCATTATGGTATTTACTTCGGCAATCCATCCCGCTTACCATCTGCTCTGTCTGGAATTTCTAGAAAAAGAGATTGATGTTACAATTATCCTTACGGAATCGGTTTTCGAGAGTATCCGGAATGAGTGCTTCCCCCAGGCAGCCACATCTTTCAGTGACAGCTCCGTTCTCAAGCTGGACCTTTCGGAATACAAAAAGGAAGTTCAGTTCTTTTTGACCTGCGAAAACTCACATTTTTTTGTGTCGGATGAGGAGAAACAACCAATGATGCTTGTAGTAACCGATAAAATCTTTGCGCTTTCTCTGCTTGATAAAAATAACAGAATTGACCGCAACTATCTTGTAAGCTTTGAACCCGGAGCTCTAAAATGGGGAGAAGAACTTTTTGCATATTACAAACAGAATTCCAGGCAGATCCGTTCTCTCTAAGTTCTTCTGCTCTCTGGGTTTTCTACTTTCTCTTTTCCTGTTGATCCCGCAGCCGGCTTCCAGCACCTTTGCTCCAGGCAAATAGATCGTATCATAATGGAGGAATTTTTCAAGCGTTTCTGCCTGTTCTGAAAGGCGAAGGGCTTCTCTTTCGGAATAACCATGGACATACTCGGCCATGAACGCGGAGCTCCCGGTTTTTTGGTATTCAGTGCTGTATCAGGTGTTATCAATTAATATAGCATTATCTTCTGAAATATCCTTCTCTTCTGACGATGTCGGTAACCCCGCTAAGTGCAGCCGCAATATATTTTTCCTTATTTTTGCATTGTTACCATATACAGTTTTCTTGGGAGCCCGCCTTCTTCAAATGTTTCCAGCTCGAAGCTCTCGTATCCTTTTGCAAGGTGCTTAACTTTTTCTCTGCTGAAAAAATGCACTATAAAGCCGCCTGTAATTTCGTACATGTCCTCTCCCCGGTGCTTTCCTGTCCCGTAATGGGCATCTCCGGTGTGCCTGGCTGTATAGATATTTATTCCGCCTGGTTTGAGCACCCTTTTGATCTCACTGCAGAGGAACTCCAGTTCATCTGTTGTAAGGGCCATGCAGTAAAGCATATGGGAATAGCACGCATCGAATGTCCCGGCTTCAAAGGGAAGAGAATTTCTTACATCGTGCCTGAGGGCTGTAACATATTTCCCTAATCCTGCTTCTTCGGCTTTTTCTTTTATCATTTTTGGCCCGCTTTCAGTATAGTCAAGAGAATGGACTGAAAAACCTCTGCTGGCAAAGAAACAGGTATCTCTCCCCTGGCCCCCTCCAAGTTCCAGAATTTTCGTTTTCCCTTCCTTTTCTAAAATGGCTGCAGTTTTTCGGGCCGGATAACTTGCCTCGTCCCCAAACCTCGAGCAAGTGTTTGAAAATACTTTTTCCCAGTGAGGCTGCTGCCTGTTAAGGATCTCTTTTTCCATGACGTTATCTACTTTTTCACTACCTGTAGCTTCCTTCTTCATCTCATACACTTCCTTCCTGTTAACTCCCCTTTCAACCTGCATTAGTACTGTTTTATACTCCTACTTTTTATATAACTGTCTATTTTATCCAGTGGGAAGAAAACGAATCAGGAAGTTAATTCATTCTGAATTGTGGAAGTTTTCCTGATTTATAGGAAGGTTGAATCATTCTGAATCAGAGAGGGCAGGTTATTCTGAACTAAAAAAGATTAATTTTCCGGACAGAAAAAAGGACTGAGTTATTCCGGACTAAATGCTGGTTCGATTTCCCTGTAAAAAAAGTTAAATTTCTCAGGTTTTCATGGGTAATCCCATTTCTAATTATTGCAGGATAATGGAGGTTTGCCCGAGAGAATCTCCCTCGAGCAATATTTATATTTGATTTTGAAAACTGGTTCTGTTCTTTTGAGCTCTTTTTAAAAGTAAAAACTTACACTCTTATATTTTCACTCTTCTTCATTTATGGCACTTACGTATCTGGGAAACAAGAGCATGAAATTTTCCTCGTAGGATTTCCCGTCTTTGCTTATATTGAGATCCCACATGATCTCCGGTTTTCTAGCTATTGCATTAGCTTGAATCATCTTATTCCTCCCTGTTTCACCTTTCGGTTTTATGCATTTGTCCTTTTTCTATCCTGCTGGATATCTCCCGGGGTTGCACAGTTCCCGGGATAAGCGCCAGCTGATTTCAGGCATGTTCGCTTTGCAGGATAGTGGATTAATTTCTATCCACTTTAATTAAAACTCGAAAACTACGTAAGGGTACGGATTTGGATAACATGTCTTAGTTCTGAGGATAACGAGTTCAGACAATCTGTTTTTAGTTATAATGCCCTTGATTTATGAGAATGCCCTTGATTTGTGAGCCCTGACCGGGCAAGATAAAATAAGGCTTTATATAAATTCATTTTTTTGGTTGGGAAAAATCAAATTTCCTTTTTTTCGGAACCCTACTCCCTTCTGGAAGTGGCTTTGCTTTCTTCTTCTCATATACCCTTTATTTTTTCTTTCCCGAACTATGTTTTTCCCATTTGTTCATGTCATAACACAATTTCATAATTTCTTATATTTAAAAATCAAACTTAGAGTCCGAAAATCAAACCTAAATCTTCTTAGAAAACGCTGTTTCTAAAAAATCTGTGTCATGGTCAGCTCCGGGTATGAAATGTTGGCACTGTTCCGCTTCCTGGTAATAAATACTCAATTTTTTGGTATCTTACAACAATCTGAAAGTAGGCGGTATAAATCAAAAAACTCCTTTTTATGCTATTTCTATAAAATAGGTTTAATTGAGTGCATAATAAATTCTTTTTTAAAGATAAATGCCTATTTATAAAACGATTGTCAAGTCTAATATAGAGAACTGAATCAAAATGGGGGGAGGCAAAATGTCCATAAAGAATTCCAGCGCTCACCTGCATTACAAAAAGATCACTTCTGAGGAGTCTCATGAGTAAAGCCATAAACACGGTAGATTTTTAAAATCGCATCTTTTCCCCCACTCCCTCTCTCACAAACTCTCCCATTCTCACTCTCACAAGCATCCCTAGGCACATTCCTATGGGCACGGTCACACCCATGGATCTGTAGATCCTTCAATTCTTGCCACCGAGAAAGGGATATGGGTAAAGTGGTCGTTTGTCGGGCTGATTATTACCGCCGTCATGCAGATTTTCATTGTCTATATCTCAGGCAGTGTTGCCCTTCTTGCTGACACCATCCATTATTTCGGGGACGCATCAATGGCAATTCCTCTTGCAATTGCTTTTACCCTGGCTCGGAGAAAGCCGAGCAAACGTTTTTCTTACGGGTATGGCAAGGTTGAGGACCTGGCAGGTGTGATCATTGTTTTCCTCATCCTCTTCAGTGCGATCGTGGCAGGATATGAGTCTGTGAACCGCTTTTTCAACCCGCAGACGATAGGGCATTTGCAGGCTGTAGCTATTGCCGGGATCATAGGTTGAGTCGGAAACGAGGTAGTAGCCCAGTTCCGGATGAAGGTCGGGAAGGAAATCGGGAGTGCGGCTTTAATTGCCGACGGCTACTATGCCAGAGTCGACGGTTTTACAAGTCTTGCAGTTCTGGTAGGAGCAGCAGGAGTCTGGTTTGGGTACCCGATAATTGACTATCATCGGAATACTGATAACCATAACCATCCTGAAAATAGTCTTTGACACGATTCGACTACCCATCCCAACTGAGGTCCTTAGAGAGGTTTCAGGTTTCTTTCCTGAGCTCCTTTTAGTGCACAGGTTTTTACTTTTTCCAACAAAGGTTTTCATCTGCGTGGTGTCTCTGAAGAGCCTATTCAGGCTGTAAACACTACGTCCACTCTTTCTACATCCCACAAAGCTCCCAGTTTTTCCATTACATCTTCTTTTATTGCCGAAGCAAACTGGTGATCTGCAGGCAGGTCAACAACCACCCTGACAACTCCAGCTTCAACACTCGTTTTAAGGATCAGGTTTGTACGGATAATGTCAAGGCCAGTTAGTGGATTCATAACATGTTTGAGCCTCCGCTGGACGACCTCTTCGGTTGTAGGCTCTTTTTCGGTAACAAGCCCGTGCTTCTCCTCGTAGTCACGGATTGCTGCACGCAGACCCTCAACTGCAAGTACGGAGCAGTGGGCTTTAATCGGAGGAAGCCCTCCCAGTTCTTCAGAAGCCTGTTTCCATGTTATTTTCTTTGCTTCATCCAGAGTTTTTCCCCGTGCAAGGTCTGTGATTACGGATCCTGTAGCAATATTTGAAGCACACCCGTAAGATTCGAATTTTACGTCTTCAATAACCTTTGTTTCGGGTTCGACTTTAATATATACGGCGACCATATCCCCACACGCCGGACTTCCTTCCAGGCCTTTTCCATCAGGATTCTCTATTTTCCCTACATTATGCGGGTTCCTGAAATGCTCCAGCACTTTTTCGTTATAAGGAAACTTTATACCCTCACTTTTCCTTTCGACTTTCATATTCCTCTCTCCCCTTCCTTTTCTTTTCCTGCCCTTTCTACGTGTTCTTTTTTCTTCTTTTTTTGGCTTATTTTTTCGCAAGCGGACTTATTTCCCTGAGCCTTGCCACAATTTCACTCATGGCATCAATAGCCGCATCCGCATCTTCCATCTGGTTGTAGCGCCCGAAAGTAAAACGCACCGAGCCGTGAGCCCTCTCATGGTCCCCTCCGATTCCCCTGATCACATGGCTGGCTTCAAGGGAGCGGGAAAAACAGGCAGAACCAGTACTTACAGCAAAGCCCCGCATGTCCATATGCAGGGTTACGGACTCTCCTTCAACATAGTGGAAAGTCAGGTTTGCATTCTGAGGCAGGCGTTTCGTTTGACTTCCGTTGAGGGTTACATCCGTGATCTCGGAAAGGGCTTTTTCGATTATGCGGTCCCTCATAGCTGCAAGGCGCCGGTTTTCTTCTTCGGTTACAAGTTCCACAGCTGTTGCAAAACCTACGGCTCCGGGAATATTCTCCACGCCTGATCTCATGTTAAATTCCTGAAAGCCTCCGTCCATGAATTTAGTTATGGGCGTATCTTTCCGGATATAGAGTGCCCCTATTCCTCTGGGTCCGTGAATTGTATGGGCTGACAACGTCACCAGGTCAACAGGCAATTCCTTCACATTGAGGGGAAGCCTGGTAAAGCTGTGGGTAGCATCGGTATGCAGGAGCACATCTTTTTCTTCACATATCTCAGAAATAGCTGTAAGATCCTGGGCAGTCCCTATTTCCTGATTGGCGTGCTGGATCGAAACAAGGAAGGTTTCTTTTGTAATTGCTTTTTTTAGCCCTTCAAGGTCTGCAAATCCTTCTGCATCCACATCCAGAAAAGTTACATCAAAGCCCTGCTTCTGGAGGGTTTTTGCCGTATTTAAGACTGGAAAATCTTCTATCTTCGAGGTGATAATATGCTTGCCTTTCTTTTCCTTAAGGGCCCAGGCTGCTCCTTTAAGTGCCATGTTGCTTGATTCAGTATCCCCTGAAGTGAACACAATTTCTTCGGAAGCTGCACCAAGCCTTGAAGCTATACCTTCCCTGGAATTTTCCAATCCCTCTTTTGCATCGATACCCATAGAATAGCCAAACTCAGATGTTGCTACCGCATAAGTATCAAAAAAGTAAGGTTTCATTGCTTCAAGCACCCTCTCATCAAGCCGGGTGCATGCAGCGTTGTCAAGATAAATCATATTTTCAAATATTTCTTTCCCCTCCTCAGGTAATTCAATTCATAGTGAGATTTACAGCCAAAACGGACGTGTTAGGGTTTTAATATCGAAGCAAACCCGGAAGATCTGGACTAATGCAGAAATTTTAATTCTGGCTTCCCCTTTCAGGATTAGATAAAGAGAGTTATGTTCGCATCTCTTGCTTCCTGGATATACGAGCCAACGGCTCCCCATTCGTCCACCCATTCCGTTCGAAGCTCTTCTTTTGTTATGCCCATTATCTCCATGGTCATCTCACAGGCTATGATCTTTCCGCCAAGTTCCTTGAAATCACTCATCAGTCTCTCAAGTGAGACAACATTGGCTTTATCCATCCTTTTTTTGATCATCTGCCTGCCCAGGCCCATCATGTTCATTTTGGAAAGCGGCCCATTTTCAAGCTCCCCTTTTTTAAGCCGCATGAGCCCCCAGAAGGTGAAGTATATGGAGGCTTCCATTCCCATTGCCAGGGCTCCGTTTGCAATTATAAGCGCACTGTATACCTTGTCCATATCCCCACTGTGCAGGACAATAACTGCTTTTTCCCCCATTTTCCCCCCTTTTCCGGTCTTATCTCCGGATCTTTATCTCCCACTCTTTCCCTCCCTCTTTGTCTTCAATCTCCAGTACCTTGAACCCCATCGCCTCACATGCCATGGGAATCTCTTTTTTTGATGCCGGATGTGTGCCCTTTACAATTACAAGGTCTCCCGGAGAGGTTTTTTTGAATGCTTTTCTGCACTCTACCAGCGGGACTGGACAGGTCTGCCCCCTGACGTCTACTTCCAGCTCTGTCATTGTTCTTACCCCCTAAATGTTCTTACCCCCTAAAGTAAGATAAATGGAACTTTTCTAAAGATGACTATGCCTTTTTCCCCTAAATTCACTATATTCCAAAAAATATATTATCATTTCGTATTGATAATATTATCCTGAAGCTGTCTCTTCTCTCTGGTTATTCGCCTGTCTTTTGCCTGTATCATTTTTTACTTAGAGTTTTTCTTTTTCCTCACAGGGCTTTTCTTATCTTCTCTGCAACTTCTCCTAGATTGGTAGTGTCGGGTTCAGTCCATACAATTGATTTTATTCCTCGTCCCCCATCCCCTTTTTTCCTTGGAATAACGTGTACATGCACATGGGGGACTTCCTGTCCTGCCACTTCCCCATTATTAATGCCTACGTTCGATCCTTCTGCTGAAAACGCTTTCTCAACGGCAGTCGTAACTTTTCTTGCAGCTTCAAAAAGCAGGGCAATGTCTTCTGCATTCATATCCGTAAAGTTGCTGAAATGTTTTTTAGGAGCCACGAGAGTATGCCCCTCGCTTGCCGGGTAAATGTCAAGAAATGCGTAAACGGCATCATCCTCATATATCCTGTATGAAGGGATTTCTCCTGATATTATCTTGCAAAAAAGGCAGTTTTCTGTCATGTGGTATCTCCATAAAGGTTTAGGAGGGTACACTTATATCAGGGTTCTGTCTCTTTAATAAGTTTTAATTACAATACGGACATTTACTTTATTTACTTTATTCTAAAGTTATTCTGACATACATTTTTCCTAGCATCGGATCGGAATACTGGGGCGTAAAATTATTACGATTGGTTATATTGCAGGTGCTCTTACAATCATAGCTTTTGCCTTTCAGCTTGTGAAAACTCTGACTGCAAAATCCACAAAAGATGTATCTCTTCTAATGCTGCTTTGCTCGATTTCTGGCATGACTCTCTGGCTGCTCTACGGAATTCAGGTAAATGATTCCACAATAATTGCTGCAAACAGCGTCTCCACTATACTGGCTGCATCTCTTCGGGGTTCAAGCTTAAAAATGATTGTATAGGTTTAGTTTTCGAGTTCAGCAAAAAGATTCGAGGACCTAAAAATAAAAATACCTCCCTCTGGAAGTGAAGTATGAAGGCTTAACTATATTGAAGTATGAAGGCTCAACTATATTGAAGTATGAAGGCTCAACTATATATTTGATTAATTATTAACCTATGTTTATATTATTTTCTGGTTCGACTTGCTTAAAAGGAGATATAAACAATGGGTAGAACCATAAGCGGTGCATTAATAGGTCTGGTCTGTACTTTAATTTTTTATTTTATTCCTTTTGTAAATTCAGTAGCTCCTTTACTGGGAGGTTTACTGGCTGGTTATTATGCAGACGGAGGTTTCGGAGGAGGGCTTAAGTCCGGAGTCCTGATGACGATTTTCATGATAATTCCTGGCTTTCTTCTTGGGGGAATCCTTGGAGTCGTGTTACGTGATACTCCTGTTCTTGGAGGATTTGTAGCAGCTTCTGCTCTTATATTTACAGTAGTCATCGTAGCTCATACCGCGATAACAGGCATTATCGGCTCTGTAGTCGGAGCTCTTCTGGCTGGTAGAAAAATGGTCTGAAACTCTTTTTTAAGTGTTAAATATCTGTATCTTTTGAATAGTAAAAATAGGGGTTGAAGAAAAGAATCTTTTCAAATCTTTTTCTTCAGAACAAAGTACTCTACAAGGATCATGAACAGGGGCAGGGAAATAGCAAGAAGTATTTTAGCTACTTTCATAGGGTCCTTTGTGATGCCGCCTTCTTTTTCCGCACTGCTGTCCAGGATTGCCTTTCCGCCGTCATCCCAGCCTCTCAGAGTTTCTTGTATTCCTTCTTCCGTTTCTACAGTTCCTTCTTCTCCCGTATATTCACTTATTGCAAAGCACGAGAAGGCGGTTGTTTTTGCCCTGAAATAAACATAATCTTCGTCTTCGCTGGTTTTTTCGGTGCTTAAAGGCTTCCATTTGCTGTCGTACCATAGAAGGGTTACATTGGATTCATTAACACTATTGTTTTCTATCCATTCCTTCTCAACTTTGAACCCCGTATAGGTATTCTGAAGTGAATCTTGACTTCCTGCTCCTTTATTCCCCAGCCAGATGTTTAATTGCCTGTATACCCTTCCTGGCGGCTGGTTTTGGACAAAAATGGATTTTTCCTTGAGAACTTCTACGGTTGCTGTCGTTTTCTTAAAATTCTTCTTCGGGTCAAACTCGATATACGTGATACATGTGACTTTTTGCACGAAATCATATTTGACATGATAGCCGCTCATGATGTTCCTTGTAGCAAGCTCTTTGACCTCTACATTCCTGGCTGGCTCTTTGGAAACGCCACTTCCCATTCCACTACTGCTACTGCCGCTGCCGCTGCTACTGCCGCTGCTACTGCCGCTGGAACCAGAGTTCCCTTCATTGCTGGAAGTAGTTTGTTTGGAGATACTTACGGTCCTGGTCAGTTCATTGTTCGTTTCGTCGTCTTCGCGTATGGTATTTTCGGAGTCTGCTACCAGTCTCACGTCTACGTTTCCTTCTACTTCAGGAGCCCAGTGAAAAATACCAGTTGTGGTTTCCCCTACTGCAATTTCAGGTATCGATACTTTTCCATCCTGAGTTCCATTTATCCCGTTTATATAATATTTTAGCTCGCTGCTTGCCGAGTCGCTGAGCCCGTTATTCTTTATTGATACTGTAAAAGTAATGTCGTCTCCTATCCTGGGGGCTGCCGGGTTTAAAGAAAGGGACTCTATTATAAGGTCCGGAAATATGGTTTTCACGTCTATAATTTTTGTGAATTCATTGTTATTTTCATTACTCTCATAAACATCTGTTCCGGAGTCAATAAGTACTCTTAATTCCATTTGTCCTTCTCTATCCGGGACCAGAGAAAATATAACATCTGTCTCTTCTCCTTCCGAAATAGCTGGAATCTGGATGTCATCTTGTGTGGGGGAGGTTCCATTAATATAATATTTTGCCTTCGTTTCCTCAGAGGGGACCGTGCCCTGGTTTTTTACTTTCATGGTGAGGTTCAGGGTCTTTCCTACTTCCCCTTCATCCGATTCAGGCACAATGTCTTCAATGATCAGGTCCGGAAGAAATTCTTCTGCTACTGTTACGGTGGCTGTTTTTTCGTTGTTCTCTTCGTTACTCTCAGCTAACAGGTTTTCTTCATCAACAACTGCCCTGATCTCTACAGTTCCCTGGGATGTCGGAATCCATGTATATGAGGTATAGCTGCTTTCTTTCCTGAATAACCTGGGTACATCCCATTCTTTAACAGAGCTTCCGTCAATGTAGAGAACCAGTTTCGTCGTTTCTGAAGCTGCTGCTGTCCCCTGGTTCTTTACACTTATCCGTATGCTCTGATGCTTGCCTGGTTCGGGGTTCTCAGGATAGTCAAGAATGTCTATTATCAGGTCCGGGGATTTGTTCTTTTTGAAAGTTATATGTCCCTCTGTTTTGATATTGTTATCCTCATTGCTTTCTTCCACCGAATCTTCTTCGTCCACCTCTGCACTTATTTCCACTGCACTTTCAGTTTCTGGGGTCCATAAATACGATATTTCTTCACTGTTTCCAGCTTCTATTTCGGGGACTGAGCTTTCTCCTATCTTATTCCCATTGCTGTAAAAAACCAGATTTGTTGCTCCTGAAGTTGCATCTCCCTGGTTTTTTACCATTGCTGAGATGGTTACCTCTGTCCCAACTTCTGGAGTTGTAGGGTTCCAGGATACCTCCTCAATCACCAGGTCAGGCAGTAAAAAAGTTGAATTTCCGTCATCTTCGGAAGGTATGTCCTCAGCTGCAACAACCACAACCGGCATAATCCCCGGAATTAACAGCGTTATTATCAACACATAGATCAAAGAATAAAAATAACTTACTTTCATTTTTATTAGCCTCCGCCCCACAAGTCTATGAACAGAAATTTCTGGTACATTAGTAACTTATGACAATATCTAATTCATCGAAATTAAGGTACATAAGTAGCTTATTGACAAGTAGCTATATAATTCGTCGAAATTAAGCTTCTAATTTTTACTCGGACTAAATTTTTCGGACAATTCCTGATCCCGAATATTTATACCTTTCCCGAAGGTTACTTTGTACAATACATTACTTCTCTTGCTTCATATTTAAGGCTCTACATTCTCTATTCTTTTTTCCTCCACTAACTTTGCCATCCGGAGGAATAACTGTTTCAAGCATTTTTTCCTGAGAGTTTTGCTCTCTGCCTGGTCCCTGCAGCATTAAGTAAAAAAACCTCTTCTATTGCTCAGGGTTCTCTCTGTCAAAGTAGTTCGAGTGCCAGCCTTCTTGAGGTTCTATTCTTTGTACTCTTGCAGAAACAAACCTGACATATTATCTATTTATCTATCTTTTTTTATTTTATTTTTCATAAATAATCGCCGGAAGATTTCCCTTGTGACTCGATTGTATCTACTTTATAATATATAAAAAAAGTGTCAAAATTTCATAGTGGATACCTTTTTATTTTTCATTACTCCAGCTGTTCCAGCTCATGAGTTGTACTCTAAATATCTACGGGTGATAAAAGGAGTGGAAAAAGTCTAAAAAATAGATTTATAATGAATTAATTTATAATTAATTGATTTATAAAAAATTAATTTATAATTAACTGATCTATAAAAAATTAGTTTATAACTAACCGATCTATAATAAATTAGTTTATATAACATGCATGCACAACATATATTAAACAATATAAAAAAAGAAATATACTAATATAACTAACTTAGGCGATCAGGTACTTTCTGTCCTTAATCTGAGCCCTGCTGTCCACACCGAGGATTTCAGCGATTTCAACGCCTTCGCTTCCTACGTCGGAAAGACGGGTGTACATTTCAGTTTTTGAGATATACTTCTCGGTTCTTGTCCCGTCAGCTTCTTCCATTTTGATGGTAATTTCTTCTTTATTATGCCCTTTTGCCAAACATTCATGGACGATCACACCGTACTGTTCGGCAATCACTTTCAGGCAGTCAAAAATCTGGTTTGTAGGTACTGCATCCTCTTCGTCAAGCAGGACCTTTGAAAGGGTATAGGTTCGGAGATTTTCCCGGAGATACCTCTGGACCTTCTCCGGAATTTTGGCAAGGACTTCCATATCTATAAATGCTCCAAGCTCTTTGTCAGCAGTAATCTCCCTTTCATCTTCATATACGAAGTACTTGAGCCCACCGCCTTCGATCCTGAACTTCCGGTTTGCTTTTTTATTTTCAAAAATAAGACGGATATTTTTCTCGCTGTCATATTCAAGGGAACTTACGAGAAACTCGGAGAGGTCCTGCATTTTTATTTTCTCTTCTTTTCGCAGGATTCCTGTCTTTGTCCATCCTGGCAGGCTAAAGCTACCAATAAGCCTCTCTACTGTCAGAGGCTCTTCTGTAAACCAGAGTCTATAATAGTATTTCAGGCCTGAGAACTCACCTTCCATTCCCCCTGAAACTCCATTTATACTGCTGGAAAGCTCAAATCTTTTTTCTGCTCCATATATTCCTGAAATAAAAAATGGAGTGAGAACTTCAAGGACCTTACTCTCAATTTTTTGATATTCATGCGCAGCCTCACTCTCTATTTTTTTGGACTCAATTTCTAGAATTTCATACTTTCGCCCGAGATTTTCACTGCAGGTGATCAGGATTGCGTCAGCACAGGGTATTAAATCCTCAGTACCTATGTCATTTACCAATTTCTTTATCAGTGAGTTGAGTTTCTCTTCAAAAATATTCATTCCAGTAATTCTGTTGTTCAATTCATGGAGCGCTTCTTTATTTTTGCACTTGAGTTCTATTATGGAATTTTCCAGAGGGATTACTCGGGCAGTTATGTCTATGAATGATTTTAGATCTTCAATGAAATCCCTCTGTACCGGCAGTTCCGTGGAGTCCTGGTAAATATATTTCATAAAAAGCACCCTGGATATCTGAACTAACTCTTAAAATATTCTATGCCTTATAGCTATATAACATTTTATCCAGTATCTTTGTATGCTACTTTATAATGTTGTATTCTCCCCGTAAGAATGTACATTCATTCCGGATTTTTCTAAAGTTTCCCGGAAGGGATTTTCCCTTCCGGAATTCAGATAAGAACTTTTCGGACAGGGTCCAGAATCTCATTTATATATTTTGCAGCTGCATTTTTAAGGTCCATTGGGTGGACTTTTTCTTCTATAAATTCACTTTCCATCTCAGCATAACTGTGGTATGTGAGGTTTCCACCGAATTTTTCAGGTCTTTCAATAACAACTGTCTCGTATCTTGGGATGATATGATAGCGGAAAAGAGCAAGAATCGGGTTTTCTTCTACGTCTCCTATCTTGCAGAAAGCTTTCTTAAACTTCCTGTAGATCTCTTCTTTCGTATCATCTACTGAAATAAAATTCTCCTTTGAAGAAGCCATCTTGGTTCCGTCAAGCCCAAGGAGAATAGGAGTATGAATACAAATCGGTGTTTCAAATCCGAGGTTCTTTAAATTTTCGCGGGCAAGCATATGGATTTTTCTCTGGTCAATCCCTCCAACCGCCACATCCACCCTAAGCATGGCAATGTCAACAGCCTGCATCAGAGGATATACCATCTGGGAAACCGTCGGGTCATCCATTGCACGCCCGACTTCGTCCATACTCCTCTTTGCCCTGTTAAGGGTGACTGTTCTTGAAAGTTTGAGCACATTTAACATGTACTCGGCTCCCAGCTGGAAGTCTGACCCGTAAACGAAATCAGTTTGTATTTCATCAAGCCCGAGAGCGATAAAGCAGCGCCTGTTGTAGTCTGCAATCTTCCGGACTTCTTCCAGAGTGCCTTTCCTGTTCAGATAAGCGTGTACATCTGCAAGCAGGACAGTGATCTTGAACCCTGCTTTTTGCAAATCTATTAACTTGTTTACGGTAAGGACGTGCCCCATATGGATTTTTCCGCTCGGTTCGTATCCTACATAAGCACGGGGAGCTTCTTTATTGTTTAGGAGTCCTTCCAGTTCTTCTTCGGTTACAATTTCCTGAACATTTCTTCTTATAAGCTCAAGTCTGTCCATTGCGTCTACATTCCTTTTATTTTCTTATTCTGAAAAACTCATTTTCTATTAATAAGTTTCTCTAAAAACGGTATCCCTTCTTCGGATTTGAATTTCGGGATTTCCCAGTTCTGGGTTATTTTTCTTCGCAGGGATTTTTCCTCTTTGCCAGATTCCGGATTAAATCCCTGGATTTCCCATTCTTCTTTTGAGATAATGATGCCTCTCCTCTGCCAGGCAGGAAGTGCCGCAAGATTGATTCCTCTCTCAAAAAGCATCTCGTGGATTTCCCATTCCTTTTTTCCTCTCAGACACTTTGCAGCTTCATTTTTCCCTGCGCCTTTGTTCCTGAGGGTATAGTAACCCCAGGCTGCCACAAAGTTGCGCCAGGCTTCCAGTTGCCTCCAGTGAAAGTACTCTGGGATTTCTTCTTTTTGAAGAGCCACCAGTCTGGAATCAAAAGCTATGGGTTCTTCAAGCCGCAGTTTTATCGTAAGAGCACTTCCTAGAAAGCTCGCCACAACAGTGTCAATTTTTTCCACTCTACCGTCAAAAGGAAGGTCTGTGAACAGAAAGCTGATTTCATCTGAAAAAGTATAGGCAAAAAGAGGGCTTAAACCACTTTTTTTAATAAATAGTTCGGCAGTGTCCGCCATCGCTCTGGCGAAGGTTTTATCGTAGGGTTTCTCAAAGCCCAGGCCTGAAAGTGTATTTTTGAAATTCCTGCCGTCAGCGCGCAAGACCACTGGCGGGATACAGCGCATTTCAGCATAGATTTCCCGGGTTTTCATATACCTTTTCTAAAGACCATTCAGTCTTCTTTCCTCTTTTTGTATCTCTGGATTACGTCTCTGATTATGATAATATCTGCTGCTGTTATAACCCACCGGTAGGGAATAATAATACCTCTGCTGCTAAGATCAAAAAGTTCCCTGTTAATGTCCGAAACAGCAAGTCCTGTAACTTTCTGTTCCTCTACATCAATTACAAGGTCCTGCAACTTCCCTACATAAACACCATTGTTTGTGTATATGTTTAGGCCAAAGAGTGATGTGAGTTCTGCGCGCATTATATCCCTGCTCTATTAATTAATTTAAGTTATATATGCATCCTAAATTTATTTAAATCTCTTCCTCTACCTTATATGAAAAACATACTTATATATCTTACAGTTTTACCAGCCTCTTTTCCCTATAAAGAATATATTTCCAGATTTTTATATCTCCAGCTGAGAGATTTCCCTTCTTATTGTTTCTGAGGAGTTTTTGAGTGTCTCATACTGGCTTTCGTCAAGTTTGAGTTCCAGGATTTCTTCTATCCCGTTTGCTCCCAGTTTTACGGGCACACCGAAGTAAATTCCTTCCTGGCCATACTGCCCTTCAAGATATGCAGACGCCGGAAGAATGCGTTTTGAATCTTTAAGCACGGTTTCTGCCATACACACAATGGCCGCAGACGGGGAATAAAAGGCACTGCCCTGTTTGAGAAGCCCTACTATTTCGGCTCCTCCATTCACTGTCCTTTCTACAAGCCTGGCAATTGTCTCTTCCGGAAGTAGTTCTGGAAGCGGAACTCCCGACACTGTTGTATACTGGGGGAGGGGAACCATAAGGTCTCCGTGGCCTCCTATAACCATTGCCTCAACATCCTTTTTCGAACACTTTAGTTCTTCTGCTATAAAGCTTGCAAAACGACCTGCATCAAGAACTCCGCTCATCCCGAAGACCTTTTTTGGTTCAAAGCCCGTTGCTTTCATAGCTACATATGTTATAATGTCAAGTGGGTTTGTGACGTTTATTACAATAGAATTTGGAGCATACTTTGCAATATTTCGGGAGACCTCTCCTATTATTTTTGAATTGGTTTTTGTAAGGTCTTCCCTGTTCATTCCGGGTTTTCTTGCAATCCCGGCTGTAATTATCACAAGGTCAGAGTCTGCAATGTCAGCATAATCGTTAGTACCTGTTACTTGTGTATCGTACCCATTTATTGCCCCTGCCTGCATGAGGTCAAGGGCTTTTCCCTGTGGTAGCCCTTCCACAATATCTATCATGACAACTTCGCCAGGTTCCAGTTCGGCCAGCCGCTGGACTGTTGTCGCACCTACATTTCCTGCACCAATTACGGAAATTTTAGACATTACTTGCACACCTGTATCAAAGATTTATTTGCAGGATGCTTTCCTAATTCCTGCCTTTAAAACTCGATCCTGAATTTCTAATTGGTCTGGTGGTAACTATATCTTGGTATTTATTTTTTTGGCTTTTTAGAAATCCCTACCTGTGTTTTTTCCCCAATCTTATTAAGTTGAACTTTATAAGCTCTCTTTATATTTTGCCCCCGCAAAGAATTAAAAAGTACTTTTATTATTACTTTCAAAGTATATTAATCTTGTCGGTTTGAATCCGAAACGATTCCTCACAGCAAGGTTGACTCTTAAATATATGTCAAAAATAATTTTCCCGGATTAAGATCTGTTTAGCGAGCAGTTTACCTCTTCTGATCGTTTATTGCATGTTTCACAGTTTGTAAAATCAACTTTCTGTGTTCTATATCACTTTCAGTCCTCATGCAGTATTTTTATTAAAGATCACCTCCAATGGTTCAGGGGAAAAATGCTAAAGAACACATATATTCACATTCCGGGCGTTGGAAAAGCCCTCGAGCAGAAAATCTGGGCTTCAGGAATAAATACCTGGGACGAGTTCCTGGAAATGGAAGATAGTATCTCAATTCCTTCTTTAAGGAAAACCAGAATATGCGACGAAATAAAAATATCTTCTAAGCATCTGGATGAAAGAGACTGCTTCTTTTTTTCACAGCGTCTGCCTTCTGCGGAACACTGGAGGGCTTATTCTTTGTTTTCAGATTCTGTCGCTTTCTTTGATATCGAAACCACAGGGCTTTCCCCCAGCAGGGATAGGATAACAGTTGTTGGAATCTATGACGGAAATGAGTCCAAAATGTATGTAAGGGGGATTAATCTTGGTGATATTGTGGAGGAATTCTCAAAATACAGGCTTCTTGTATCTTTTAACGGAGCCCGCTTTGATATTCCTTTCATAAAATCCGAATTTCCCGAAATAGAATTCAAGCAGCTCCATATCGACCTGATGTATCCACTCAGGCGTATCGGGTACAGTGGGGGTCTCAAAAATATCGAAAAGCTGCTTGGAATCTGCAGAAGTGAGGATACGATTGGAATGGACGGATTTGATGCGGTCCGGCTCTGGAGACAGTATGAGAAGGGTGACAGGGAAGCGCTGGACCTGCTTCTTAAATATAACCGGGAGGATATAGTAAATCTGAAAACTATTATTGAACTTACTTACCCTAAAATGGTTGAAAAAGCTTTGAAGACGTGAAACAGTGTAATCTTCCTATCAGCGTGTCGCCAAAAAGTAGAAATGTCAGCAATAAGTATATATTGTCAGTTAATAAATTATGCACTCATATTGCTGTTCTGGATTTTGGCCTTACTGATTCACTGCTAGCTTTTATGGCAAAATCTTGTATGTAATTGAATAGGCTCTCTGTGGTATTGAACGTTATCTGTATGCTCTAAAAGAAAGGGGAATTCAATGGCAGTAACACTGAAATTTGGGGATAAAGTCACTGTAGCGGATGTAAGAAAACTCCACGACATGGAAGATGTGGTGTTTGACAGGGAATGGTTTGAAAGGGTAGATGAAAGAAATAAGGACATGTATTATATGTTCAGGGATCTTGCCAAAAGTGATGCTGATCTTGAGACCATTAAATCCCACCATCTCAGGTATGACATTACAAGAATCCCTCCCGGAATGCTTGGGTTGGAATACATTAAAACCGTAGGTCACTACCATCCTCATGTTCCCGGGACAGATGTATCCTATCCTGAAATTTACCAGGTGCTTGAAGGCTCTGCTATTTATTTGTTGCAGAAAGTGGAGCCTGGAGAAGAGGACATTGTTCTGGATGTGGTCGTAGTCAAAGCAGAAAAAGGAGATATGGTGCTTGTCCCACCCGGGTACGGGCATGTAACAATAAACGCTTCAGAAAAGACTCTTGAGATGGCAAACTGGGTTTGCCGTGATTTCTCTTCAGTCTATGAGCCTGTAAAAAGACTCTCTGGAGCTGCCTATTTCCTTCTTAATGATGGATTTGCCAAAAACCCCCTTTACAGGGATATCCCGCCCATTCGTTATGTTAAACCACTGAGCTTTGATGAACTGGGGCTTGATTCCGGAGAGTACATGTATGATCTTGTGCACAGAGTTGACAAACTAAGATTCTTAACGGCTCCTCAGGACTTTATGGGCTTCTTAGTGGGAGTGTTGTGAAAAGGATTTGAGTTTTTCATGATGTATATGATCTCACATTCGAATACATTTCTTCCCGAAGACTTCTCCGAGAAACCTTAGTTTTTATCTTTTACACAACTTATAATAGGTATAAATACTTTCAATTACTAGAGGGTTGAAATGCACAAAAATGGATACCGTATTCAGTTTACATCATCCAAAATCAGAGATCTCATGTACAGGACTACATTTGATCCGAAGAAAATGGATGGAGACGTCATACTTAATCTCTCGCTTATCGATAAAAAAGACCTGGACGATGTGCTCGGGATCTTCAAGATGGTAATCTCAAGCGGGCTTTCCGTGACCCCTTACGTAAAAGTAATTTCCGAAGGGGAATCAATCGGAAACCTGACCATTGAAAAAGGAAAAGTAGGGGTCGGGACGGTTTGCAGCATAACTATTGATGGAGTACTGCTAAAAGCAGGAATTCCTGTAAATCCGAAGCTTGGAGGGATTGTCCAGATCCGAAACGGGATCCCTGTACGTTTTACAGATGTGCTGACATATGTAAGTACAACTGTAGATCCCCTGGAAGTCCTGATGTCTCAGGGAATCACTTCCGTATCTGAAATGCTCAGGACAGGTTCAGGAAAGGTTCTCGCAAACCTTAGGGAAGCTCCCATGGTTGCACGAGATGCGATCGAAAGCAGCCTTTCAGACCTTCTGGATGCAGGCTTCAGTGGAATTCTGGAGGTAGGGGAACCGAACACAAGGGTTCTGGATGTCCCTATTGAGAGAGACCACCTTGGAATAGTCGTTATTGGAGGAACAAATCCGATGGCTGTTGTGCAGGAGTATGGAATTCCTATAGACACAAGTGCAATGTCAAGGTTAATTTCTTTTAAAGAAATGAGTCGGATTGAAGATCTTGTCTGAAGGCTGCTTTCCTCAGCCCAGAAACTCCTGTTCTTTATTACCTCCTCATTACCTCCTGCTCTTCATTACCTCCTCATTACCTCCTGTTCTTTATTACCTCCTCATTACCTCCTGTTCTTTATTACCTCCTCATTACCTCCTGCTCTTTATTACCTGAGCTTTGAATTTGTCTTTCGTCGAATCTGTCCTCCTATGAAAAGGTCAAGTTTTCGGGCAAATTCTTCTTTTGCGTTCTCAGGAATAGTTGCCCCTGCAGCAATATCATGCCCTCCGCCTGCACCGCCGACTTCTGCCGAGACAATTGACATTGCTTCAGATAGGTTTACTCCTTTGCGGATCAGGTCCTGCGTCCCTCTTGCTGAGACCTTAATTCCTCCCTCTGTGTTTGCAAAGGCAATAATCGGGAGATTTCTGTTTTCAACTATTGTGGAACTCATGCCTGCAATTATTCCTACAATGGTTTCCTTTATCTGTGAACCTGCATCAAAGTACTGGATGTTATCGAGCTGGGTAACACCATTCTCTTTTACGTATATTAGTCCGTTAACAAGGTTTTGCCTGTGTTCAGCAAGCAGTTTTTTGGCGTTTTCGTAGGCGTTTTCCCTGTCTCCCATGCAGACTGCAAGCCCGATGTCAGCATGGTCGTATCGGGCAGTAGCATTGAGAAGAGTGGAAAACTCTGATGCATCTCTCATTTCTGTACCTTCCCTTTCATTGAGAAGGACATACACCTCGCCTATCAGGCGTTCGATTCTGTATGCCGGTATCCCTGATTTAAGGCAGTACTGGAAAAGCCCTGAGACAATTTTTTGTTTTTCCGAAATCTCAAGGTCTATCCAGCGTCTCCAGCGTTCGTTATGGCTGTAGCGAATATTCAAGGAGTGAAGGAATTCTATACAAGCTTCTTCATTTCCTGTAAGTCCGGGAAGGTAAGGGTCAGAAGAGTACTGCAGAAGTTTGTAGATTGGACGGGTCTGTTTTCCGAACAGAGTCAGGTCTTTTTTGAATTCCAGGTGCTTCCCCTTTACTCCTTCCTCCAGAATTTCCCTGTTAATCCCTACAAGTTGCCCCATTTTCAGGTGCTGCATATCCCCTACAGCCCCTACTATGGCAAGTGGGGAAAGGTCTATGTTCTTTCCGAGGGCTGAAGCCAGAAGGTAAGTTGTTCCCGAACCGCTCAGTTCGTAAGACCCGTTTGCCCCAAAAAGGTGCGGGTTGAGGTGAAAATCCAGAGTTCCCTGAGGCTGGTGGTGGTCTGAAACAACAGCATTGATCCCGCGGGATTTTATATGTTCGCACATTCCACTTCCGAGGTCCGTAAAAACTACAAACTCAGGGTTTTCATTTGCGATAGTGTCAAGGACTTTTTCATCGAGTTGCTTTACAAAACGCGCTGTATATTCTATATTTCTCCGTTCAAGAGTTGTGCAGATAATACCTGCAGAAGTCAACCCGTCCGCATCGATATGAGATACTACGTGCACTGACCTGTGTTTTGTAATCTCTTCGGCACACCTGCCTGCTTCTTTTCTAAATGCTTCCATCATTTCAGTCATTACTCTCTCCGAGATCCTCTGCTGCATCAGTTAAACTATCTTTTTCCCAGCGATTTTTTCTTTTCCATTCTTTTGGGTTTATAGTGTAATCTTTTCCATCCCTTTTGATTTCCGGGAAATTTCGGATTTCCTGTATTGTGAGTTTAAGATTTTTTGTATGATAACTCTTCTCCAGCTCTTCCCAGGGGACCATATACGCTTCCCTTTCGCGCCCTGTCCCCAGGCGAAGCTCCACTGCAAGAAATCCCCTCCTCCCCGATCTATTCAGGTAATCTGAAATTCTGTCTATTTGATGGATACCTTTTTTGTCTACGGTAAAATGCTGGGAAAAATAAAGTGCATTTGCTCCTTTCTCCACAGAGATGCTTTTACATTCGATCCCCAGGTACAGGTCAGGGTCAAGGGAATCTACAAGCACGTCAAGGAACTGGGAAGTAAACCTGTGCTGCTTAAGCCGATAGGAGATAGCTCTTATGCCTTTTTCCTCGATGTATGCGTTAAATGAGTTTACAAGCACATGTTCGAACTCGGTCATAAAATTCTTTCTCCTGTTCTAAAATAAATTTTTATCCAGAAGGATAGTTCCCTTTAAAAGCTTGCTGGTGACTGGAACCCTTATTCATTAATTCCAGGAGACATATTTTCTGATAATTTTTTCCTGAATCAGATATAAAACTTATGACGGTTGCTTCAGGACCTGTCTCTAGCTATTTAAAAAAAGTTAAGCAGGGAATTTTGCCGGAGAATAAACGCCGATCAGGATTCTGATCGGCTTATTTATAACTTTATTTCAATTCGATATGATAAAGGTTACAAAGTCCGGACTGAGCCTTGTTTCCCTCACAAGTCTTTCTATAGTGTCTTCATCGGAAAGACCTTCTTCTTTTAGTTCCCTTATACGGTCAAATACATGCTGGGAAACTTCGGAATATTCGTTAATGTCTTTTCTGTGACCCCACACATCGCCCTCAAGCAAAGCAATGTTCTGCATAGAAAGATACATCTGTGCAGAACTGGAAATTGTTCTCTTGTATGAGCTCGGGATGTGGATCGCTTTTACTTCTGGACACTTTAGAATGAGTTTAAATATATCCTTGTTGGACGGTCTGAATGCTAGATGGATAATTTCCTCATTGAGTTTTAAAGTGTCTATTTCTTCTTTTGAGCTTACAACTCTAATTTTCATTTTTATCACCGTTCTTCCAGGTTTTTAGAGTTTGTTTTAGGTTTTTTAGGGTTTCTTAGGTTTAATTTTGAGTTTGTTTTAGGTTTTTTAGGGTTTCTTAGGTTTAATTCAGGGTTTCTTAGGTTTAATTCAGGGTTTCTTAGGTTTAATTCAGGGTTTCTTAGGTTTAATTCAGGGTTTCTTAGGTTTAATTCAGGGTTTTTTTTGGTTTAATTAAAAGTTCGTTTTTATTTTTTAAATTCAAAACCTGAGTGGGCTTTTGAATCTGATATATTACGTTTTTTTTATGTTAAGGTCTCATAATATTTATTACTATGGGAGTGCAGAGGGTCACGAATACCCTGACCTTCAGGTCGGGGATGAAGTGAACCCTCGCTGGCTGTTTTGTATTCGCTTAAACTGTATCAATCATCGTTTTTTTGTAAAATGAGGTTTTTTGACACCATAGCCACAGGTGGTTCCAGCTACCTATGGCTAGGATGTGATAAGCGTTGGAATTGCGCAGTTTTAGCCATGGCTATGGTCAGATTACCTACCACATCGTGTTGGTGCCTAAGTATCGATACAAGATATTCTACAATAAACGAGTTAAAAAGGATTGCGAGTCTATATTCCACAATATTTGCACAGAGAAAGGCTACAAAATCCATGCTCTGGAAGTTGTAGATAATCATGTTCACCTGTTCCTGGAATTCCACCCAAGCACCTCTCTATCAGAGGTGGTTCAATACTTGAAAGGAGGTAGTTCTTACAGATTGTTCAAGCTTCATCCTGAACTGAGAACACGATATTGGGGTGGAAGTCTATGGTCAAGTGGTAAATTCTATCGATCCGTTGGAAATGTAACCGCTGACACAATCAAGCACTACATTAAGGAGTCGCAGGGAAAACCGAAAACAGAGGTTCAATCATATAGATTAAAGTCTAGGCAACGGAAAATTGACGATTTCTAAGTACCAGAATAACCGGGCGGGCGGCCCATCAGCATACCCCATCCTTTAGGTTGGGGTGGCCGCACGCAATTTGATTTTTTTATGAATGTTTTTTTACTTATATTTTTTACTAAAAAATTTATTCCTAAAGCCAATTCCCTTAATAAAAGTACGTTTTGCGCATTCTGTTTTTTTTTCTTTCTCAGGTTTTAAAATTCATCTTTTGCAGGTTTACCTTTTTGCAAGTTTATCTTTAAGTGATAAGCTCTTTTCCTGAATCTTGAAGAGCATTTTTTACGGAACCAAAATTTGGTATTTTATTTATTGGGTGTAAACATTTTGTATAATTAGTGAAGATGATATACGATAATGTACCATACTATTTAATATTTGGCATGAAAGTACCTCTGATTTCACACTCCGGACCCTCATTCAGAATTTCTGATTATGTTGGAAGCAAATATAGCATTTTTGTCCTGTTAAATAGAAGCCAGGGTCCGGAATGTGGACGTGAGGATACTTCGCCTTCACTTAATGTCAGGTTTCTTTTTTTCAACAATTGCGAATATTTCACTAATTATTGAGATACGTTCATCAACCGAAAATATCTCGGTCTCAACAATCTTCCTCCTTTGAACTTCTCCCTTGATATATCCCGTTTCATCTTCGTACATCTCATCATTTGTGATAAGGTGCCATATTATCGTTGCAATTTTCCTTGCCAGGGCAACAATCGCCTTTGCATGTCCAATTGACTTCTTTTTTCTGTTAAAAAACTCTTTTAACTTGCTATTTTTTGTTCTTGCTGCTGCTTGAGCAATCTGTATTAGAATCCACCTTGCTACCTTTGATCCTCTCTTAGTGATCCTTCCATTGTGGTATTTATCTGCAGATTGGTACACATTTGGAACCAGTCCAAGCCATGAAGCAAGCTTCTCCCCTGAAGAAAAATCTTTGAAATCACTATTTCAGCAATAAGAGTTGCCGCTCCAAGTTCCCCTATTCCTGGAACAGACATCAAAATTTCCATTTCTTGCTTATGATTTCTATACGCATAATTGAAAATTTCTTTTTCCAAAATTTTTATTTCATTGTCAAGATGCTTTATGATATCCAGACAGATCTGAAGCCTGAATGCAGCACCCTGAGAGATTTCTCTGTCCAGAATTTCCCTTATCTGATCACTTTTTTTACGAACATTTGGGGAAAGGCTTGCAATAATCTGGTCAACGCTTTTACCTGAACAAATTCCTGCTAAAATTGTTCTACCACTCTTACCAAAAATATCTGTTAGCACATTCTTCAGATTAAACATTTCAGGTGCGAGTATGGCGTGAGCTTCATTTTTTATATCTGTTCTTTTTTGTACAAGGTTATGGCGAAGCCGGATACATGAACGAAATGTTCTATGGTTTTTTGGGAAAACTCTTGATGGTTGAACCATATTATTCAATGCAAGTTGTGCGATGAATTCGGAATCGATCTTATCTGTTTTTTTGTGTGTAAACGCCTTCATATCTCGGGCATTTCCAACTATAACAGGTAGATGTTTTATCAACGCATCATAAATCGGAACCCAAAAGTCACTCGTTGATTCACAGGCAACAACGTCACATTTCTCTGATATAACCCAGTTTTTAAAAGCTAAAATTTCGTCAGGGGTTCTATAGAAATATTGTTGTTGTTTTTCACCAGATCTACTGAGGATTGTAGCAATGAAAAAGAGTTTGTGAATGTCTAAACCACAAGCTTTGTTAATGACTTCAACCAATTTAGATCACCAAATTAGATCACCAAATTAATTTGGGCAGTAGAATTGCCTCAAAGGCCAATTTAGCATCCGTGATCAAAGTCACATTTGAGCCTTCGATGGCAATTCACTGGTTAGTTTTATCACGGCTTCGAAGAACCAAAATAAGTACAACCTTACTGCCTAAGAGAATGATGAGGTTGATAGGTAAAAAAGGTAAGGAAAAAAAGTACTTTCATTTCTTTGTGCCTGTTATTCGAAGAATTTCATATGCGTTTTATCTGTCTTTTTATGTGTAAATGCTTTCATGTCGCGAGCATTTCCAACTATAAAAGGCAGATGTTTTATCAATGAATCATGAATAGGGACCCAAAAGTCACTTGTTGATTCACATGCAACAACGTCACATTTTTCTGATGTAACCCAATTTCTAAGGCTTAAAATTCCATCATCGTCTCTCTTGATACGCTGTTGCTGTTTTTCACCGGATCTGCTGAGGATAGTAGCAATCAAAAAACTTTTGTGGATATCTAAACCGCAAGATTTGTTTATTTCTCCTGCCAATTTACATTACTCCATCATTTATAGGACAGTAGAATTACCTAAAAGGCAATTTGGCATCCGTGATCAAAGTCACATTTGAGCCTTCGAGGGCAATTCAATGGTTAGTTTTTCTACGGCTTCGAAGAGCCAAATAAAAGACAACTTTCCTGTCCTAAGAGAATGATGGAGTTAATATACAAAAAAGGTAAGTGAAAAGGACTTTCATTTATTTGGGCATGTTATTCGAAGAATTTCATGTGTGTTTTTATTCAAATTTCAGTTTGGGTATATTAATTGAGAATTTTTGAAAAACGCTATCGGAATAAATATTGATTTTCAAAAAAATACTGCGGAATGTAGGATAAAATTTCGGGTTGGAATATTCAGTTTAAGGCATATAAGTGGATGAGAGCTCTTTTTTAGTTTTTCAGAGTTTTTGACATATAGGCTCCGTCGAGAGTATACCCGAGTTTTTTGTAGTATTCCCTGGCACCTATTCCACTGATTATTGCAAGTTTTTCGTAGCCGGATTCATATGCAGTTTTTTCAGCGTGCTCAAGGAGTTCTGTTCCATAGCCCCTGTGCTGCCATTCCTTTTGTTTTGCCCCTTTTCCTACGGGTACCATGGAGCCGTAAACATGTAGTTCTCTTATTAGGGCGGAATCTTGCAGTTCCTGGCGGTGGGGGACAGCCGGGAAGCGCAAACGTGTAAAACCTATAAGGACATCTGCCGAAAGGTCTTCAAAAGCAATGAAATGTTCTGTGCCATTACAGGCTTCGTAAGTTTCCACAGTAAGCTCGATATCTTTCTCATTCATCCTTTTTCCTTTCAGGCTGTTGTGCCCAACTTCCCTGCAGCGTATACAGTGGCATTTTCCTCCTTTTTTCCGGAGTTTTTCTTCTGCAAGCTGCCTCAAGTTACTCTTTCTGACGCCTGCTAAGATTTGATTGGCTGGAATGTCTCGCTGGATGCGCTGAAGTCTTACCCATTTAGGCAGGACAGCCTTTATGTCTGCAACAAGCTCTGCAGCCTCTTCGTCTGAAAGTGCCTGATATTCTCCGGCTTCCCACATCCTGTGCAGAGCTGTGCCTTCAGTCACAAGGGTTGGATAAATTTTGAGGTAATCCGGCATGAAACGCGGATCTTCAAAGAGTTTCTTAAATCCTCTCAGGTCGAGTTCAGAATCTGCTCCCGGGAGGTGAGGCATCATGTGGAAACCTACCTTAAAGGCGCTGTCTCTTAAAACCCGGTTAGCTCTGACAATTTCTGCAATTCCATGTCCTCTCTGCATTCTGGTTAAGACAAAGTCATAAACACTCTGGACTCCAAGCTCAACCTTTGTCCCTCCAAGCCTAAGGAATTCGTCCACATGTTCTTCTTCTGCCCAGTCTGGACGTGTTTCGAATGTTATGCCCACGTTTCGGATTTCAGCTGTTTCGTTGGCTTTTTGAACTTCTTCAAGTGGAATGTAAGGGGTGGATTTTCCGATCCTCCAGGCATTTTCTCTCCATTCGGTGCCTGTGAAATCGTTCATCGCTTCCAGGCAGCGTTTGCTAAACCATTCCTGATAGTCGAGGCTGCGCGCTGAAAATGTGCCTCCCATAACTATCAGCTCCACTTTCTCTACATCATGGCCTATCTCCTTTAGCTGAGATAGCCTGGACTGGACCTGGGCGTAAGGGTCAAACTCGTGTCGAATGGCTCTCATTGCTGCAGGTTCTCTTCCCATGTAGCTCTGAGGAGATTTAAATGCTGAATTGGGACCTCCCGGGCAGGGCAGGCAAACTCCATGAGGGCATGGGGCAGGAGAGGTCATTACAGCAATTACCGCAACTCCGGAAATTGTCCGTACGGGTTTTCGCCTGAGGAACTCTTTTATTATAGCCTGCTCCTCAGGTGTACCCTGCATAATGATATCTCCATTTCTGGGCAGGCTGGCAAGATGATATAGCTTACTCACATCTTTTTTTACTTTGTTCAACTGGACTTCGTCTTTTATTTCGCCGGCAAGTGTCTTTTCAAGGACACTCCGGCAGGCTCTTTTATAATCAGCTTCCTTCATTTTAAATTCCGTCTTTCCGGCATTTATTTCCGGCTATTTCTTTTGGCAGCAGTTTCAGATGAAAGTGGTTTGAGACTTATCTCTAAGTATGGAGTTCCCTTATGTCGGATTCTTTAAATTCTCGTAGTCTGAATTCTCAATAAACTTGCTTCATCTGAAACCTGCTGTTTCATTTCTTTAAAAAAAGGTATTTTCGATCTTTATGCTAAGATCGTTGTTTGAATTTTTCCTTTTGTATTGTATTAATTAGTACTCAATTTCTTCTGTAACCATCCACAGGTCCAGGGTGATCAGCAGACGTCGAATCCGATTATGAAAGTCCCCTGCCCTACCCGTGGCTTGAGGCCCATTACAGACCTGATGTACTCGTCTGATGGAGTGGAAGGGGAAGCAAGCACGGTATTAGCCACGTTGCTCACGCACTCTACTTCTTTACAACTCTGGGGAGGGAGTACAACAGTAAGTGGCTCTTTTTTTGCGATATGCGGCTTCGGTACTGCACTCCTGTAAATTACAAAATTTCCCATCACCATCATATCCTTGCACTTTTTACACTCCTCGAGTTTTTCGGGGTCATAAACATCTTCACCTACTTTCTCTCCATACTGCATTAATATTACATTTGGTCCCTCAGGCCAGACGTAGTCCATGTTGGTTGTAAAGGCTATGATTACCTGGCGTTTGAAAACTTCCTTGATCCCTTGGTTATCTCCTATTCCCATGCCCATCAAGACCGCACCTTCGGCTTTTTTCTCGAGCTCAACTATTTTCTCCTTATCTTCTTCATTCAAAATGTACGTATCTTCCACGCCTTTGATGGCTTTAATCCTGCAGAGGACATCTTGGATAATATCTTGGCATTCCAAAGCTTGATACCCCACGTTGTTTTTAATCCTATGTTGCATTGTTCAGGTATAAAATATGATCTTATATCGTTATCCGTATAATCTCAGAGTATATCGTTATCCGTATAATCTCAGAGTATATCGTTATCTGTATAATCCCAGATTGCCCTATCTTCAGGGCATCCTTTTTTCGGACTATTTTCTACTCTTTTCTTTTATATATCTTTCTTATTTTATATTTATTTTATTTATCTTCTCTATTTTATATTTCTTTTATTATATCGTCAATTTCTAATATGCTGCATAATGTACTGTACATCGTGTAAAATAGGCATTTTTTGACTTTTATTATTATAAAATTAATGAAAGTCCATGCGAAAAATAACTGAATTGTTTCAAAAGTTTATTCTCACTTTTACCATAATTATCTAAATTTGTCATCCCTACTGAACTATTTTGTGAACTGATTCTTTTCCTGCTCCCTGGTGTGCGCAGTAACAAAGCACATATAAAAAACAGCCCTACTATGGAATATTCAAGTACATTTTCTTTCTGGAAGATGCCTGCCAATGTATAATCTAAAATACATTCCTACTTTTGGAATAATAATGCTCTACTCGGTTATGCAGTGAGAAAAGATCGACATGTTTGAAGTGTCGGATATTTTTGCTGATCTTAAAGGTTTTCAAAATAGATACGTCTCGAATAAATGGTGTTTTTACATAATAGTTTTTTAAAATTAGTATTGTTTCAAATTATTTAGTCATACCTCTCTAAACACATTACCTTTTTTTCATAGTATTTTATAAGTATTTCGACTTTATCTTCTATGTTAACCTCTGACGAATATTCTGCCCGGGTTCTTTCGACATTTACCGTCATTTGTATCGTTGTTTTGCGCTTTTCCTCTCTAATTTCTCTGAAATAGACCACAAAAGATTTAATAATGCAATTATTTTATAGAACACTTGTAATCCAATTTAGAGGGATAAGGAGGGAATGAAATCCTCTTCGGCAATCGACGAAATTGAAATGTCTGATTTGGTGAAGAATGGTGAAACCCTTTAAGTGTTCGATCCCGACACTTCTTCTTACATACGATATATCTTAACAAACATGGAGGAAACAATAAAATGAAGAGATTTGCAGCATTATCACTGGCTGCTCTCATGCTTCTCACTGTATTTGCATCCGCCGCAAGTGCAGCAATTGAGATCCGTGGTCCAGTGTATAACGGCTCTAGTATCGACGACATAATTGATACATATGGCGACGGTACCATCCTTTCAATGGATGCAACTAAGTTTGCAGCATTCTACTACGACATTGACGATGATGTAACAACCGAAACCCTTTCCATTAAAGACGTTGCAGGCACTGAAGGCAACGTGATTGGAGAAGGCGGAATTGTTTATCAGACAACCATCCAGAAAGTTGACTACGAATATGAAAATGCAGCAGATGGATGGGACAACTACAGTCTGCTCGGTTTCTTCGCAGAGAAGTACATCCCGATCAACCCTGACAAAGCTGACAAGCTTGCAAAGCTCGTCCTTGACAGCGATGACAAGTACACCATCAGAACCGGCGAACTCCTCGACCTCGGCGAAGGCTATTCTATCGAAGCCAAGCAGGTCGATGTTGACGGTGAGAAAGTCTGGCTCGAATTCACCAAGGACGGAGAATTCGTAGATGACGAAATCATCTCAGTCGGTACTGGCAGTAACACCTGGGAAGTCGAACTCGATGATATCCAGGACGAAGACGATGTCGTTGTCCTCAAAGTGCATATCAACCAGGTCTTCCAGGGCGCAGTCGACAGCATTGCCCAGATCGAAGGTCTCTGGCTCATTGACTACGCAAACGCAATGACCATCGAGTCTGACGATGAATTCGGCGAACTCGACGATGTTTCCATCGACGGAGACACCCTTACCATCAGCAATGAAGACACTTTCACCCTTACCAGGGACTCCGACGAAGAAGTCGCTGAAGGCATCTTCTTTACCACAGCTGACACTCCCTCCAGCGTGCTCAGGTTCTATGCAATGAAGGAAATCACAGAGCCCGGCACCTATGAAATCAGAGGAGAAGTCGCTCCTAATGCAGATGACTTCGAATGGGATGCAGCCAACTTTGCAGGCTTCTACTACGATGTTGACGATGATGTATCCACTGAAACACTCAGTGTCTCCGACATTAGTGGAAACGTGATCCCTGAAGGTGGTCTTGTTTACCAGACATCCGTCGAGAACGTTGACTACGAGTACGCCAATGCAGAAGCAGGCTGGGACCAGTACCCTGTTATCGGCTTCTTTGCAGAAGAATACATCCCACTCAACCCTGACAAAGCTGACAAGCTTGCAAAACTCATCCTTGACAGCGATGACAAGTACACCATCAGAACCGGTGAACTCCTTGACCTCGGCGAAGGCTATTCTATCGAAGCCAAGCAGGTCGATGTTGACGGTGAGAAAGTCTGGCTCGAATTCACCAAGGACGGAGAATTCGTAGATGACGAAATCATCTCAGTCGGTACCGGTGACAACACCTGGGACGTCGAACTCGATGACATTCAGGACGAAGACGATGTTATTGTCCTCAGAGTCCACGTTAACCAGGTCTTCCAGGGCGCAGTCGACAGCATTGCCCAGATCGAAGGTCTCTGGCTCATTGACTACGCAAACGCAATGACCATCGAGTCTGACGACGAATTCGGCAACCTTGACGATGTATCCATCGACGGTGACACCCTTACCATCAGCAATGAAGACACCTTCACTCTGACCAGGGACTCCGAAGAGGAAATCGGCGAAGGCATGTACTTCAAGATCGCTGACACAGCTTCCAGCGCTCTCAGGTACTACCCATACGTTGAGAAGGTCATTGGAGGAGAAGGCGACGTCGAAGACATCGAAACTCCAGCCGAGACTGAACCTGCAGACGATAATGTGACTGAAGAAGTTACTGAACCTGCAGACGATAATGTGACTGAAGAAGTTACTGAGCCTGCAGACGATAATGTGACTGAAGAAGTTACTGAGCCTGAAGAACCCGGCGCTCCTGGATTCGGCTTTGTCTTCGGACTTGTCGGACTCCTCGCAGTTGTCTACCTCGTCAGGAGAAACAACTAAATTTTCTGAGTGAAGGGTTTTCTTAACTCTTCTCTCTTTCAATTCTTTTTTGAGTTTATTTTTTGTAGATAACTTTTTATTTGCAGATTTCTTAGTTCTGACGATTCTTTTTAATTCTGAAATCCTGATTCTTTAACCACCTGGTTTTTCAGGGTTTTACAGATCAAGGTGAATCTTATGAAAAAAAGTATAGCTTTAATATCTGTGTTTGCGGTTTTGATGATCGCGTTTTCAGGCTGCGTGGATAACAATACCCCTGCAGCTAACGGGACAGATTCAAACAATCCGGAAACAAACGCAATCTCTGATGATGATGCAGCTGGAATAAGCACGCTTGAAACCCTCCCTACCGGCTTTGAGTACGTTGGCACTCTTCCTCTCTCTACAGATGATATTAAAAGTGACTATAAAGCTGAAAATGCCTCAGGAATTCTTGGAGGATCCGAGGGTCTCTACAAATATTCCAGTGCAAATGTAACTGACTTTTATATTGACGTAATCGAGTTTGAAAATGCTGAGGATGCAAGCGGTTTTATCTCTATCTACCAGTCTTCCTTCATGCCGCTGCAGTCAGGCTCCCGTTTTGTTGAAGAGTTCTTTAACGGGCACTCTGCCGTGAAAATTACAGAATATGTAAGATCCGGAGGAGCTGACGTGCCAAGGTATTCCTATATCTGGAGCAACGAAAACTATGTGCTCGTAGTTTCCGGAAGTACCACTGACAACACCCTGGTAAAGCAGCTGGCAGAAGCAACAGGATACTGATTCTCTTCGAAGCGAAACTCAGGTGAGCAAAAAGAACGGTCATTCCCAGGTGCACGGTTAATATTTTGTATCAGGTCCCCACTGCCTGATGCTTTCGTTTTTATCTGCTGTACGCAGGTGGGCTCAAGCAGGGCACAATGTGCGGAAAGAAGGAAAAGGGAATACAACATAAAAGGGCATTTTGGAATAATACCAACCAATTAACCAAGGGGCACCAAAAGAACAGTAAAGCGGATAAGAAAGAAACCCCTGGGAGTTTGTTTACTTCAATCTCTTATCCGCCGACTTTTGTTTATTCTACTCAGGATCTTTCTGAATGCTATCAGAAAATTTCGCTTATTAAATTTCGCTTATTTAAAGTCGTTCACTTTATAAGCAAAACACCTTTTCCGCCAGCGTTTACATCACCAACAAACTTGCGATAGGTAATGCCTTCAACTTCTTCTGTCCCTTCTTCTTTGTAGGAGGGGAGTAGGTCGGATACCTCACCGTTGATGATGACCATACCGTTCTTCATTTCACTTGCAGGCATGGTTGCATTGCCTTCGATGACTATTTTTCCTCCGTTGTTTGAGATTGCAGGAAGGAGCCCTACATTGCCTTTTACGAGGATCTCTCCTCCGCACATATGTTCTCCGAGGTAGTCCTTCGTATTGCCATTGATGGTTATTTTTCCTCCGCGCATGCCGCAGGCCTCTCCGCGGTAACCTGAACCTACATAATAGGAAGCGTTTCCGTTGAGAATAATTTCTCCACCCGCCATCTCACAGCCAAGCCAGCTGTCAGCATCGCCATTGATTACAACCTTTCCACCCTTCATCCCAAAGCCGCAGTGCATATCCACATTGCTGTTGATCTCGATCTCTCCGGCGCTCATGTTTTGCCCGATGCGTTTTACCCTGGAGACATCGCCTTCGAAAACAATCTTTGTGTTTTCCACAGAGTCACTGCCTTCTACCTCTACATTGAAGAGGTCCCCAAGGGGACACTGTCCGTTTCCGTACCAGACAGAAACTGCCTTTATCTCTTCTGCGGTTTTGCCTGCAAGGTTGTCAGGGTTTACATTATCAGCTTCGATGGGGATTTTATTTGCTTTTTTGAGGGAAAGTTTTACAACCTGCATTTAGAACACCCCTTCCGTACCGATTTCAACAGGGTTCTCGAGGTACATATCCTCAACCATGTAGTTGGATTTGCTCACAGTGTAGTACTTCTTAAACTTGAAGTCTAGATCTTTCTGCATGGTGCTGTCTATGTTTTCGGGAACCTTTGCATTCACCCAGTAGATCCTGCCTTTAGGAGTGGCTTCGATTTCTCCGTCTTTTACAACGACAACTCCGTCTTTGAGGGTATACGCGGCACCTGAGAAAGCTTTCTTTACTTTTTGGTACTCTGTAGCCGGGTCAATCTGGCCTGGGAGGATGTCATAGATTGCAATATCTGCATCTGATCCTGCTTTCAGGTTTCCTTTCTCCGGTCTGCTGTATATCTTTGACTGGGTTCCCCGGGTCATGACAGCAAGCTCGTAGAAGTCCAGTTCCCTGTCAATTCCGGGCAGCACCATTCTGTCAAGTGCCATCTTGGAAAAGCCTGAGATAACCTCTTCTCTCCTTTTTGCGCTCATCAGGTAGGTAAAGGCTTCAGGATAGTTCACGAAAGAGCCGCCGTTAGGGCTGTCGGTTGTGAACATGATTTTCCAGGGGTCTTTTACGAGCAGAGCAAGCTCAAGCCCGATTGCCCACTGGACTGCATTTACGAAGCTCTTGGGGGAATAGAACAGGGGCACAACACCGGAAGCATCTTCAAGTTCGATATCCTGGTTGCTCCACTTCTCGTGCAGCATCCTTGAGTTTGCGTATTCTACCGGTCCGTCTGCAGTCATGGTCACTGCAGGGCCAAAGATGACCTGTCCAAGGTCGAAAGTCAGGTGGTTTGCCCCGTTAATGTAATCTGAAACCATTGGGGCTCCTGTCTCAAAGTCCCTCCAGGAAGTGCCTGCATAGGCGTTGAACTGCACGTGAGTAACGTGGAGAGACTGCCTGTCCCTGCTTGGCTTTACCTTTTCAAAAAGCTTCATGGTCTCTATGGTGGTTGCATAGTTACCAGGCTTTCCCAGGTTGTTGCAGTGCACATGTACGGAATGAGGGAGCTGCAGGCGTTCATTAGCTTCTGCAAGCCCCATGAGGATCTCTTCAGGGGTTACATCAAAGTTCGGAACGGGATCATAGAGTCCGCTCACGTTCTTGCCCCAGCCCCAGGCTTCTCCACCGCCCGGGTTTACGATCTTTACTCCATATCCTCTTGAGGCTTTCAGGCCCCAGGCAATATAAGCTGCGAGTTTTTCAGGTTCTTTGTCCCTGATGTATTCCATAACCTGCCAGTTGCTTCCGAAGAGAGAAAGTCCCATTTTGTCAAGGATGGGTATTTCCTTAAATTCCTCATGGGTGTGCCTTGCAGCAAGCAGAGGAATTGCAGCCTCACAGATAGTTGTGTATCCGAGTTTTGCATACCTGTACCCGATTGCGTAAGTATTGGGGGTGTTGTACCCTACCTGCGCTCTCGTCTTTTCTGTGCGTGCAACCTGGCCCGAAAGTCCGGGTACAAGGTTTTTTCTGGCATCATTCGGATTGATAAAGCGACCTACGTTGATTTTTCCGGCGCTGTGGGTATGCCCGTCAAAGCCCCCTGCCATGGTGAGCCTGCCTTCCGCATCAATAACCTTTGCGTTTCCAGATACGCTGTCTACGATCTTGCCGTCTCTTACGCAGATGTCCATAGTCTCGCAGTTAATCCCCTGAGCCGGATCACAGACGCTTGCGTTTTTAATCAGGATTTCCGACATCTTATGCACCTCTCTTCAGTTCCCTGACCTTTTCAGTCAGGTCTTTTACGATTTCTTCGTCGGTCTTGAATTTTGAATCAATCAATTTCTTCATGTGCAGGGAAATTGCGTCCATACGGTAAGCTGTCCCTTCTGCTTCGATTCCCACAATTGCCGATGGAATCACCACATCTGCAAGTTCGGTTGTAGGGTTGGCATACGGGTCAATCTGGATTACAGGGATTCTTGCAAGATGCCTGACAGCTTTTTGTGGGAAGTGGGCCCCGGCATCAGCTGCAGCTATAATTGCAGCGTCCGGTTCCTCGCGCACAAGCAGGTCGTTTGCTCCGGTTTCTCCGGGGTTGTAATAGGGGTATCCTTTTGCAAAGTCGATCGCCATCGGGAAGCCTGTCTCCCAGGTTGCTACCTGTCCGAAACCGGTAACGTTATAGTGCCCACGCATTCCGATCATTACGGCTTTTGTGTGCTGGTTAAGGTCTGATATAAGGGAAGACATGGCATCTCCGTTCTTGTACTTTGAGCGGGATTGGGTGACTCCCATACCGAAGAAAATACAGGCAAACTTTGCGTTCTTCAGGGTTTCTGCAAGCTCAATGATTTCTGCCTTAGGAACACCTGCAACGGTTTCCGGAATAACATCCTCGTGACCGTTTACAATTGAGCGGAGAGCAGTTACAAGGAGCAGGTCTGATCCCTGTTCAATTTCCACATACTTATCGGCGAGTTTTGCAGTGTCGGTTTTTCTAACATCAATAACTGCCATTGTCCTGGCTTTCCTGCCTTTCTCGGTAAAGAAACCTTTTGAAAAGCTTGAGTAACGGGACATATGTCTGGGGTGGGCATGTACAGGGTTGCAGCCCCAGAAGACGATTACGTCTGCCCTGTTCTTTATTTCTCCAAGGGATGCTGATGGGGATCCTTTTTCCTGGGCAGCAAGGGCTGACGGCCCATGGCAGACATTTGCTGTAGAATCTATAATTGAACCTGTTTCTTCGGCAAGCTGAATTGCTCCGCTGATCGCTTCACAGGAGGTAGAGCACCAGCCATAGGAAAGTGTCCTCCTGGAACTTACCAGGATTTTTGCAGCAGCTTCGATTGCCTCCTCATAGGAAACAGAAACAAGTTCTCCATCTTTTCTGATCATCGGGGTTTCTATCCTGTCATGCTCAAACATGCCGACAAATTTGCTGTGTCCGAGGATACAGGCATTTTCTATTTTTGTAATCTTATTATCTTCAACAGTGACTGTGATATCGTCGCAGAGAGATCCGCAGAGGGAACATACTGCGTCCTTAATTACTGGCATATTTTTTCCTCCGAATTTTTCAAGTTTTTCCGGACCTGGATGAAAATGTGAATTTCTTGTTTCAGGGGACCTTTAATCTTCCAAATACTTCTTCATCAGGGACTTCATATCCAGAGGCTTTTCATCCGTGACCTCAATTTCCGCAGGGACGCCTTTGAATCCTGGCATTCCGCAGCCGTGTGTATCAGGGCTCAGCACTGCATTTGCCCAGGGGCCCATAGGGATAAAGGCAAGACCATCTGGATTTCCTTCGTTTGCCTTTGCAAATACCACCACTTCCCAAAATTCAGTGGCAACCTTCAGGTTGTCTCCCTCGGAGGCGCCCAACCTCTCAAGGTCTGCAGAGTTCAGTTCGCAGTAAGCGCAGGCATCAAAATAACCTTTGTGTGTTTTTGCTTCCAGATGTGCGCCCTGGTCGGCGGTCCTTCCGGATATGAGATTTGCTTTTATTTTCATGGAAATTCCTCATCTGGGGTGTAATAGAGTTTTGATAAAGAGTTTCGATAAACTGAATCGTTATCTTAGCTGAGTCTTTTTAGTGTTCAAGTGATCAGGTCTAAATCGGTTCTGAAGTCCATTGATAACGTTTAAATTGAATCATGGGTCGATGTCCTTCTTTTGAGAGTGGACACCCGAGGGTCCAGCTTTAAGGTCCTACAGTTCCAGTGGCTCTACTATCTGGATCTGGGGCCTTCTCTTCCTATCCGTTATTTGTACTAATTTTTCGTTATAATTATGCGGCTTATATAGATCTAAGCAGATTTTATGCATAAGTGGCATTCCCTAATTATGCCTGATTGATGGGAACCCTTTATGTGTGATTTTCCCATATTTCCCGTGTTTTTAAAAATCGATGTGAAATATGTGTATTATATCTTTTAAATTATATATTGATCTGCTATACTTACCATACCCAATAATCCTTTTTATTATATATTACCATATTATGTTACTTCTAACATAACGTGCTTACTGTTACCCTTTCCATTTCCCGAATACCTGCTGTATCTGTCTGTTTTATTCTCCTGCCTCATTCCGGAACAACAAATTATGGGGCGTGGGGGCAATCATTGATTAAATCTTAAAAAATGAGCACAAACTTCAGCACGTGCTTCCTGTCTGAAAAAAAGTTGAAAGATCCGCAGGCTTATGGTTTTTAGGAGCGCCCCCTTATGCTCAAATTATGAAAAAAGCCCTTTTTACCCATTTCCAATCGTTACCCTTTAATATATCTTTGTCCATTTGTGTGTTGCAAGCCCGGATAGCCTAGTCGGTTGGGGCGCCAGACTCATAGGGACCTTATATGAGGCGTCTTTAATCTCCTGAGATATCTGGAGGTCGCGTGTTCGAGTCACGCTCCGGGCACCTGATTCTTTTTTTAAAGTATTTTTAAATTCTGTTCTGTTTTCATGCTTTTTCGGTTTGTGGGATATTTGTTGTTATTCCTCTAATTTCTCTATACTGTATCTCAACAATTTCATTATCTTATTATTGTTCCTCTACAATAGAAATAATGCACTTTTTAACCTTGTTCTCCGCAACAACAATAGTACCTTCTGGAAATAAAACAACACTATAATAAAAACTTTCTATATTAAAGCTGATCTTTTCTTTCATGTTTTTAGATCTCACACTTAAGTGTTCTGTCATCTGAAGCTGAAACAGCATACTTTTCATCAGGGGTGACGGAAACTGTTCTAACCAAATCAGAGTGATTTTTTTGAGTTTTAGCATATCAACTACTGGTATTGATATAAATACAAAATACTACAGGAAACAGAATTTTTAAGAAAATATTGTCAAATTGGATTGGATTTTAGGATCTTATTTGATGTTCTTTTCATTTTGAGCTCATTTAGTAATACTCTTATATGTTTAGGTAATATCGTTGTGTGTTGTTTATGTCTTTTATTCAGACTATCAGGTGATTAGTAGGGTAATTCACAAAAAAAGGGTGTTTTGTAATGGAGAAAAAAAAGTTATCTGTATTATTTTCTGTTTTCCTGACAGCCCTGATCTTAATGACGGCAGGCTGCGTTAGTCAGGACAGTTCCCAAGCTGAGGAAATATCGGCTAAGGGGATGTCGGTTGAAGAAGCTCTGGCTGAGGAGACACTGACTGAGAATACTGCTGAAGGGTCACAGCACGCGGATGTTGCTTATCTTAGCGGTGGAGATTATGGCTATCCCCAGCCATTTACGATATATCCGAGGGGTCCTGGCTCATCAAAGGTCGGAATGATCTTTGACAGTCTGTTAGAAAGAGATGAAGTCGGTATAATTCCCTGGCTGGCTGAAAGCTGGGATGTCAGTGCAGATGGAACAGAATATACATTTCATCTCCGCAAAGGTGTAATCTGGAGTGATGGGGAACCTTTCACGGCAAATGATGTTAAATTTACTTTCGATTATGAGCAGGAAAATGTACCTATCTCAGGTGGAATTGAGTCCGGAGTTATAGATAATGTCCAGGTTGTGGACCCCAATACCGTCAAATTCGTGCTGGTCCAGCCTGTTTCAACATTCCTTTACAAGCTCACGGGTTTTAATGTCATACCTGAGCATATCTATAAAGATGTCTCGGACCCTTCCAGTTTCCTTGATCCAAAGGCAGTCATCGGTACTGGCCCGTTCCTTCTCGATGAGTACAATAAAGAGCACGGATCATACAGGTTTGTAACAAACGACAATTTCTGGGGACTGGAGACTGCTGTTAAGTCCATTGAATTTATCCCGGTCAGTGATTCATTAATAGCTTTTGAACAGGGGCAAATAGATTTCACAAGTATATCCCCTGATACTCTTGATAGGTTTACATCGGACCCTGATGTAAGAGTAGTCCAGCAGCCGGCTTTCTGGGGTTACCAGTTTTATTTCAACATGAAAGAATGTCCAGAGCTTAATGACAGCAGAATAAGGCAGGCCTTTGCTTATGCGATTGATCGCGAGGAACTGGTGGAAAAGATCGCAAGAGGTGCAGGAAAACCCGGTGAAATGGGCATACTCCCAGAAGATCACATCTGGTATAATCCCGACCAGCCGGAATATAGCTATGATCCGGATAAGGCCGGAGCATTGCTTGAAGAGGCCGGATGGATTGATACGGATGGGGATGGAATACGTGATAAAACCGGGGAAAAACTGTCATATGTATTGTCCCTTGGCAGTGGTGAAGTTCGTATCGGGGAACTCATAAAAGAGAGGCTGAGTGAAGTGGGGGTTGACGTTCAGGTAAAAGCCCTTGAAAGCAAGTCCCGTGATACCAATCTGAAGAACGGAGACTTTGAACTCCTGATAACCGGCTTTGGAGGCTGGGGACAGGATGCAGATTATCTTCGTACAAGGTACTGTGATACGGATTCACATTCATCAAACAGTGTGTCATCCGGTGCAGCAGTATATGGTTACCACAATGATACCCTGAATGCTCTTGGTGCTCAGGAACTGCAGGAACTTGACGATGAGAAACGGAAAGAAATAGTATACGACATGCAGACCGTGCTTGCAAATGATGTGCCTGCAATCCCGCTATATTATACTACATCGTATGATGTATGGCGCATCTCAAAATACGATGGCTGGATGAATATGTACGATCACCATGCAAGGACACACAGCATTCTTTCATATCTTGAGAGGGATGGAATTGCAGAAAAAAGATGATATTAATAGCCTGATTGAATGCTGGAAAAAAACCACGGGAAACGGGCTGATCCATGACGAGGGCAGGATGGCAGATTTCTGGAACAAACGTTCCGATAACTATGCCAATAACATTGTAAAAGATAAAAGAAATAAGAGAACCGATGAGATTCTCGAATTTCTTGAAGAAGCCGGTTTTAGTCCGGAAGGTTCCAGAGTTCTGGATATCGGGTGTGGACCCGGTACCCTTTCTCTTCCTCTTTCAAGGTTCGGAGCAGAGGTGACTGCACTTGATATCTCGTCCGGAATGCTCAACAGACTAAAAGATGCCATAAAAAAGGAGTCTCTTTCGGTAGATGTCATTGAATGCTCCTGGTGGACGGCAGACATAGATAAGCTTGGATTCCGGAACGAATTCGACCTTGTAATTGCCTCCATGACCCCCGGAATAAAGGATGTTGAAAACTTTGACATGATGATGGCCTGCTCAAAAAATCTCTGTTATTACAGTAACTTCCTTAGAAGAGTTGAGGATAAGGCGTATCGTGATATCCGGAGTTCGATACTCGGGGAAAAATTCGAGAATAATATGAACGGCATTATTTACCCATTCATGTATCTTTACCTCTCAGGCTATAGTCCCTCCCTCAAGATCAACCATTCCGAATGGAAGGACGAAACAAACTGGAAAGAAGCGGCAGAACAGGCAATAGGGTTTATTGGAAGAGGCCGGGATTTTGATGACGAAACAAAGGAAAAAATAATGGACTATTATCAGAATGCCTCTTCGGATGGAATCTACTGTTCCGAGTCGGATGTATATACCGGGATGATGGTCTGGGAAGTTAACGGCAGATGACCGGGTGGTAAAGGGGCAGATGATTGGATGGTAAAGGACAGGAATTCGTTTATTTTCAGGTTGTTATCGACCCTTTTTGTAATTTTTGCCATAAATTTTTTCCTTCCAAGGATGATGCCCGGAGATCCGTTCTCAACCACTTCCGCAGATGAGGTCGGGGAAGAGATTATTGTAATGACAGAGGAACAGCGTCTTTATTACATGAATTATTACGGACTTGACAGGCCGCTTTATGAACAGTTTTTAGTATACATGAAAAATCTGATTACTGGCGACCTGGGCAGGAGTATTTATTACAAAATGCCGGTCAGTGATGTAATAATGCTTCATCTCCCCTGGACTATGTTAATTATCGTGGGTGCTACCGTAATCAGTACAATCTCCGGTGTGGTTCTCGGAACACTTTCGGCAATAAACCGGAAAAAGGGGAGTGACAGAATCATGATGGCGGGTATGATTGCCTTTGCAGAAATTCCCTCTTTTCTGCTCGGCCTGATCCTTCTTCTGATTTTTAGCGTATATCTCAGGCTTTTCCCACTTGCAGGTGCTGTTACTCCCTTCGCAGATTATACTGGTCCGGTAGAACAGGCGTGGGATATACTATACCATGCCTTTTTGCCTGTTGTGACTCTATCACTTTCACAGCTAACGGGTGTGTACCTGCTCACCAGAAATACTCTGATTACAGTGACCACAAAGGATTATATCAGGACTGCTCGGGCCAAAGGCCTGGGTGAAAAAACTGTATGGATCCGGCATGCACTCCGAAATGCACTGCTTCCGGTAGTAACAAGAACAGGTTTTATGATCGGTATAATGATGGGTGGTGTTGTACTTGTTGAGAGTGTTTTTTCTTATCCTGGCATAGGGATGACACTCAGAAGTGCTGTAATCGGCCGGGATTATCCTCTTATTCAGGGTATTCTCCTGATTATTGCAGTCTCCATACTTATCTGCAACCTGCTGGTTGACAAAATATATGGGAAACTTGATCCGAGAGTCGTGATATGATAAAGGACATTGCTGCCCCTGGAAATGCCGGAATACTCTCTTTTATTCAGGCTTTAAATATTAACAGAATTGTCAGCAGTATAGCCAGGACTTTCTCCAGGTCCAGTACTATAGTTAAGCCATTCTCCAGGTTCAGTACTGAAGGTAAAATTGGTGTCCTCGGCATTCTCTGTATCATTTTAATGGCAGTTTTTGCTCCTGTGATAACAATTTATCCTCCTCAGAAGCTCACAGGGGATTCACTTGAACCCCCGGGTCCCGGACACATACTCGGAACCGATGAACTTGGTATGGATATCTGGTCACAGATATGTTACGGTGCAAGGATGAGCCTTACAATAGGGCTTGCAGTAGCTTTTTTGTCAGGTTTTGGGGGAGGGGCTGTCGGAATACTGGCCGGGTATATGGGAGGGCGCATTGATCAGGGACTGATGAGAATAATTGATGTGACAATGGCTCTTCCGAGTTTTCCTCTTCTGATTGTAATATCCGCTTTTCTCGGACCAAGTGTTCTTAACATAATTTTCATACTTGTTCTTTTCAGCTGGGCCAAACCCGCACGTATTGCACGTTCCCAGACGCTGTCATTAAAGCAGAACAACTACATTATTGCCGCCCGGAATTACGGTGCAAAACCATTTTACCTGCTCTGGAGGCATATATTTCCTGAAGTTATGCCTGTTCTGCTTGTGCTTGTTATCGGCATATCTTCCCATGCAATTATAGCTGAAGCAGGGCTTGCCTTTCTGGGCCTCGGAGATCCTACTTCCAAGAGCTGGGGGATGATGCTTAATCATGCAACCGGTTTCAGGTCAATATATTTTACACCTTACTGGCAATGGTGGCTATTGCCTCCGTTGTTTATGCTTATTTTCCTCCTGCTCTGTCTTGCGTTCATAAGCAGGGATATGGAGAGAATACTTGATCCGAAATTAAAGATAAAGAAAGGTTTCTGATTATGAGTCTGCTTAAAATTAATGATCTTAAATGCCATTATCTGACTGACATTAACACTGTCAGGGCGGTTGACGGCATTTCTTTTGAAATTGAAGAAGGAGACATTCTGGGCATTGTCGGAGAATCCGGGAGTGGTAAGACCACTGTTGCACTTGGAATCATGGGGCTTTTGCCGGAAAATACAGCCATTTCCGGTGAAATTCTTTACAGGGGTAAGCTAATCTCTTCTTTGCCTGAATCCGGGATGGACAGATTCAGATGGAAAGATATTGCAATAGTTTTTCAGAACGGCCTGGAGGTGATGAACCCTGTTATGAAAGTAGGCGTTCAGATAACGGAACCAATGATAAAGCATCTTGATATCAGCCCTGAGAACGCCCGGAGTAAATGTGCTGACCTGTTCTGGACCGTTGGCCTTGATCCGAAATGGATGGATTCATATCCGCATCAGCTTTCAGGGGGTATGAGACAGAGGGTTCTTCTGGCAATGGCTCTTTCATGCGATCCAAAATTACTGATTCTTGATGAAGTTACTTCTGCCCTTGATGCATTTACCCGAAAGGAGATCAGGGATCTTCTGGTTGACCTTCAGAAGAAGAACGGGTACACGATGTTAATGATTTCTCATGATATCACTTTTGTGTCTTCTGTGGCGTCTCAGATTGCTGTTATGTATTCAGGAAGGGTTGTTGAAACCGGACCTGTAAGGGATATTCTCGTATCTCCCCGTCATCCTTATACGAGGGGCCTTGTCCATTCGACACCGGATATTTTCGTTTATAAAGATTTATGGGGAATTCCCGGGGACGTTCCGGCAGGGGATGAGTTTAAAGGTTGTCCTTTCAGCCCAAGATGTACACAAAAAATCGATATATGTAATAAAGCTCCCCCGGTTCTCATGCCGGTAGGAGGCGGGCGGGAAATTGCATGCCATAGAGGCGGCATAGCAGGCCTCCTGGAGGCAAAAAACCTGAGTTTCAGGTATCTTCTGCCAAATGGAGAATATCTAAAGGCAGTTGATAATGTTAATCTGAAAGTGATGGAAGGGGAGGTTCTTGCAGTTGTTGGTCAGACCGGTTCAGGCAAGTCAACCCTTGCACATATCCTTGCAAATGTAATAAGGCCTGAATGCGGAGAGGTATTATTTATGCAGGGGAATGTCAGCAGGGGAAACTATGGAAACAGGGTCAACGGTGTTCAGATAGTATTCCAGGACCCTTTCAGTTCAACCAGCAACAGGTTTACCGTGCTTGATGCAATCAAAGAGCCTCTTTATATCAATAAGATCGGGTCCAATGGAGATAGACTGCAAATGGTTAAAAATGCTCTTGAACTTGTCCGTCTTCCAACCACTGATAATTTCCTCGGAAAATATTGCGGCGAACTCAGCGGAGGGCAGAGGCAAAGGGTTGCACTTGCCAGAGCAATGGTTATGGAGCCAAAACTTCTTATTGCCGATGAGATAACTTCGGCATTGGATGTTTCAACCTCTGCAAATGTATTGCGTCTTTTAAAGGGCCTTCAGAACAGGAGAGGGTTTGCAATGATATATATTTCACATGATCTCTCCCTAACACTGAAGATTGCTGACAGAATAGCCGTTATGAATTCCGGAAAGATTGTAGAGATGGGTAATTCCCACGATGTTATGCTTTCACCTTCGGATGAGTATACAAAAAGGCTCGTGGGTTCAAGAATAGGACTGTGTTGTCATAATCATTAAGCCCTAAGGGTCTTGTTTTTTGAAGGCTTTGTTTAGGTTTGAAGGCTTTGTTTAGGTTTGAAGGCTTTGTTTAGGTTTGAAGGTTTTGTTTAGGTTTGAAGGTTTTGTTTAGGTTTGAAGGTTTTGTTTAGGTTTGAAGGTTTTGTTTAGGTTTGAAGGTTTTGTTTAGGTTTGAAGGCTTTGTTTAGGTTTGAAGGTTTTGTTTAGGTTTGAAGGTTTTGTTTAGGTTTGAAGGTCTTGTTTAACATGAGTTCAATAATTATTAAAGAGCTAACAAAAAAATTCGGGGAATTTACTGCTGTGGACAGGGTCTCATTTTCGGTTGAGCCCGGAGAGCTTTTCGGGCTTTTAGGCCCTAATGGTGCGGGAAAGACAACTATTCTCAATATGCTGACTACTCTTCTTCTTCCTACTGCAGGTGATGCTGAAATTGCAGGATATGGTCTTATAAGAGATCCCGGTGAGATCAGGAATAGTATCGGAATAATATTTCAGGACCCTTCGCTTGATATAGGGCTTACCGGGAGGGAAAATCTTGAATTTCATGCCATGATGTACAACATTGGTTCAGATGAGCGGAAAAAAAGAATCTGGGAAGTGCTTGATGTTGTGGGTCTGGCTGATAAAGCTGATATTCTTGTTGAAAATTATTCGGGTGGGATGAAGAGGCGGCTTGAAATTGCAAGGGGGCTTATTCATTATCCGAAGGTTTTGTTTCTGGATGAGCCTACTCTCGGGCTTGATGCACAGACTCGGAGATCAATATGGGACCATATCAGAAACCTGAACCGAAATTACGGGACGTCTGTAATTCTGACTACCCATTATATGGAAGAGGCCGATTACCTCTGTGATCGCATTGCGATAATTGATCATGGGAAGATCATTGCACTTGATACTCCATCAGGTCTGAAGAACTGTCTTAGGGGGGATTGTGTCAGCCTGACTATTGAGGGGAGGATTGAGCTCATTGCTGCTGCACTTGAGGAGAAGGAATGGGTGAAGGAAATTGTCCCGAATGGAAAAACGCTTGATGTTATTCTATCGGATTATGGGAAAAATATTCCTTATATTTTTCAAACTGCCGGCAATCTGGGTATCGGGATCAGTTCTATAAATTTCAGCAAACCAAGTCTTGAAGATGTTTTTCTCCGCCTGACAGGTTCAATAATACGAGAACAGGAAGGCAGCAGGCAGTCAGCCAGGCGTGATCGGATGAGAAGGAGGATGCTCCGATGATTCAGGGAAGAGTTGTATATGTCCTCTGGCGGCGTGAGATAATAAAGTATTTCAGGGCAAGATCCAGAATAGCGGGTGCTATTGGCATGCCGGCTTTTATGCTGATCTTTCAGGGTATGGGTTTTAGAAGAGTTGAATTTCCGGGTCTGCCTGAATCAATAGGATATTTTCAGTATCTTGTGCCGGGTATTATCGGGATGACCCTTCTTTTTACAGCTGCTTATGCAGGTATGAGTGTCATAATGGACAAGCAGTTCGGATTTTTAAAAGAGGTTATGGTGACTCCTGCAAGCAGAGTCTCTATTGTTCTCGGGATGATCTCCGGAAGTGCAACCACATCAATCATTCAGGCACTAATTATTATGATAATGTCGGTATTACTAGGTTTTAGACTGCCTCTTCTTCCTGCAATTCTGTCCTCTGTCGTGATAATGGTTCTCATATCGATGATCTTTATAAATATAGGATTGATTTTGTCCTCCGTACTGAAGGATTTTCATGGGTTTAGCACAGTTATTAATTTTATTGCATTCCCCCTCTTCCTTTTATCCGGGGCTTTATTTCCTGTTTCAAATTTGCCTGCCCCGATAAGGATTCTGTCTTACTTTGATCCGCTGACATATGGTGTGGATGCTTTGCGAGGAGTATTGATCGGCCATTGTGAATTCTCAATAGTACTGGACGTATGTATTCTTTTAACACTGTCAGTTCTGATGGTCTGCGCTAGCAGTTATTTCTTCCAGAGGGCAGAGACTATATAAATTTATATATTTATTTTCGTTTTTAAATCGAAAATGTATGGATTTTCTTTCCATTATCTGTGAATTTTATGCCGGATATACGAGATTTTTGGATTTGTTTTGTTTTACTTGTCACTCTTTCGGCATATATTTATGCTCAAAGTCACATATTTTAAAGAAAAAATAAATAGTGGAGGAATAATTTTAATGGCATCCAGGATGACATCACCAGAACGTATGGCAGCTGTTATGTCCGGCCAAAAACCTGATCGTGTACCAGTTATCCCGTTTATAGAGGGGTATGCTGCACAAATTACAGGCATATCTCTAGGAGATTTTTACGCGGATGGGGACAAATGTTTCGAGGCGCAGTTTGCATCCATGCGGCTTCATGGTTATGAACAAACTCCAATGTATGGATATGCTTCTTGCGGGGCGTGGGAATTTGGAGGAGAGATAGGTTTTCCCTATGGGAAAGGGCAGGGCGCACCTTTTGTAAAAAAACATCCTGTGGTAACCATAGAGGATATCGAAAAACTTGAAGTTCCAGACTTTGACAGGGAATTGCCTGGAGGATATAAAATAGCAGATAGGGTCGCAGCCAGGTGTTCTGAACTCGGAATGCCAGCTACTATACAAATAGGTAGTAATTTTACTTCGGCTTCGGTTGTTGCGGATACCTCTGAGTTTTTGACATGGCTTCTAATGGAACCAAAAGCTGTCCATCTGTTACTCGATAAGGTAAGTGACCTGTTCATCAATGCGCTGGATTATTTTGCAAATAAGTATGGTTCAGAAAATCTGCTTCCTTTTGATGGGGGGCCATCTGAATCAAATAACATGATTTCTCCGCAGATGTTCGAGGAATTCGCATATCCGTATATGAAAAAGGTTCATACACACGCAAAGGAACTAGGTGTAAATGCCGTGCTCATGCATCCATGTGCTGACCAGAACTTAAATCTTCCATATTATGCAAAATTAAGAGAAGATCTGGGCTGGTCTGGAAAATATTTCTGGCTTTTTGGGCCGGAAACACCTATTAAAGATCAGATCAAGGCATTTGGGAACCATGATGTTATTTGTGGCAATATAAACCCTCCACTTTTCCTTAGTAGTTCATATGACGAAGTTCTGGAACTATGCAGGCAGAACATCGAAGAAGGTATAAACTCTCCAAATGGGTTTATTCTTTCACCTGGCTGCGAATTTCCGGTCAATGCAGCACCTGTTAAAGTGATGGCAATGGTAGATGCAGCAGAAAAATACGGTCGATATGAATGAAGTAACGGGCACTGAATCCTGATCTTTATAAAAACCGACAATGTAAATATAATTATTAAATATTTGATTAATGAGGGGGTGGGGAGTAATCTTTTGAAAAGCCCCCTCCTCAACAGTCACTGCAACTCTGAAATCGTGTATTCCTCACTTTCAAGAATTGGCATTTCTGCAAGCTCTCTTTCTATACTGCAGACATTGAATACTGCATGGGGAATCATGCATTTCCGTGTGCAATCCAGGGCGCATTCTCTGGTGCATGCAAGGGAGCAGTCCGTTTGTTTTTCCATCTCCAGGGCGAGATTACTTTGATTCTCAGGCAGTTCCTCAAGAGGGAATTCCAGGCAGGTGAGTTCTTTGAATTTTTCACAGGGAGTTTCGATCTTTATGATGATCTTATCTCCTTCAACCCTCCCCATTATTATGTGGCTAAAACTGCACATGCAGGAAGATATGGTCACTTTTGTCATTTTCAGAACTCCGGACAGTTATGTTTTTAGAGATTCACTCTTCAGTAGACGCCGCCGGTGATACTACCTTTCTGAAGCCCGCCGATGTTTTGAATTGCGATATTTTTGAAGTCTATCGCCTTTATCGGGCAGGCCCGGACACAGCGCCTGCAGCTTGTCCCCAGGCAGTCCTGAGTCCTGCAGCTTGCAAAGAAGCTCCCATTTCTCTCGATGGTTACAAGAGCATTCTCCGGGCACTCTTCATTGCAGCGGCTGCACTGGATACAGCCTTCCACAGGCACCTCTATGGTGATCCCCACGTCTTCCACGATCTCTACGGGCACGTTTCCTGTTTCTTCGATATCCTTTGAGGCCTTCTTTTCCATCATCGCATTTTCTACCGGTTCCGGGAGAGGTGGATATTTATACATTTTAAAAAACTTTTTGTACAACTTCATGCTCATGCCTTCGGTCCAGTAGGAAAGCTCGCATGTGTAGATGTTCTTGAAGGTCTCGCTGCTAGCCATCATCAGGTGGTCGGCTTTTATCGACCCCGCAAGGGCAATTACTTCCTCAAGACTGGACTCATTAAGTAGAAGTTTGCGTGCAAGGGCGATAGAAGTGTTCCCGAACTGAACTGCCTTCTTTGAGAAATCTGGGCAGGAACCTATTTTTCTGGCTTTCCTGCAGTCCACATATGTTCCGGAAGCTCCTGACATGTAGACATTTTCTAGCTCATCAAAAGGCACTCCCGCTTCAAGCAACAGAGTGAGCTGGGCTGCCCGGATTGCTCCTATGGCTTTTCCGGCTTCGGCGATATCTTCGTTTGTGATTTCTATCCCGTTGCCAAGGATCAGCCTTCCGTTGGGCAGTTTCGGAGGCTGTTCCATAAGCCCTGTCTCCATTGCAAGTGCAATGACTGCAATTACCCCTGTCCCGGTAATCCCCACGGCTTCGATTTCTCCTCTTTCCACTGTCTCGCCGGTAACAGGATCGATAAGGGCTCCGGGTCTTCCTTCCATCTTTTCGTTCAGGACCGTAAGCCGCCAGCAGTCTTTTTCTGTGCCTTTTTCCATACATCTCTTTTCGAGATTCACGTCGGAAATCGCACCAGGGCTTGCAATCATTCCACAGCTGATTCCCTGCCCCTCAATGGCCGGACCTGCAGCTGCACTGCCTGTGATGATCCGGTTTTCTGTTTTTATCGCCATTTCTGCATTCGTACCGTAGTCAGTGACAATGGAAACCTTTTCCTGGTTCAGGAAGTCAGTTTCGATCATCATCGCCAGGGCATCGGCTCCTATCTCATGGGCAATAGCTGGAGGCACAGTTATTTCACAATTTGGGAGGTTCAGAACATCCGTGAAAAGTTCGGATGCCGGAAAAACCCTGGCACTCCGGTCCACGTTCTCTACTCCAAGCCTTCTCTGCATGTTTTTTCCGGCAAAGGCAAGGTCCCTGATCTCCGAGTTCTGGAAGAGCGAAAGCTGGATAGGGTTTCCACATACTACCAGTTTCTTAATGCAGGCAGGATCTACCCCAAAGGTCTCAATAATTTTGCTTACAGCGTCCAGTATGATGTTGTTTGCAACATCTTCCCCGACTTCCAGTGCGAAGTCCAGGTGGTCGATCACATTGCCCCCTGGCAGGGGGTGCCTCATCGTCATGGCAGTTCTTACAACTTTTTTTGTTTCCAGGTCTATGAGCTGCGCTCGAAAGCCGCTGGTACCCAGATCAAGTGCGATCCCATACATTTTTTATACTCCACTTGCAGCAGTCGTTGAAAATAAAGAAAAAATACCCTCTCTATCCTGTCCACATCAGGATACCGTATACTCAGAATACTGTATACCGGGTTAACTTCAGACAGTGAAATTGCTGCGTAGTTTCATCACTGTTATTCAGTTCTTTTTATCTAAATTTGGGCTTAAATGTATATAACATAATTCGGGGCTTATCGTAAAGGGTCTTGATTTCAGTAAAGGCATTGATTTTTGAGGGGGTATTGATTTTTTAAGGGCAGTGATTTACAGAAGCTATGATACTATCGGAGGGGGAGATTTTAGTCCCGGAAATCCTTTATTTTATTTAACCGTCCAAATTGTGCCTATTCCTATATATTATAGGATAACTAAGTGATCAATCAACTTTAATAAAACAGGCAAAATAAAAATCATATTGTTAACCTGTACGAGTCTATTTTTACCTGGCTTTTGTCTTTTTCTTTCAAAAACTTTCAGAAAAACTATATTGTTTTTTGGATTGTGTGATGTCTTTTAAGGTTTTAGTTTGAGCTAGTTTTCTGGACTGGGTTGGGTTTATATACTGAAGTTAGACTGGCTTTTAAGGATTAGAGGACAGTTTAGAGGGTAGATGTTCGGGCTTCAAGGGCCTGGAATTTGAAGAAAATGAACTGGTTCGGGCCGGAGAATGCTGGAAAAAGAGGGTAATACTTGCTTGTAAGGGACCTATCCGGATTGAAAAAAGGTTTGATTAAAACTGCAATAGCTATTTGCCAGCCTTTTATGGCAGGTTTGAACAGGATTATCGCCAAAACATCCACCATGGCTTTCTATTTTCCAGATTCTCCGGAAGCAGTTTAATGCTAGGTCTGCTATTCTCCCGGATCAAGGTTTGAATATTCTGGCTTATTTGTTCTTTATTTCTTCTTTTTTCGTGGGAAAGGCTGCTCTCCTTCGTCGAACGTGATACGAACGGTTTCAGTATAGCGAATAAGGTTGTAAGGGCTGACTCTCATTTATGGTTTAGTCCTCTTGAGCGGAGCGAAAAGGACCGCGTACTCCCGAGGCGCAATTCGGGTGGTAATACTCATCTCTTGCTTCAACCAGCGCTCTTATATTTTTGATCGGAGTCTTCGGGGCAATCCCGCAGCCGGGAGCGAGTATATCAATACCGTCTTCCAGGCATTTCTGAGCTTCTTTTTTTATTTCTTCACAGGTTCCGTTAAGCATGACTCCTGATGAAGCAAGGTTTCCTATCAGTTTTGTTTTGCTTCCTACAAGTTTTTTTGCAGCCCGCAGGTCGGTTACTTTTTCTTCTATACTTATACCTTGAAAACCACACTCTGAAATAGATTTGAGGATGGGGGTTGAGTTTCCACAGATATGTACGAGTTTTATTCCTTTTCCGGCTCTGCAGAATTTTTCATATTCGGGCTTCATAAAAATCTCAAAGTCTTTGGGATCAAGTGTGTCAGGCCCTGCTATTCCATCAACTATGCAGACAGCATCTGCCCCGGCTTCGTAAAGCACTTCTGTGTATCTGGAACAGACGGTTTGGGTGACTTTAATGAATTCTTTTAATGTTTCGGGCTTTCTAAGTGTCCAGGTAAGGAAATTGTACGTACCAATCAATCTTGAAGCAAGAGATGCAGGGCCTTCCATACCTGCTATGAGGGGGACCTCTTCACCTGCTTTTTCTCTCAGGATCGAAGTCACGTCGGCAATAAGGGGAATTCTTCCCCGCTCCGCAAAGTCTGAGGGAAGTTCCATTTTTTCCGGGTCCTCTGCAAAAGGGTGAGAACCTGGAGAAGGCTGGATGTCGTACCTTCCCTGATTAATCTTGCATCCCATGGCTTCCGAGAGCACAGTGAGGCAGAAAGGGTAGCGTACGGCTTCAAGGCCTGCAAAGGTGTGGGCCGAAAGCGCAAGAGCTGCCATTTTCTCCGCATCAAAGTGGGCCTCAGGCCATGCAGCTCCACTCTCTGTCATGAGTTCTACGGTCCCGGTCTGGGTAACCGAAAGAGCCGGCACTTTATCTACAGCTTTTCCTTTCAGGGTATTCAGGAAACGGTCTCTCAGGTCTGGATCTGCCATTTTAACCTGCCATTAAAAATCCTTTTGTTACATTAAGCCTTATAGTTGGCTTCTTCTAGATATTTATTACAGGCTGGATCACTTTTATATTTTTCAGTTAAAATATCTGTATACTAATTATATAAATCCATTCAAAAATGCTTTTTCTGAAGACAAATCGCGTCTTAGCTATCTCTTTTGATTATGTGGTAACAAAGCTTGTAGAAAAAATATTCAGGGAATTTCACAAAATAAAGCTTGTAGAAAAGAAAGATTAGTAAATGAGAACTTTCGGGGAGGGAGTAGGAAGTCTTTTCTCGCTGTCTAAATATTCGGATTGGTTGGCGGAAACACAACTACTCAGATTCTGGAGGTGTAGATATGCTTCGTCGTTTTTGCTTAATTTACTTTTTCAGAAAGTCCTATGTAGTAATCAGCAAGTTCGTTTCCCCATTCAATGGAGCTTTTATTGAAACTCATGATTTTTTTGTGGTCAAACTGTCCTTCTTTTCCGAAGAGTTTCAGCATCATAAATTCATCTGAAATTATGAAGGATGAAGGTTTTATTTTTTCCCTATAAATGTAGAGTGAAACATCGTTTTCAAGCAGTGATTCGTATGTGTCCTTAAAGTCGTTCTTTAGTCGGTTGTAGACCTTTTCATCCAGAATAAGGTCCACTTTTGTTCCATTGTTTGCACAGGTTGCCTGAATTGCAGGGCATTCGGGACAAAAAAATGAATAAAAACTTCTGAGCCTCTCGGACCTGAATGCCATTTCTTTCAAATCCTCCGGGAATTCGAAAAGGTGGTCCGGATCAGGTTCATCCAGTTTGCATTTTCCAAGCATTTGCAGTTTTTTCATCAGAAACTTGGGGATTGGCCTTCTGTCATGTTTTGACCAGTAATTGTCGTTTCCCTCAAAAACCTGAAGGAGATCCGTCAGAGGAAGTATTTTTTCCCCGATTATTTTCCCGATGTCCGAGAGTTTGTAAATGTTTTTTTCCTGGACAATAACATCCATATCTTTTAACTTTTTTAGCTGTGGCATTATTGAAAATGTATCGCCATTAAGGCTGTTTTTTATTTCATTGGCGCTTTTTGGTCCTTTTGTCAACAGAATCAAAATTTCCTTCCTTTTCTCCGAAAAAAAAATCAAATCTATAAGTCCACTCATAATATCAACTTCCAACCCCATTCCCAGAATCACTATTTTTATTAATTCCTCTCACAGTTCATTCCTTTTTGTGCCTTCTCCTATTCAGAATCGCCCATGGACAGGACAGTTCCGAATGCAGACTGATTTTTATTTTTTGCAATTTCCAGGATTGGCAGGATTCCACAGCAACAACAATTAAACTAATAATCCGGGTTCCGGTAATTTATCCAATTTTGGGACTAACTCTATATAACATAATTCGAGTCTTCTCGAGAAGGGCTCTGGTTTTACAAAAAGCTTTAATTTTGCATGGGGCCTGTTTTTTCCAGATGTACATTTTTTCAGACCACTTTGATTTTTATGGGCTATATCCTCCTCACCGTCTCAGGAGTTTCGCCTTCGATATCAAAAAATGATTAAAACAGGAAATCACGAAGCCTCCTTCCGAGAGGGGTTTTCTGGCTCTATACTTTTCTTTTCGAGAGGCACATAAAATGGCAAATCTGTATCCTCCCGGAAAAGTATTGCAGGTCTAACTCACTTTTTGGGGAAACGATAACAATGCCACGGATACTGGTGGGACATTATCATCAGCGTGATCTCATCTCTTCGGGACTATCTCATCAATCCTGAGCACGTTTTTTGCCGTCTCCGTGCCTGCTATTATGGCAAGTTTTTTAACAGTTGCCGAATCGTAGACTTCCGGCCCCTTATCAGTTACCTTTCGTGAGAGGTCTATCCTGGCTTCTATTCCTCTTGAATATGAATTCCTCATCTGCGCCACTGCATCAATTGCATTCATTCCCATATTTCTGGCAAGAATCGTGGGGATCTTTTCGAGGGCTTCTGCATACGCCTGAACTGCAAGTTGCTTCTTTCCGGTCTGTGTTGCTGCAAACAGCCTGACCATATGTGCCAGTTCAAACTCTATTGCCCCTCCTCCATTCACGATTTCCCTATTTTTCATAAGGAATGCCGCATTATTCAGGGCATCGTCTATCGCTTCTTCTACCTTGTCAAGCCCGTATTTAACAGGTTCCCATATCAGGATGGTGGCTATTGCTTTCTCTTTCACGGTGATGAAAACAAAGTTTTCCCCGTTTTTCTTTTCAAGCTTTATGCTGTCTGCTTTTCCAAGGTCACGGGGGTGAATCTCATCCTGAAAGACTTTCAGGGTTGTACCTGTTGCTTCTGCAAGCTTCTCAAGGTCTTTCATCTTCAGCTTCTTGAAAGCCAGGATCCCATTGTCCCGGAGCAGAGTTTCTATATAAGGGTCTATATCTCCTTCACAGAAGAGGACATTTGCACCCGAATCAATGATCTTTCGGGCAATTTCCCCGCACATCTGCTTTTTTTTCTCCTCAAAAAGTAAGGAAGTCTGTACAGAATCCATTTTGAGGTTATGCTGGGGATTTAGGTATCCGCTTTTTCTCTTGAGGTCATAATTTATGATAAGGACTGCAGGGTCCTGAAAACTTTTCAGCATATCTTCTCTTGCCGGGTTTTCATCAAGAATCAGGCCTTCTATTGCAACGATTTCCGACCCACCTTTCTTTTTTAGGATTTTGATGTTCCTGTTCAGGTCGAGTCTTCCTGCCTGCTTTTCGCTCAGGTGCTTTATTACTTGAAGTACGATGTCCGTAACAGCTTCTGCCTGCTGCCTTTCAATTCCTTTTCCCGTTGCCGAGCACATTATTGTTGTGCGTATATCCTCTTCTGAGGCCTGCTTTATGCTGTACTGCAGCATCTCATACGCTTTTTGCATGGCAAGTTCGTATCCTTCTATAATGATTGTCGGATGAACCCCTGCCCTGATAAGTCTTACCGCGTTTTTAATCAGGTTGCTTGCAAAAATCACAGCCGTTTTTGTGCCGTCTCCGCAGGCTTTATCTATTGATTCGGCAAGCTTTTTAAGGGACGTTACGATCGGGTGAAGTACATCCATTTCCTTTAAGATGACTTTCCCGTCGTTCGTAACGAAAATATCCCCCACAGGGTTTACTATTATTTTGTTCATCCCCTTTGGCCCAAGGGATGAGCCCAACAGCTCGTCAATCTCTATGGCTGCCCTTTCAAGCTGGTCGATAAGCCTTTCTTCTTTTACCGGCTCGTCGATGAGAATCTTGTCCCTTATCGTCCGGGCCAGTTTTGCCATTCCGTCCTGGCTTTCCGGGCTCATGTTGCCCTGTGTTTTTAGCTCGCTTGCCATGTCCGTACCTCATTTGCTGCTGTTCCTGCTCTTTATTCCCTGCTGTTTATAGCTTACTGTTTATGGTCTGCTGGTGCCTGCCGTTTTTACATTCTCTCTTATGCCAGCTTTCCAGTCGTTCCTACTCCGACTCCCACCAGGCGGGTTTCCAGCGGAGCTTTTCCCCTGCTTCCCACGTCATTCTGTCGGAGGTCGAAATCCACGTTGTCCATCTCCAGGTCGTATCCGTCCATGTACTCCGAAATCAGCCTGTGGCTGAGCTTAAGCCCGTAGTCCAGGGCTTCTCCGTAATCTTCAAAGATCTCCTTTCCAAGCCTGGAGAATACCGAATATTCTGCTTTCCCTGCTGCCGAAGGACGGATAAGGACCTCTGTCCTGTGGACGATTTTTCCTACAAGGGCGCCCACGGCATTTCCCACATCGTGGAATACAGGAATCCTTATGTCTGCATCCACAGCCTCATTCAGTTCTTTCAGATAGGCTCTTACAGGTGCACCCACCAGGACTACAGGGACCTTTATATGGAATTTCAGGAAAGCTTCCTTTCCTATCATTTTTTCAATATCCTCTTTTTTCAGATCTTCTGCAAAGAAGGAAATAAGTTCAAGGGTGAGTTTTCTTACGACTTCAGCTTTAACCTGGGTTGAAAACTCTTTTGCTTCTTTTTTGATAGCCTTTCCAAGGATTTTAGCGCCTATGATGGAAGCTCTCCCGTCCCATTTTTCATATTCTCCAAGCACATGAAGGGCATCGGTTGGGGTAAACCCTATCTGGCTTACATGTCTCTTTCGGATGAGGGTTTTCAGGGTTCCTGCAAACATTAGAGGGTGTTTTCCAGTCCTTTCCGAGATCTCGAATACCGAAAGAGGCTCTGTTCCGAGGTGTTCGATTATTGCCCTCTCATCTACTTCAAGTTCCCCGCTAAGAAGCTCAGGAGAGTTCACCCCGTTCCTTATAAAAAACGAAGTCGGCTGTATAATCTCATCCATAATGCGTTCACCTGGAACATCGCTTTTTTTGAGTTTCTCCAGAATATCAGGGAACTCTGAAGTTGCCAGGCAGAGAGGGATCACTCTTGCGGGCCCCAGGTAGGTTTTTCTTTTAATCCAGACCAGGCTGTCTCCTCCAAGGGCTGAGGTGTCCATCCTGATCGCTTTTACCATTGTTTTCCAGCCCCCGACTTTTGCTCCCGTGTCGCTTATCTCGGGAATGCCTCTGGAAATCATGGCTATATCCGTGCTTGTGCCTCCCACGTCCATTGTCACGCAGGTTTGCAGACCTGTCAGGTGGGCAGCTCCCACAAGGCTTGCAGCGGGCCCGGAGAAAATTGATTCTACAGGTTTTTGCAGGGCTTCTTCGATGCGGACCAGGGATCCATCGCATTTCATCATCATCAGGGTTGCTTTAATTTCTTTTTCTTCAATTACTGCCTGGATGGATTTGATGAACTGCTTGCTTACCGGGATCAGCTCGGCGTTCAGGAGAGCTGTCACAGCCCTTTCGTAAGCTCCAAGGCTCATGGAAAGTTCGTGCCCGCAAACAACAGGCATGTCAGTTATTTCCTGAATTGCTCCCTTGACCCTGAGTTCATGTTCCGGGTTCCTGACTCCGAAATAACCGGAAACTGCAAAAGCAGCCACTTTGCTCTTTGCCTGCCTGATAAATTCTTTTACGGTTTCCAGGTCTTCAAGAGGGGCTATTTCGTTTCCATCTGAATCGTGCCCGCCTCCTATTGATATTACATAACGGCTGGCAAGTTTTTTCGGGATTGTGTGCCCTATAAGGATTAGCCCCGCAGGATAACCTTTGCCCTCAAGAGTAGTATTGGTAGCAAGGGTTGTAGACACGGAAACGAATTTTATCCTTTTCAGGCAATCAGGGGTCAGTCCTTCAATTGAATTCTTTATTCCCCTTATAAGGTCAGGATAAGTTGTAAGCGCTTTATTTGACTCGATCACGGTTCCATTTGACATATCCATAATGGCGGCATCGGTATATGTCCCACCAGTATCAATGCCCAGTCCCAGATACATTAAATTCCTCCTCTGCAATTTTCTATGATCCATTTTCTCCCTTTTTCCGGGTCCCAATTATTTCTCATAGCCCGGATACTTCTCCCATCTTTTTTGCCTATAAATGGTTAAATCCGATTCTTCTAAGGCATCAAACCGTTTTTCAAAAAAAGATAACATGGCTTACATTTTCCGGCGTCCCCTGATTAGGAGAAGAGTGATAATATCCTCTCTTCTTATTTTTTCAGAGTTTGATTAATTGGAGGTTTTTCACCATGACGCTTTCGATTATACGGGAAGCGCCCGGTGTTTTTTTAAAAGTGTGAAACTCAGAAGCTTATTCTCACTTCTTTATGGAGATTAAAATCTGTTTTTTCTGTTTATTTTCTTGATTCTGGAGGTTTTTCTGTTTTTTATTTCTGAATTCTTATGGAGATTTTCTGTTTATTTTCTTGATTCTGGAGATTTTCTGTTTATTTTCATGATTCTGGAGGTTTTTCTGTTTTTTATTTCTGAATTCTTATGGAAATTTTCTGGTTTTTTATTTTTGAATTCTTATGGAGATTTTCTGGTTTTTTAGGTATTGTTTTGGGTTTTTAATTTTGATTTTTCTTAAGGCTTTAAAGAAAAATGGGGAGAGTCGATCTCACCCCATTAAGGAGATTTTACTCCATTATGGAGATTTTATCCCATTATATTTTTCTGGAGTTCCGGGCCGAGTTCCTTTACGGTGTTAACCATTGCCTGGACAGTGGACAGTGGCCCTCCTGGTGGTATTTCACAACCAGTGGATAAGATATACTTGGACTGGAGTCCGCTCTCCTTGAGTACGGGGATTACGTTTTGGAGCAGGTTCTTCGTGTCATCGGTGACCTTCTGGACACCTGCAGCGGAGCCGTCTATGAACTCAACAGGGTCGACTTCTCCCATCATACAGCACATGTCTCCGTATTTGGGGATGAGGTCTGCGCAGTTCTTGGAGCCCTTTTCCCTGGATTTCTCGTAGTAGGCGTAGCTGAAGAGACTTGTTCCGAACTTCTTGATCTGGGTATCGAAGTGTACAGCATCAGCACAGTTGTGGACCATGTAGGGCTGGTTGTACTTCTTGTAGAGAGGGATGTGCTGGTCGTAGACGAACTTCCCGTCGAACTTCCAGTAGTCTTCCTCGCTCATGATGATGTTGTTGGACCAGAGGTTATCGATACAGAGTCCGTCACAAGCGTCTTCTTCAAAGAAAAGCTCGGAAAGCTGGCAGATGTAGTCGGTACACTTCTGAACTCCTTCAAGGACGACGTCAGGGTTTGTCCTCATGTCCATAAGAACCCTGTCCGCTCCCATGAGCTGGGTAAGGGTGAGAAGCGGGCCTTCGTGGAAGCCAACGAAGGGGGTTTTGAGTTCCTTGTTGAGTTTATCCTTTGCCTTCTTTGAAGCCATGACAAGTTCGTAGCCACGGGTGCCTTCCTTGAGTTCGGGGACCTCGAGTTGTTCGTAGGCTTTAAGGTGGCCTTCGGAGGAGGGAGTGTCGTCTTCAGGGTATTTGATCTTGCATCCGAAGTCCGCGGAGGTTGCGGAAAGGTCAATAAGCCCCACAAACATGTCCATGTCCAGGTATTTGGATCCGAGGAATGCGCTCTCGACAAAAGCGTCTTCGTTTGTTGCGTATTTCTTGTAGGTAACAGGGACAAACTTCCTGAGCACACCACAGGCAAGCGGGTAGACGGGCAGGTGGTCGACCTTCTTGTCGGACATAGCGGATAAGGTCCTGTCGATATGGGTCATTTCCTCCTTACTCTTCACTCCAATGCTTTCAAATTCTTCCTTGATCTTGTTTGCAGTCTCAATCCCGATGTCAACCTTTTCGGAGACTACCTTCTTTGCGAGGATTTCCCTGTATTTTATCTTCCCAAGGTTGATCCTCATGTCGCTCCATCTTGCATCTTTGGGCTCAAGTTCTTTTACAGCTTCAGATGCCCAGGCGTTTGCGTGCATTGCATCAGGGTGAGTTGAGTCTGCACCGATTCCTGCGGCATACTCTTCAGAGACAGGAGCTCCTCCTACCATTACAATCATGGAGTCGCGAATTCCCTCTTCCTGGAGGATTTCAATGACTTTCTCCATATTGGTCATGGTTGTGGTCATCAGGGCGCTCATGGAGATCAGGTCTGCCTTGTTCTCTTTTGCGGTTTCGATAAACTTCTCGATCGGGACATCTGCTCCCAGGTCGATCATTTTGAAACCACCGGCACTGAGCATCGTCTTGACGAGGTTCTTTCCGATGTCGTGCACGTCTCCCTCAATGGTTCCTATTACGCCCACTGCCTGCAGGCCTGAGTCTGCTGCCTTCATGTGGGGGGTAAGGATGTCCATACCTGCATACATTGCTCCAGAGGCAAGGAGCAGGTTGGGTACGAAAGCTTCTCCTTTTTCGTACTGGTCGCTGACAATTGCCATTCCTCTTGCCAGCCCATTGATGATCGCGTCGTAAGGGTCAACGCCGTCAGTTAGTGATTTTTGTGCAAGTTCTTCTGCAAGGTCGTCGTCTCCGTCGACGACAGCTTCCGCTAGTTGGTTTAAAATATCTGTTGCCATAAAAAAACTTCCTCCATTTTATTAAAGGGGTTCCTGGTTAACAGTAAGTAGCTCAATTAGGGTTCATTGCTCGGTAAACCTCTGTATGACTGTTAACTTCTATTGACACATTTACTGCAAAACATATAACCTAAACGCAGAGATTTGATTAACATAGCTAACATCTCTCTTGATGCTTAATTCTGCTAATTCTCCTGATTTTATAAATCTCTCTGATCCAGTAGTATTTCCTTATTTTGTTAACCTTCATGATCTCGTTGTTTGACCCAATTTTACGGATTTGCTTGATCTCGTGTGGATCTCTCATTTGATCAGGGGCTTTCATCTGATCAAAGCCTTTGATCGGATAGTGGATGATCCGCCTGAACTGGCAGAAAAACCTGGGAGAAAAGCAGGCGATCAGGAGCTTGTTTACGCCACATGATTCTTATTTTGGATTTAGAGGGTTGGATGAATAAGAAGATTCTCCTGGTGAGAATAAATATGTTTATTAACAGGTCCATAACCCAAAAAGTCATTGATATAGGGAATAAGAAGGGCCAAGAACCCCGAATAATAACAAGAATCTTGAATTTCCGGTAAATCAGAATCATTTAATGTGTGGATTTGTTGAATGGATCGGGTAGATTTGTTAGTGAATTGATTGAGTGAAATTTTCAAATGGTTAAGTGGATCGAAAAATAAGAGGCTGGAGGTCATCTGTTTCGATCCATTGCATCACATTCTGGAGCGTTTTATCTTTTTATATCCTGTAGAGTTTAATTTCCTGATGAAGCTCTCAGATTTTCTCTCATTCGATTTCCTTTATTTCCTTTGAATTTTTCATGTAATGCAAAAAGAGGTCTTCTCCCCATTTCAGGGCGGTTTTTTCCAGACTCATCATTGCATGGTTGTGGTATATCCCGTTTCTGTAGAAGAGGGAAAGTGCCAGAAAATGGTCTGTTACCACACTTGAGGCTACTTTTACAGGGTAGTCGCAGACGAAGATTTTTGCATTGTCTCTATCCAGATATTCCTTGAGAGATGTGCCGTATTCCTTTTTCAGCCTTTCAAATACCGGTTTTGTGATTATCAGAGATACGTCTGTTCCTTTTTTCACGAGTTCTACATAGGTTGACGGGTAAGCTGGATTAAAATAAGAGGAAACTTCCATAACATGTATTGACCTGTTCAGCTTTTCTTCTATTTTCTGGGGGATCTCATACATCCTGTCAAGTTCGGGTTCGATAAATTCACAGTGCCCGAGGTCATCTATTCGGTCCAGAAGAGGAACAGGGATTGCGTTGATGTTGTGGTTTTCCCAGTAGTCCATATGCTCTGAAAACACGCCAAGGGTGTTCAGAAGAGGCCTCATTTTCTTAACAACTACCTTCCCTATGTCAGAGAGTTTGTAAAGGTCGTCCTCATGAATGATAAGTCCCTGGCTGATGAGGATCTTGACCTGGGTCATAATCGCACTTGAAGTCACATTGAGTATGTTTTTTATATCGTCAATGTTTCGGGGTTCCTCCATCAGTAGCAAAAGAAGGTCTTTCCTTTTGTCCGAAAGGAACAGAGTACCCAGTAGTTCCAGTTTCATCGTAAAATCTCCAGCCACTTAATTTGAACATTTTTCAACTTCGACTCTATTTAATTCACATTTCCGGTTTTAACGTTCTTTTTTGGAAGCCTGACATGCACTGTGGTTCCCGAACCTTCCTCGCTTTCTACCCAGATTTCCCCCTCATGGGCGTTAACAATGTTTTTACAGATATAGAACCCAGACTCAAGTCCCTGGTATCTGCGGGTCATAGAATCTTCAACCTGGTAGATTCTGTGGAAAAGGTGAGGAATCAACCTTTTATGAATGCCTGTTCCCCCGTCTTTTACGGTTATGTGGATGTTCTTTTTTTCTTCTATGGCTGTTACTTCCAGCGTCCCCCCTTGAGGTGTGAACTTGATGGCATTGCTCATGAGGGTTGTGAAGAGGTCTGTCAATTTTTGCTTGTCGCCAGGGATGGGTGGCAGGTTTGCAGGCAGTTCCTTTTCGACCTTCAGTTCTTTTTCATCTATCAGGAGGACTAGGTTAAGGTAAACATCAGAAAGTATCTTCTTTATCTCTACTTTGGCAAAAGAGTACTCTATCTTTCCTGCCTGTTCAAGGCTCAGGTAGAGCAGGGAATCCACCATCTGTTTCAACCGCTCCGAACTGTTGATTACAGCATCTATAGCTTTACGCTGCTGGTCTTCGATAGTCTCCAGGGTCTCGAAATCCATAAGGTCGCTGTAATTCACCTTTATCTGGGGGAGGCTTTCAGCCATAAATTCCGCTTTTATCCGGTTCAGGGACCTGAGTTCATCATTGACTTTTGACATATCTTCCGAGTAGGTTTTAAGGGCGTCCTCAAGCTGTTTTCTCTGGATAAGCTGCCACATGCCCTGCGTGAGAAGGGTCACCTGGCGTAAGTCTGATTCATCATAGGGCTCATCCTTATTCCCAACTCCTGCAACTGCAACTATCCTGTCCCCGTCAAAAACCGGCACGTTCATATGGCGGGTAAGGTGCACATGGTCTTTCGGATATCCTTTTTTCAGGGAACTCGGAGCTGGATAATCGTTGGTTATAATGGGCTTACGCTGCCGGATTGCCTCTCCCCAGAGCCCTGTTGTTTTTATAGGGTAGATAAAGGGTTTGTCTTCGATTGTGCATTCTTCCATTGCGCTCTTTGACCAGGAATGCATAATCAGGGAAGTCTCGTAGGCGTCCATAAAAGCGAGGTACCCGAGTTTGCTGTCTGTAAGCCTTACCGCTTCTTCGCGGGCAAAATCTGTTATTTCTTTTAAGGAAGCCCCTGTCATCCGGTTAAGTTTTACAAGGGCTTCAAGCCTGGATTCGTTAAGTTTCTGTGCAGCTTCGGCTTTTTTGCGCTCGGTAATGTCCCTGGCAACCGAGAGAATCGTTTTCTTGCCGTCATAATCAATAATTCTGGCACTGACTTCAAGGGGAACAATTGTGCCGTCCTCACATACCGCCCCTGAATTATATACCCGGGATCCCTCGCTCTGGATTTTTATTAGATTTTCCCGGACAGAGTCCCAGTACTCGGCTGGAATTATCTCCTCAGCCTCCATTTTCAGGATCTCTTCTTTATCGTATCCCAGCCGGTTTACCACTGCCTGGTTTACATCCATGTAATTTTTTCCTTCAGGTTCGCGGATGTACAGCTGGTCATTGATATTATTGAAAATGGTCCTGAACTTATGCTCGGACTCCCAGAGAGTCTCCTCTGCCAGTTTATGTTCTACTGCGATAGCTGCCAGCTGGGCATTTGTTTTCATAAAATCCAGGTCTTCTTTTTCTGGCCTGTGCACCTCGCCGTAGTACATGGAAATAACACCAAGGACTTCTCCGGAGGATGAGATTACAGGTTCTGACCAGCAGGCTTTCAATCCAGCCTCAGCTGCAAGCTCCCTGTATTCAGTCCAGTAGGGGTGTTCCATTATATTATCTACGGTTACCCTTTTTCTCAAGAAGGCTGCGGTTCCGAAGGAAGCCGCTCCAAAACCAATCTCGACTCCAGTCGTCTTCTGCCTGTAAAACCAGGGAAGCCCTGGAGCAACGCAGTAAAAAAGATGCTTTTTCTCCCGGTCAAGCAGCATTACCGAGCATATAGATCCCGGTTTGATCTTTTCCATATTTTTAATTAGAAGGAGAAGCACTTCTTCGAGTGGAGCTCCTGAAGCCAACTGTCCGAGCACCAGATTCTGTCCTTTTATCATCTCCTCGGCCAGCTTGCGTTCTGTGATGTCCAGAGCGATCCCCTGGTAATGAACAATTTCTCCTTTCTCGTTTCTTTTGATGAGGGTCCTATCATCTATATATCGCACTTTTCCCGATTTTGTCAGGACCCGGTGCTCCTAGGTACAGTCCTTATATCCCTCTTTGGAAAACTTTGCCACTTCGGCACGGACTCTTTCACGGTCTTCAGGGTGTATCAGGTCTTCAAACTTTATTTTTCCGGAGGTGAAATCTTCAGGGGTGTATTCCAGCTTTGTGATATTTTCAGAAACAAATTCAACGGGCCAACCTTCTTCCGGCTTGCACAAAAACACAAACACAGGGCTGCTATTGATGACGTTTTTCAATTCATTCTTTTTTTTCAGTGCCTTTTGCACTGACTCTTCTGCCTTTTTGCGCTGGGTAACATCGCAGAGGGTGCCCTGGTAATGGCTAACTTTTCCATCCCCATCTCTCCGGATCAGAACCTTTACCTCAATCCAGCGCGTTTCCTCCGAAGCGGTCACTATCCTGTATTCCTGTGTCAACTCGGTGAATCCCTTTTCCAAGCATCCGGCAATCTCTGATTTTACCCTTTCAATATCCTCAGGATGAATAATGTCGAGATACCGGATATTTCCGAAGATGAAGTCTTCAACTGTGTAGCCGAACTGCCAGATGTTTTCCGTTATAAGTTCCACAGGCCAGTTCTCTGTTGATTTGCACAAAAAAATGACCACAGGGCTGCTATTTATAAGTGATTCCAGATTTATATCGAATTGTTTCATCGATCCAATTTCCTTTGTTTTAATTTTACTGATTACCCATTTCCATGAACAATAAGCTTGAAATGTTTGTATGTTCTGGGTAAAGGGAACAAACACTGCATAAACCACTGGTTTTGAGCTACTGTAATATTGAGGGTTATGAGATATGCCTGCATAAGCGCTTTAAGGCGGTTTTCCACTTCCATAACCCGGTTCTCTGAGCATTTTCTGTTCAGGGACTCAGGAATTGCCTCTGCTTAAAAAACTGAATTCTTTCCAAATAAAATGGAAGTAATGGCTTATTTATTTTTTTATTTTTTTATTTCTTTTATTTTTCATTTCTTTTATTTTTTTATTTTTTATTTTTTTATTTTTTATTTTTTATTTTTCATCTATCCTTATATTCACTTAAATTGTATTTCTTTTATATTTTTGATTTTTTTTCTCTATTTCCCTTTTAATTCTCTTGTCTATTTCCCTTTTGGTTCCTTCTTGAGAATATACGTTTTCAGTTTCCAGCAAAGAGAGTTTATGGAAAGCCGTATTTTTTTATAATCATTGTTTTATATTCTTATTGTATATAATACTTTAAACAATTCTATGTTTTTCTATGATCCTTTCCTAATCCTATATACTATACTTAGACAACAAACTCATGGTTTATTTCTCATTTTACTCTTCGACTTTCAGGATACCTTTATATATCACTATTGTCTATATAGATCCTGTATTATTCATTAGTATCTCCTCAGGGGGCTTATTTATTACCAAGGATAAACGAAAAGTCCAGTTTACCGGAAATTCTACCTATATAGTGTCCCTTCCCATAAAATGGGTCCGAGATATAGGGATCGAGGCTGGAGACACACTTACCCTTACGCCCATGCCTAACAAAACCCTGCTGGTTTCCTCCAGTGTGTTTCCAAAAGACCATTCTGCTCTTAAGGCAACTATAGATTACCTTCACTCCGATAGTGCGGAAAACAACTTGAGAATCCTTATTTCCCATTATCTGGTAGGTTATGACGTCATCAGGTTGATCACCAAGAAAGGTTTCAGCGCCTATGACCGCAAGTTTATAAAGGACTCTGTGCGCCAGAAACTTATAGGTCTGGAACTGGTGGAGGAATCCCGAAATGAACTTGTTTTCCAGTGCCTTCTGAACTACAACGACCTTCCTCTTGGCCGTGTTATCAAAAACATGTATGGGCTTGTCCTTTCCATGCTTGAGGACTCCATGACTGCCCTTCGGGACCACAATGTGGAGATCGCAGAGGATGTTATCCAGAGGGATGATGATGTGGACCGTTTCTATCTTCTTTCCGTCCGCCAGCTCAAAGCCTCAATCGAGGATATAGAATTGTCTGAAAAAATAGGAATTAGGCACCCGCGGGAATGTCTTGGGTACAGGCTTATTACCAAAAGCATAGAACGTGTAGGAGATCATGCGGTTAAGATAGCTACAAATGTACTTAAGATGGACTCCGGAATCAGTACTGATGACTCTATTTTCAAGATGTCTGAACTCTCCCGGAAAGTTTTTGAGAGCTCAATAGATTCAATGCAGGAAGAAGACCTACAGGCTATAAACAAAATCGTTGTTGAAGCTAAAAAAGTTTCCCAGTTTGGGGTTTCTCTTGAAACCAAGGGAGAAGAAGGCTCTGGCAATATCGAGCTCAGCATGATCCTGGAGAGCCTGCGGAGGGTTTCGGAATACAGCGCCGATATCGCAGAAGTTGCCCTTAACATGAACATAAAGCAGGTATAAACCCTGAGTTTCGCTTCGGCACCCGAATTGCGCCTCGGGATCGCAGGAAATCGGAGATTTTCTGGGAGTTGCGATGTAATCGCAACAGTACGCGGTCCTTTTCGCTGCGCTTAAGAAGACTAATTGAGTGAAGGGCCGGTCAGAAGAGCTGGCTAGGGCGCTTAATGACAGTGGATTATACATGTTTTCCGGGGTCATGGGAAGCAGTTCTCGGGTCATGGGGAGTATTTTTTCCTTTTTCCGTTCTCCTTTCTCCTTTCCCCTTTCTCCTTTCTCCTTTCTCCTTTCTCCTTTCTCCTTTCTCCTTTTTTCTATTTTTCACACAACTGCCTTCCGGAACTGATATGTTCCGAGGAGAACCATGATTCCGGCTCCTGCTGCGAGTCCAAGGATTCCGTACACTGGCACTACACCTTCAAATAGCATTCTTGTACTGTCTATTGCATAGCTGACAGGATTGAGTTTTGCCATTGTCCTTAACCAGGTAGGCATGACCTCATAGGGCATAAGTGCACTGCTCGTGAAAAAGAGCGGCATGCTGATCATGCTGTTTACGGCTGCATAGCTGTCATGGTCACTTAAGTATAGGCCTATCATGGTTGAGAGGGCAGAGAAAAATACTGAGAACAGGAACAGGGTCAGATATATCAGAACTATGTTTATAGGGTTCAGTACTCTTACTCCAAGGAGTGTAGCCATCAGGAGGATCACTGTTGCCTGTAGGAGGCCCCTTACGCTGATAAAAAGGATTTTTCCGTACAGCATGCTTTCCCGTGGGGAGGGCATGGCGAGGAATTTATTCAAAAAACCCAGGATTTTATCAAAGATCATAAGGGAGCCACCTTGCAGGGAGGAAAAGAGAGTTGTCATGACAAGGATGCCGGGGGTAATAAACTCAAGATAGTTATCAGTAAACTTTGTAGGCAGGGCAAGCCCGACAAACACCAGCCAGGCTGCAGGCATGACAAGTGAGGAAATAACGGTTACCCTTCCTCTGAGCCATTTTACGAGGTCCCTTTCAAAATAGTAGAATACGGCTTTCATTATCTCCGCCTCAGAAGGTTTCTATACTGGGTTGAATTGAACCCTGCCTGCTCTTCAGGGGTTTTGACTTTCTCAAGGAAAACATCATTAAGAGAAGCATTTTCTCCTATACAGCTTATCAGGTTTTCCGGGGAGCCAACAGCCGTGATTCTGCCTTTATCAATAATGGCGACCCTGTTGCAGTACTTTTCTGCTTCCTCGAGGTAATGGGTGGTCATGAATATGGTCATCCCTTCGGCTTTCAACATCCTGATATGCTCCCAGATCTTCCTTCTGCCGCTTATGTCCAGGCCGAGGGTGGGTTCGTCCAGAAAAAGAACTTCAGGTTCGTGCACAAGCGCCTGAGCAAGTTCAAGGCGCCTTCTCATTCCTCCCGAGTATGTTTTGACAAGGTCGCCTGCACGGTCCGAGAGGGCCATCATTTCAAGCACTTCATCAACTTTTGAGTTTCGGTTCGGAACTCCATAGAGCTTTGCAAAAAGCATCACATTTTCCCTGCCTGTGAGCTTTCGGTCCACTGCCATGTCCTGGGGGACATAGCTTATCTTTGACCTCACTTTTTTTGAGTCCCTTACAACATCATACCCGCAGACCTTTGCAGTTCCGCTGCTGGGTTTTAGCAAGGTTGTAAGTATCATTACTGTCGTACTTTTGCCTGCCCCGTTGGGACCCAGGAGGCCAAATATCTCGTTTCCAACATCAAGGTCGAGATTATCAACAGCAATCAGGTTTCCGAAGGACCGGGATAATTTTTTTATTTCTATCACAGGTATCCCCTTGCAATTGCATAAACAGGCCTTAAACCTGAAGTATAGTAAATTCCACTTGTGTACATATTATAAAGAAGCTTTATGATGACAATACTTATGGCAGCAAAAATACATGCCGTGACCATTGCCTTATCAAGTTCCGAAAACTTTAGTTTTTTGAGGTATGTCCTATCTGGATTTGCCCGAAAAGCCCGGCTCTGGATCGAAACTGCAAGGGTGCCTGTTCTTCTTACGCAGTTTGAGAGCGTCGGTGTCAGTATATTCAGTGATGTCCTGACAATCCCGGACCCGAACCTTTTAGGATTAAAACCCCTGAGCCTCTGGACTGTAACTACAGTGAGGACCTCAGTGATTATTATTGGCAGGAACCTGACTGCTGTTACCACCATAAAGGCCACACTGTAAGGGACCCTGAGTCCCACCAGGCCGTTTAGCATATCTCTCGAGTCCGTGGTCCAGCACATCAACAACCCAAGGGACAGGATTGAAGCCGACCTTAAACCCTGAATTGCGCCGTGTCGGAGCCCTTCTTCATATACGAACAGCCCTCCGTTTGTCAGCCATCCCATAAACGGAAAGTCAGGACTTATTATGGTAAAAATCACGGTTCTTGGAAGCTGGGAATAAAAAAGGGCCTGGGAGTAGATAGTCCCCCAGATCAAAAGCACGAGTAATAGAGCCAGGGTTTTGAGTTTTATTGCCGGCATTCTTGCAAGTGCGAATCCGGAAAGTATGATCAGAAACAGCAGAAGCATGGTTTCGGGATTGTCCAGGGTTACTGCTACAAAAGCCGTGGAAATAAGGATCAGGATCTTTGCCCGCGGATCCATTCTATGAATAACTGTGTTTTTAATCGTTGGTTCTGCAATTGATCTGGCACCTATCATATTATCACTTCTGGGTTTTTAAAGGTCAGCATTTTATCACTTCAGAAGTTCTACGGGTCAGCATTTCCACAAGTTCTGTGACTGAAAAGGCGTCCAGTCCCAGATATTTAGCAATTTCAACTACAGGAGGTTGGGTAAGGGAGGCTTTCCTGAGGATCTCGATGTTCTTTATGACCTCTCTTCCCTTTCCATTTGCTATAATCCGGCCCTCATTCATCACAAGGATTCTTGTAGCATAGAGCATTGCAATTTCGATATCATGGGTACAGAAAACCAGGGTGGTACGGTTATTTTTTAAATAATTCATCATCTGTTCTATATTTACTCTGTCCTGCCCTGTTGTAGGTTCGTCAAGGAGAATGATTTCAGGATTTATGGAAAGTACCGAGGCAACGGCTGTCCTGAGTCTTTGCCCCTTGCTCAGGGACTGGGGGAGGTCCTGCTTGAGGTTTAGAATTGACATGGCTTCAAGTGAGGTCCTTGCCCTTTCCTCGATATTTTTGTACTTTAACTGGACCGGTCCGAATTTCGCTTCTTCCTCAGCTGAATTACAGAAGAGCATAAGGTCTGGGTTCTGGAACACGAACCCGATTCTGCCTGCAAAGGAATATGGATTTCTGGATCTGGTGTCCTTCTTAAAGATCTTTACACTTCCTTTGTATGGTTTAAGTATGGCTGCAAGGTTCAAAAGCAGGGTTGATTTGCCTGAGCCATTTGTACCCATTACTGCAACTCTTTCGCCTTTACAGATTTCCAGATTTATGCCTTTAAGCACCATCTTGTTTTTTTCATATCCGGACCACATGTCCCGGATAGATATTATAGAGTCATTCTTTCCTATAGAATCATTATTTTCGGGAGAGCCAGTTCGTGTTTCAGATTGTGCTTCAGTATTTTCTTGGTTTAGAAAGAACTGAGGAGTTTTCATATTTTCTTTAAAGTTTTTCCTGTCCAGAACGGCAAGAGCTTCCCTGACACTGAGGGGACTTGCCCTTATTTCCAGTCTGTGGCAGAGTTCTACAGGCTCAGGAACCCGTAGCCCCAGCCTGTGAAATACATCGAGATGATCAAAAGCTTTTGAAGTGGGCTGGTCAAAGATTATTTTTCCGTCATCCATTATGACAATCCTGTCTGCAAAGGGTACAAGTTCGTGCAGCCTGTGCTCAACCAGCAGAATGGTTATCTTCAGTTTCCTGTTAAGTTCCCTCACAGTATTCAGGACCTCCCGGGTGCCCAGAGGGTCCATTTGGCTTACAGGCTCATCCATGGCAAGGATTTCAGGCATCATCGCAAGCGTGCTTGCAATGCAGATCCTCTGTTTCTGTCCCCCGGAAAGCGAATTCGTGGAATCCTGTCTGTGTCCGGACATCCCAACCATCCGAAGGGCTTCTTCTACCTTCTTATCAATCTCTTCTCTCTCCATGCAGAGGTTTTCGGGTCCAAAGGCTACCTCGTCCTCAACGGTCGTAGAAAAGATCTGGTCATCTGGGTTCTGGAAAACAAGGCCCACCCTTCTTGAAAGCTCCATCTGGTTTGAATCTCTGGTTTCCATCCTGTTGACCCGGATGCTGCCTGAAAATATCCCTCCGGATTCATGGGGGATTATACCGTTTAGGGTTTTGAGTAAAGTGCTCTTCCCGCAGCCGGTAGGTCCTGTCAGGAGGACGAATTCCCCCTCCTCTATTTTCAGATTGATCCCTTTTAACGTCGGGTCTGTTCTTCCGGGATAGGTGTACCACAGGTCTTTGATCTCTATCACTGTATCACCTTTATTCTGCTTCACTGTATCACCTTATTCTACCTGCGACGTTTATTCTGCTACCTTTTTCAGCCGGTTTCCCAGGCTTATTCCAAACCAGGCTCCTATGAATGTGTAGAGGAAGCCATCGATCAGGATATTTGCCATAATATACCAGTCGCTGTAGAACAACCTGTAGAGCACCATCCAGACATTGAATGACGCATACCCGCTGGCCATATCGGCAATTCCGCAGACCACCCCCATCCTGAACCGGTTTTCCGGGTTCGGATTTTTGCTGGTTATGCCGGTAGTGTACATCATGACCTCCAGCAGTACCGCGCTCAGGGACAATGTTATGAAAGTGATCGGGGTGAAATTTCCTGTAATAAAGCCTCCAAGCAGGAACCTCACCATCATAAAAAGGCTTACAACTCCGGGTTTTGGAATCAGGACAACAAGGGAGGCAATGAGCATGTAAAGCAGAATCTCATAGAAGAGCCCCGTAAACAGGAAACTGAAAGGCCCGAAAACTGCATGGGACAGCTCCCAAAGAATTGTCATAGGCAGGTTTATGGCTGCAAAAGAAACAGTGCCAAAAAGGGAGATCAGCACAAGGTTACGGGTCTTAAACCTGTCCATTATCTCCTTTGATCTTGAAAAGAAGAGGCTTACGGCAGTCAGTCCAAATAAAGTGGAAACCAGAGTGATTATTATGGGTCCCCATTTCCTTGAGATTGCAGTTATCTTTTGATCTTTTGTTACTGCAACCCAGTCGCTGCCTGTGAGCTTTACCTTAACTCTTAGCAGGTACTCTCCTCCCATCGCATTCTCGGATATGTAGAGGGGAAGGCTTACCAGCGAACTTGAACCCGGGGCAAGGGTTAAGGTGGTATAGCAGAGGGTATCCGCGTCCATTCCCATAATGGCTGGTTTAAAGGCTTTTACCGGTTCTCCGGTCTTAATATCCAGGACATCATAGGTAATTATAACAGGGACCGTACTGTCTCCTTTGTTGGTAAGTTCCATTCCTATGTAGGTTGAAGTGAGTTCCTCCCTATCGATCTGGAGGTCTGTGACCTTAAGCAGTTTTTTGAGAGCAGGCGATGTTTCCCTGATGATCAGGGTGCTGGCAGGATGGCTCAGATCTCCGTATCCGTCCTCATTCGAGGGCACTGTAAGTCCAGATACTTCGATTTCTTCTGCGATTTCTTCTCTCGAAGCGACCTTAAGAAGGGTTTTGCGCACAATAGTATGCTTAATTCCTTCAACCTCAACAATTGCAGTCGTAGTTATGTTATAGATCCCGGAGGGGAGGTTAGCAGGCACATAAAAATCAACGAGCCTGTACCAGTCTTCATACTCTGTCTGAAGCGAAAAGGAATGGACAGGTGTGTCCTTAAGCACAAAACCCTCAGGGAAGTCAAGTCCCAGTGTCACATTCATGTTTCCGTCATAGTAGCTCTCAAAGAAAACGTATGCAGAGAGGTTGCTGCCTCCTGCTGCAAGGCCGTTTCCTTCCACCCCATGCGGGACCTGAATCAGGAATGTGGTCATATCTTCAGGTTTGAATTCCTCCTGCACCTGTGCCGCTGCAGGTTGTATAGCCAGCCCCAGGACAAGGAAGAAGAAAATTATGTTTTTCATTCCACAACCTTTTTTATTTGAGGATTTTTCGGATTTCCTGCATCTTCCGATTCCAGTCAGGGACATCTTCAAAGCTCATGATGTCCACAGCCCCTCCCTGAAATTCTCCTTCTCCTGCCAGCTCTTCCATCCAGCTCTCTATTTCAAGGTAAGAGTTTTTCAGGGCTTCAAGTACCTGCGGGTCCGGGTTCCATAGGCCTCTTGACTGCGCTTCAAGGAGCCTGCGGGATATTTCCTCAAGAGCGTAGGGATTGTTCTTTTCAAAGAACCTGCGCATCTCTTCATCAAGCACGAAAGCCTTTGTGATATCATCAAAGATCCAGTCATCCACTTCCTGTGTGGAAGCTTCCCAGCCGTAGACTCTCCCGACTCTCTTCGAAATGTCCTGTGCGCCCTTGTATCCGTGTTGTCTCATGCCTTCAATCCATTTTGGGTTTAAAAGCCTGGTTCTTACAACCCTCCGCAGTTCATCGGCCATGTCCCGGACTTCTACATGCTGTGGTTCTCTTGTATCCCCAAAATATACCTTCACGTCCCTGCCTGAAGCCTGCCTTGCAGCAGCCGTAAGCCCTCCGTGAACTCCAAAGTAACAGCAGCATCCAAGGAGGTCGTACTCGTCACTGACGACTTTGTTAAAGGTAGCATCAACCGTCTTGAGGTTTGAAGCAAGCTGGGTGTGGGCTTCCTGGCCCTTTACCTCTTTTCCGTAGGCATACCCGTTCCAGTAAAGGAAGATGTCTGCCAGGTCTTTTTCATCTTTCCAGGCACTTGCATAGACTGCAAGCTGTACCCCGGCTGAATAGGTCCCGGGTTTGCTTGAAAAGATCCTTAAAGTAGCTTCTCTGGGATCCGCTCCTTCCTCAATCATCCTGTGGCTGTGTTTTCGTGGGTAGTTCATGTCCTCAGGTTCGTCAAGAGAAGCCACAGCCTGGATTGCCTCGTCTATTACCTCCAGACAGTTCGGAAAGTTGTCCCTGAGGATTCCCGAGATCCTGATAGTAACATCAATCCTGGGCCTTTCCAGCTCTTTCAGGGGTATCACGGAAAACCCCTTAAGGTGCCCATTGCCAAGCCAGAGCGGTTCAACCCCGAGCAGGCTCATAATCTGGGCCATGCCCTCTCCATCAGCCCACATGATGTCATTTGCCATCCAGTAAAATGCTACGTTTTCAGGATAATGCCCCTCATCTCTAAGGTGTTTATCGATCAAAACCCCGGAGAGCTGCTGTCCCACTCTCCAGGCAGCTTTTGTCGGGACCCGTTTTGGGTCAAGAGAATAAAAATTCCTGCCAGTTGGAAGTACGTCATCTCTTCCGCGCATGATAAGGCCTGAAGGTCCGGCCGGGATGTACCCTCCATCAAAACCATGGAGTAGAGCTTCTATCTCCAGAGAGGCATCTATTCTGGACTCAAGGTCAAGAATCCTTTCACAGATTGCAGCAGCGATCTGGGGTGAGGTCGGGTCTATGCTCTGAACCTCAAAACTCTGTTTTTTGAATCCCGGTTCTGTAATAATTGGCTCTATAAAACTTTCTTCTGCAATACTTTTCTCTGTAAAATCCTGCTCTATCAAAACCTGTTTTGTAATATTCTGCTCCTGTTTTGTAATATTCTGCTCCTGTTTTGTAATATTCTGCTCCTGTTTTGTAATATTCTGCTCTGCAAAACTCTGCCCTGAAAGAACCTCTTTAATTATCGAGGCAGGCACTTTTTCCGGATTACTTATGAATGTCCTGATGAAATCTTTTGAGAGCGAATCAATCTCCTCAAGCCTTTGCCCATTTGACTTTCCATTTGCTGAAATCAAGCTCTGGTCAGAGAGCAGTTCATCAAGGTCAAGCCCAAGAAGCCCTGCAATAAGCCTCCGGATAGAAACTCCTTTTCCCTCACTTTCCTGCTCATCATACCTTAAAATAGAATTTATGAACTCAACTTTCTTCTCGCCTTCGGGGAGCTGCCCGAAGATGTGCATCCCGTTGTGGATCTGGCTGTTCCTTATCTTTCCGAGGACTTCATGTGCTTTCCTTATAATCTCCTCAAAAGGAGTCTGGTTGTCGGCTTTTATCTCGGAGTCCAGGTTCGATTTTTTAATCTCATCAAGGATCAGGTGCTTCAGGGCATGTGCCCTTCCCTTATCGTATTTTACCTGTTCGTATTCCCCTAGCAGCCTGTCAAGTTCTTCAAGGCTTCCATAAAGCCCTCCTGAGGTCATGACTGTCTGCATATGGTCAATAAGGCAGGCAAGGCTTCGGCGTTTGGCAATAGTGCCTTCCGGTGGATTGTCAGAATTGTAAATATATAGGTGGGGTATAGTCCCGATTCCGATATCAGGATAACAGTCTCCTGAAAGCCCCACCCCTTTTCCGGGCAGGAACTCAAGGTTTCCGTGGGTCCCCACATGTACGAGTACATCCGCTCCAAAAGTGTTTTCCAGATACCGGTAGGTAGCAAGGTACTGATGGGTTGGAGGGACATCAGGGTCGTGCAGGATCTTGCAGACTTTTCCGTCACATCTGGCTCCTGCACACCCGCGCTTCGGCTGTACACAGACTACAGCGTTTCCATACTGTATCCCTGTCACAACGATTTTGTTTTCATAGACCATTGCAGCAGGAATGCCGTTGACTTCTTCCCCGGGTGGTTTCCCCCAGCTCTCAATTACCCTCTGCCTGACAACCGGGCTCAGGGTGTTGAAAAACTTCTCGTATTCTTCTTTTTCCACTAAAGCGAGAGCCCCACCGTTCTTTACGATTTCATTAATTGGGGTCCATCTGAACTCGGAAATCGCTTTTTTCTTGAGAATGGTCTCGATAAGCTCCTTCCCGTTCTGGGGAGAACTGACAGTATAGCCTGCTTCCTGCATCCGGTTTAATATCTTTGCCACACTTTCAAGGGAATCAAGGTTTGCAGCATCTCCAATTGAGCTTTCAACCCCTGTACAGGGCCTGTTGTGCAGGATAAAGGCAACCTTTCTCTGGTTTACCGGTTTTTTCCGAAGGGTTATCCATTTAAGGATTCTGGATGCAAGTTTTGAGCAGCGTTCCTGGATAGGGGCACGCCCTATGTAATTCCCTTCATTTTTGCCTGCCCCTATGAGGATGGGCTCAATTACCCCCTCAAACTCAGGCATGGCTACTCCCCACCCGATCTCTGTACTCAATCCCTGAGACTCCTGCCACTGTTCTAAGGTAACGTAGTGGGTAATTACAGGCTGGAAAACAGGGACGTCAAGGCTCTGTAACAGTTCGACGCTTCTTTCTGCACATGAGTTTTCATCTTCTTTGTTTTTGCTGCTCATTATGAAAAATGGGGAGAGTTTCACAAGAGCGTCTATGACGGTTTTTCCGTTATCCATAAAGTAGGCTTCAATGACCTCATTCATGCCTCTGCTTCCGAGTTCTTCATCTTTTAACGAATATGCAAAAACAGGGACGACAGAAAGGCCCAGGTTTTCAAAATCTCTTATGAGGGTCTTTTCAATCTCAAGGTCATTGTTTACCCAGGAAGTCCTGGATATGAGCAGCCCCACGGTTTTACCTTTCAGGGGCCCGTACCAATTCATGTAGTCCCGGAGGCTTGAGAACATTTTCCTGGCATCCGGGTGATAGAGTCCGTCCCATGGAATCTTTTCCGGGGGTTTTACTTCAAGCTCAGCCCCAAAAACCTCTTTTAGGAGGTAGCACAGCATATTTCCAAAGTTTTCTTTTCCCCCGTATATTATGTAAGAAAAACATGTAGCTGCAATCTCAAGTTTTACGGAAGAAAGGGTGAAACTGGAGGGGTTACTCCCCACACAGATTACGGGTATCCTTGTTTTTAAGGGTTCGAGCCTTTCATAGAATTCTTCCCAGAACGGGTTGGCTATGTGGTAAATAAAGATGGCATCAGCGTGCTCACATGCAGAAAGCACCTTCTCAGTTTCTTCAGGATCTTCTTCCAGGATTTTTGAGTAGTAGGCTTCAAGCTCTATTCCACGTTCCTCTGCTGCTTCAAGAAGTGTGGGGATGTATGAATTCCAGGTTATTGAAACGATTTTCATTTTTCCCCCTCAGGTCAGGATATGAACTCTGTATTCTCCGAGTACCGTGCCGTCATCAAGCCTTGCGGGGGCTTCTAAGGCTGCAATATACCTGCCATCAGAAGAGATATCAGCTGATACCGTTATTCCTTCGGTGCCGTAGATCTGGCTGAGCCTGGAGCTTGCCCCTCCGCTTTTTGAGACGTCAAAGACATAGACCCCGTGAACGCTTCTGTCCTCTGTTACCAGGTTTTGGGCAATAGGTATCACAAGATAACGGTCATTCCGAGCACATTCCCCTGCATAGCCGTCCAGTCTCCATTTCCACAGCAGGTTTCCGTCATAATCATAGGCAAAGAGGCTGTTTCCATTGGGATGTTCAAAAGGAGCATCCTTATTCTTATCTTTGGAAAAAGTGCTCCCTATTGAAAAGATCAGGGTGTCGTTGACAATGTAAGCATAATTCGCACTGCCGTAGATGGGGACTCCACTTACGACTATTGGGGTTGAGATGTTCTGCTGCCACGTAATCTCAGGAATTCCTGTCTCAATTATCCGGGAATTATTGAATAAAAAGGCCCTGCCATCACTTGTCATTGTTATTACCTGTTCCCCATCAGGGGTGATCTGTGTGCTGTACCAGATTGCAGAATAGTCAAAGAATGGTTCAATTGGTGGGATTTTGTAGCTCCAATGCTCTTCTCCCGTATTCCCGTTCAGGACATGCACGGTTCCATCTTGCCATTTATCTGCCTTTGTAAAACAGGTGGTGCCAAACGTTGCGTATTTTCCGTCAGGAGTGGAATCAATCCATGTAACTCCTGAGTCCATGAGTTCGGTTTCAGGGAATTTCCAGCGCATTTTGCCTTCAGGGTCAAAAGAATAAACCCTTCCGAGGTACTTGTATTTCTCACCTATATAGCCACAGGCTCTGCTGGCAGCGACATAAATATTCCCATTTAAATCAATTTTTATCTTTTTCATGGCAGGCATGTACTTGAGGTCTGAACCCAGGTCTTCACTTGCCCCAAATTTCCAGAGTTCGGTACCGTTGAGGTCAAAACAATATATAAAAGCATCAGGGCTCTCTTCTCCTACAATAAGGCGTTTAATGTCTTCTGAAAACTCTATGTCCGCGATTCTCGCATCCGATATCCCCTTAACAAGCTGCTTTTCCCATACCTTTTCTCCTGTTGCAACTTCTATTAGTTTCAGAGAACCTCCATGAGTCCCAATGGCAAGATAACTATTGTCAGGAGAGAATTTCGTCACACCTTTTATATTCGTTGAAGTTTTTTCGATGGGTCCGGGAGTTACATCCTCAAGCTCTACGGTGTACTCCTCTTTCAAAGCCGGTTTTTCAGGCGCATATACCTCAAGAGCACTGGATGTTCCTGAATCCGTTATCACCTCAAACTTATACCGGGTTTCAGGGTTCCAATCAAAAGTTACAAAGGCCTGGACTTCGGTTTTTTCAATACCCAGCGAAGCCACAGGGTTGTTGTCTGAAGAAATCCTGATCTCTAAGATCTCCATTTCATCTTTCAGGGTTAACAGGGCTCCGGTCCTTGAGAAAACTACCGAGTCTATGGGCACCCCAGATTCGGATTTACTTCTTTCCTGCGTATCCTGTATCCCTGACCCCGAAGCCTGGGCCGATCCGCTGCTGCCGGACTCCTGATCTTTTTCAGCACATCCTGCAGTCATTAAAGCCAGTATAAGCAGGGCTATCAAAAGTTTCCATTTCATTTTCTCACCTGACAATTATTAATCTGTGTTTTCCGGTTACATCCCCATTTTTGAGCTGCAGAGGGACTTCAACTGCGGCTACGGTGCAGTCCGAAGAAATCACAGCATCCACAACAACCCCTTCGGTATTGAAGGTCCAGAGCAGCTTTGAATTTCCATTTCCGGATTTCTGGTTATCAAAGGCATGGACCCCGTGGACCTGAGTATTGCCCGCGGACGTATCTTTGCCGACTGGCAGGATAAAGAACCTCATATCCGGAGAGAAGAAGATTCCTGCACAGCGCCCTCCCAGGTTATAAGTCCAGGAAACTTCTCCTGTTTCTGCATTACATGATACGAGTGAATTTTCAAGGGGGTGTGCCATGGGGATTTTATCGGGATAATATGCGGGAAGTGTGGCTCCGGTGAGGTAAAGTACCTCATTTTTGGCAGCGATTTTTGCATTTTCACCATAAGTGTAGATGATACTTCCTTCAAGTTCCTCCGGAACTGTCACATTGGACTGATATTCTTCGGAGTACCACTCGGACTCTCTGTCTCCTGGCTCTTTCATCTCTAAGTCAGAAAAGAGGTATTTTCTCCCGTCTCCTGTATAGGCCGTTATCAGGGACCCGTCTTCCGAAACATCAAGCCCGTGCCAGATGGCTGCAGAAACAAAATAAGGTCTGAGGGCAGGAATTTCGTATTTCCAGCGGAGCTTTCCGTTTTCATCCACAGAGTAGACGACTGCATCTGTTTCAAGGGAATTTGTCCAGTCTCCTGTTGAAAATACTACATTTTTTCCGTCCTGGCTTGAATCAATCCAGTTCACACTCCGGGCGTAATTTTCTACCGCCGGAAGTTTCCATAAGAGAGTGCCATCGGAGCTGAACCTGTAAACTCTTGAAGCCAGCCCGTATCCGGAATCTTTCCAGTATCTGCCTGCCGCAATGTACACAGCATTCTCTGCAGCCGTTATTCGGTATATGCAGGGCTGGTATTTTGGATTGGTACTTGTCCCCAGATCATCGGCAGTTCTGTATACCCGGATTTCGTCTCCTGTGCTGGCATCCAGGGAGTATATATAACCATCAGCACCCCTCTCCCCCGCAAGCAGGTACTTTCCGTCTTTTGAGAATGCTATATATGAAATGTTTCCTTTGAGGGCCTTTTCCCAGAGCACATTTTTTTCCGGCATGTCAATAACTGTAAGGTTCGAGCCTGTTCCGACAGCCACGGATTTCCCCTCCGGGGCAAAACTTACACAGTCCTGGATGCTCGATCTTCCGACCAGGATATTTTCAGGGGTCACATCTCCAAGTTCATATTCCCAGTAAAGGTAGGGGGAGGATTTTTTATAAGGCGTTATATTTTCCTGGTTAGGCTCACTGCCTGCACTCTTTCCTGGGTTTTCATCAGCTTCATCTGAAGACGTATTTGCGGAAGACATTACATCGGAAGATATGCATCCCGAACCGACTGAAAATACAATTAAAAAAATGAGCACCAATACAACAATATTCTTTTTCATTTTCAGTCCTCTCTGGTTTTCAGGCTCCTTTAATTCCTTTTATGCTTGGCCGTAGATCTTCAGGTCTGATATTTTCAACACATTCCTGCACCGGGTACTGTTATCTCCAAGCCCTGCACTCACGCTTACGACCTTAATATTTTCAGCAGGGCCGCAGTACTTGGTATAATCTTCAACGAGGTCTCTTTCAACATAACTCAGGGGAATTCCTGCGATTACAACGGAAGGGGAAAAGCGCCGCCTTTTTTCCTGATCCCGGTAATAATTCCCTTCTGATTGCGGATTCATGCTCCCTGCAGTAACATAATAAATTGACTTATGGTCGCTGAATGTGATCTTTAACCACAGGCTGAAGTTGTCCAGGTCTTCGCCATTCCAGTTCCATGAAATTTTTCCCGGAGACAGGCTTACATTTTTATTCCACATGCCTTCCCCGGTCAGGAAAGGGGTTTGAGTATCAAGATAAAGTTCGTTGCCTTTGCAGCTAAGAAAGTCTCCTTCAAGGTTGCAGTTATCTTCGAAATTTCCCTCGTATACTATCTTTTCAGCAGACGTTGTTTGAAAATACAATATTGCCAGAACTGCAAAAAGCAGGAATATGAATCCCAGCACGATCTTTTTTCCAGGAAGCATGAAAATAATCAATGCCTGGATGTTAATAAACATTTCGAAATAAATTTATCTTTTACAAATATAGTTATACTTTTTTACACATTATGATTACTTATTAGTACTGATTTTTACATTTATGTTTTCGATAACTAACTCTAAATTTTCGCAGTAATCAGTAAACAATCATTTTTTGAATCATGTTTATTTTATTTTCGATATCAATAGCTTAAATTTCAAATATATGACTCAAAGGCAAAATCCCTATAAGTCAAAATTTTATTTTGTTTGTGGGTTTTTACACTAAATTAAAGTTCTTTCCTGCATCTAAAAAACAAAAGGATTATTTAGTATTATTATTGTCATAATTCTTATGACTAATATTGGTAATAGATATTATATTTTTCAAATATTTTGTGTATCTTTTTTTATATTTATGTTTTTATGTATTATTATCCCATCAGAATGTGCTATTGAACAGCGAGGACAACTCATAAGTATTGCAGGAGGAGATCATCACATTCTCAATGCAGAAAACTGCCCCGGATTTTATTATTCAACCACTTCCGGAACATACTATGAATCATTGGAACTTTCTTTTTCAGAGGATGGCTTTATTGAAACAGGAGATGCCATCTATACCTCAAAAATCAGTTCCGGTTCAACTGCTTTTTTCGGGAAGAAATATAAGGTCCTTGAGGATGGGCTGCTCAGTGAAAGCCTGGTGAGTTACGGAAGCCGGGATCTTCAAAAGGGGAATGATTTTGATCTCGGGAACGGCTGTAAACTGGTGCTTCAGGGTATAAACGGGAACTACGCCCTGCTTGAGTTCCAGAAATATTCTGTCCCCATTACTGCGGAATCCGTAGAAGAGGGCTCTAAATTTAGTTTCAAGACAGAGGTCGACGGCACAGAATATGTGATCCTAGAAGGGACCCTGGAAAAGGTTCTTGACAGCAAGGATCCCGTTGTGCGCCTTAAAAGCGTAAATCATTATTCAGATACACCTCTTAAGCTCGAAAAAGGAGATGAATACGGCAAGTTCGAAGTCACTGCGGTCACGAGTAAATATATTGAGCTGAAAAACAGCGTGCCTATCAGGCTGCAGTTAGGAGATTATACTACCATCCTTGACGACCTACTCGATTTTCAGGTTGCCGATAATGTATACCGGGCATGTTCTTACAACATGACTAAGGATACTATCAAATCGTATAAGATCAGGGGTACATCCCTGGCTGTAAACCGCTCGGATTCCTCTATGGATTCCTGCATCTGGACGGCTGATTCTTTTGGTATGTTTTTTTACGACCCTGAGTACGATCTCAGTACTGAAAGCCTTGAACTTTCCCTTGATGCTGGAAATGATTGGATTCCTGAAGGGGGCCTGGTTTACGAATCCCTGCCTGTTAAAATAGCATATAAAAACCCGGAGATGAGCGATTACGGGGATGAATGGTTTAATGAAGGATATTCCGTGCTTGGCTGGAATGGTGAAAAATGTGCATATCTTGGGAGTGACCGGGGAATTGTAAATATCCTTCTGGATGAAGATAAGAAACTCCTCCATCCGGGTGAAGAATATTACCTGAAAGAAGGGTATACCCTGAAAGTCACCGATTTAAATTCGGATAGTGCCTGCTTGACTGTTTTCAGGAACAACCTCCCGGTGTATTCAAGCATAATCTCTCCCGGCAAATCGGCAGACTTGGGTACCCACACCCTCCTCTACACAAAGGAATTAAATGGGGTTGAAGTGCCCTTCTTTTCGGTATATGTTGACAGCGTCATACAGGGCGAGGAGCTCTCTGCTGTTAATCTGAAGTATCTTTTGCATTTCTCTGACAGCCCTCTGGAATTGAATTATGGTGATGAGATCGGAGAGCTTACTGTTGTTGAGACCTATCCGAAACTCAGGCTCGAAAATAAACATGTGGTCTGGTCCGGTTCGGATATCAATGTCATGGAAGAAACCTGGATTGGCCGGTTTGAAAAGAAGACTTCAGGGAATCTCTATGTGACCTTTTACCCTTACATGAACAGGGTGGAAAATGTGGAATCCATTCTTCCTTCCACCACTCCCGTATCCATACCCGCTATGAGTATTGAAGAATACCTGGTCGGAATTTGAAAACTTCTTGAGGCAAAACCATGAGGAACCACAATATTACTCCATACCCTTTTACCGCTATAGTCGGGCAGGAACAAATGAAAAAAGCCCTGATCTTAAATCTCATCAACCCTAAAGTGGGAGGAGTTTTGATCAGGGGGGAAAAAGGAACTGCCAAATCAACCGCCGTCCGGGCGCTTGCCAACCTCTTGCCTGAAATTGAGGTGGTTGAAGGCTGCAAGTTCAAATGCAACCCAAATAATAGAAGCGAATTGTGTGAGAAATGCCTTGAAAAACTAAAAGCAGGAGCTCTAAAAATTTCCCGGGTAAAAATGAAAGTTGCGGACCTGCCTGTAAGTGCCACCGAAGACCGGGTTGTCGGGACCCTTGATATTGAACATGCCATCAAAACAGGGGAAAAGCGTTTTGAGCCCGGAGTGCTTGCAATGGCTCACAGGGGTATCCTGTATGTGGATGAGATTAACCTTCTCGATGACCACCTTGTAGACGTGCTTCTTGATTCTGCAGCAATGGGGGTAAACACTATTGAAAGAGAGGGGATCTCCTACACCCATCCTGCGAACTTTGTGCTTGTGGGCACCATGAACCCGGAAGAAGGGGAACTGCGGCCTCAATTGCTAGACCGGTTTGGTTTATGTGTGGATATAAAGGGCATCAGTGACGTGTCCCGAAGAGTTGAACTTATAAAATACAGGCTCAGTTATGAGGCAGGCCCTGAAGCTTTTGCAGCAAACTGGAAGGCTGCCGAAACCAAGCTTTGCGGGCAGATCCTCAATGCAAAGCAGTTGCTTCCCGAGGTCAGGATTTCAGATGACATGCTTGAACTGATCAGCCAGATCTGTATTGACATGGGAGTGGACGGGCACAGGGCAGACCTCACCATGATGAAGACCTCAATCACGCTTGCAGCTTTTTATGGAAGAACCAAAGTAACCGAGGAAGATGTCCGGGAGGCTGCGGGGCTTACCCTTTCTCACCGCATGCGCAGAAAGCCTTTTGATAATCAGCCCGAAAAACAGGATAAACTGGACGACAGCATTGAGAAACATAAGGAAAAGCAGAAGGAAAAGCAGAAGGAAAAGCAGAAGGAAAAACAGAAAAATCAGGAAGAAAAACAGAAAAATGAGGGTGGAAATGAGAAAGATAAACCCGAGCAGCAAAAAAAAGAACCGAACGAAGACCCGGATCAACAGCACAAACAGGCTGAAGGTCATCATCCGGAAGAATCCGGAGACCAGAATGCAGAGCATCCGGACGCTTCTTCGGAAACTACTTTTGAAATCGGGGAAAACTATCAGGTAAAACAATTGTCTCCTGAATTTCGTAGAGACCAGCGAAACGGATCCGGTAGGCGCAGCAAAACCCTGACCAGATCTAAAAAAGGCAGGTATATAAAGAGTTTCATTCCTCATAAAAAAACCACGGACCTTGCTTTTGATGCCACCCTGAGGGCAGCCGCTCCTTTCCAGCTTATGCGGGAAAAAAATGGCAATTCCGTAGCAATCCATGAATCCGATTTCAGGGAAAAAATCCGGGAGAAAAAGATCGGTAACCTTGTACTCTTTGTGGTTGATGCAAGCGGTTCCATGGGAGCCCGGCAGCGTATGGTTGCTTCCAAAGGTGCAGTTCTTTCAATGCTTATGGACGCCTACCAGAAACGCGACAAAGTGGGGCTTATCGCTTTCAAAGGGGATAGTGCGGAACTGCTCCTGCCTCCGACCTCCAGTATAGAACTGGCTCAAAAGTATTTGCAGGAAATGCCTACAGGGGGAAAGACGCCTCTTTCACGGGGCCTTGTAAAAGGGTATGAGGTCATAAAAACCGAACTCCAGCGGGACCCCGATACCTGCCCTTTTATGGTTCTTATCTCTGACGGCAGGGCCAATGTCAGTATGAATGGGGAATCCCCTCTTCAGGAAACAAAAACAGTTGCTTCCCGGTTAAGGGAGGAAGGTATACAAGCTGCCGTAATTGACACGGAAAACAGCATGATCAAATTCGGGCTTGCACAGCAGATTTCTACAGCCCTTGGGGCCACATACCTGACTCTTGAAAATTTAAAATCAGATTCTATAGTCGATGCGGTTCGAGCTTCAGCTCCGTTTGATGTTCGGTTGCCTTCAGGCGATTTTTCAGTTTGAGCCCTTTTAGATTGCCTATTTTTCGGATATGGTAAGGTTTTTCAAAACAGGGTTTTATTTCTCAAAAATACAACAAAAGCTATATGTCTATCTAAAGCTGTAAACCTTGCCTATGGATTTTCAGATCTTGGATGCAGATTACGAAATCACCAATGACAGCAGTCCTGTCATTCGCCTCTTTGGCAGGGGGGCGGACGGAAAAAGTGTATGCTGCTTTGTCCCGGATTTTGAGCCTTACTTTTATCTCAAAGCTTCTGGAGACCTGCATGCCGTAGCAAGGCTTATAAAAGATACTTTTGAGCAGGTCAAAAAGGTCGAAATTGTCGAAAAGTTCGAACCTGTAGGGTACCAGAAATCAAAAAAAGAAATGCTCAGGATTACTACCCACCTGCCAAGAGATGTGCCTGAGATGAGGAACGAGATTCTGAAGGTCCGGGATGTTTTTAACTCCAAAGATGACTGGCAGGTTTATGAAAGTGATATTCTTTTCAGAAACCGCTTTTTAATTGACAGGGGCCTTGGGGGCATGGTCTGGGTTTCTACAGAAGAACAGTCAGTAGACTCTACCAGATACCTAAAGACAGGTTCTGCAGGGAGTTCTCGCTGCGAAAACTTTGCATGTGATTCTGTAATCTTTGCATCCGAGCTAAAGAGAGTTGAAAGCCTGAGCATTGCTCCTCTTAAGTACCTCTCTTTTGATATTGAGTGCCTGCCCCTTGACGGGGGGATGCCTTCTCCCGATGTCTCTCCCATAATTATGATCAGCTTTTCTTTCGAGCCCGAATATAAAGGGCATAAGACCCTTATTCTGCTGGCAAAACCTGCTGCCGATATGGACGGCGATGTCATTCCCTGTAGGGATGAAACTGAGATGTTGAATCGTTTTTTCGAGATTATTTGCGAATATGACCCTGACATTGTTGCAGGGTATAACCACCAGGACTTTGATATTCCTTATATCACGGACAGGGTCAAAGCTCTGGCTGCAAAAGGAGAAGTGATCAATTCGGTTGTTGGCAGGGACGGCAGCCAGATAGGTTATAGAAGGTTCGGGCTCATTACTCGAACGGAAATGAAAGGAAGGGTGGTTGTGGATGCCCTTCCTCTTGTAAGGAGAGCTTTCAGCCTGAAACAGTATACCCTGAGAGTCGTCTCAAAAGAACTTCTGAACCGTGAAAAACTTGATGTTGCTCCGCTGGAGATGGAAGAGCACTGGAATGACTCAGGGGATAAATTCCGAAAATTTGTTGATTATTCACGCAGGGACTCCGAGCTTGCCCTGGAGCTTGTCCTCGAGCTGAGGCTCCTTGATAAATACATCGCTCTTGCCCAGGTAAGCGGGAGCCTGCTCCAGGAGATTGTTGACGGGGGTCAAACTTCCATGGTTGAGACTCTTCTTCTCCGAGAATTCGGTCGGAAGGACAGGGTTATTCTTCCAAAGCCAAGGGATGAGCTTTCGGCTAAAAGGTATGATATGAGTTCGGACCTGAAGGGCGGAGAGGTGCTGGAGCCGAAGAAGGGCCTTCTGGAAAACGTGTTGATTCTTGACTACAAGTCTCTCTATCCGACCATCATGATGGCTCACAATCTGTGTTACACAACTGTTGTGACCCGGGACTGGCCTGATGGGGAAACTATTAAGCCTCCTTCGGGGGGAGAATTCGTTCCTCCTGAGGTATACAGGGGTATTGTGCCTTCCATTCTTGAAGACTTGCTTAACCAGAGAGGAGAAACAAAGAAAAGGATGAAACGGGCCCTGGATGAAAACGAGTATCGTGTGCTTGATGCCACCCAGCTTGCCCTGAAAATCCTGCTGAACAGTTTTTACGGTTATTCCGGATATGCCCGGGCAAGGCTTTACAGCCTGCCGCTTGCAAATGCTGTTACCAGTTTTGGAAGAAGTAATATCCTGAATACACGGGACCTTATCAATAATACTATAGGAAAAATCGTCCTCCGAAAACCGGCAGCTTTGCTTCTTGAAGAAGCAGGGGAACTTTCCTCCCAGGACAGAATAGTTGAACTGTCAGTTGCTTACGGGGATACAGACAGTGTTTTTGTGCACTGCAGGTCCGGAGGGGATATCTCCCTTGAAGAGATCAGTCTCGTAGGGAACAGGCTTTCAGAGATTGTTTCGGCTTCTCTGCCTGACCCGATGGAGCTCGAGTTTGAATCTGTTGCAAAACGTGCTCTTCTCATTGCAAAGAAGCGCTATGCACTCTGGCTTTTTGAGCCCAAAAATTCAGGCTGGGAAAACAAAATCAAGGTCAAAGGCATGGAAACCGTGCGCAGAGACTGGTGCGAACTGACTTCAATGACCCTTAACAGGGTTCTTGAGCTTGTGCTTATAGAGGGTGATGTTGATCAGGCTGTAGAATATGTCCGTAACGTGGTCAGTGATGTCAGAAACCTTGACCTGGGGAAAGATGCCAAACTTATTGAAAAGCTTGTCCTGACCCGGACCCTTACCCGAAAAACAGATAGCTATAAAAACAAACAGCCTCATCTGACAGTCGCGGAAAATCTGAAGAGAAGGACCGGGGTTATGCCTTCAATAGGGACAAGGATTCCTTTTGTCATCACTGCAGGAAAAGGCCTCTTTGTAGACCGTGCCGAAGACCCGGACTATGTTCGCGAATTCAATGTGCCTATAGACGTTGATTATTATGTCAAGAAACAGATATTGCCTCCTGTTGAACGTATTCTGGAAGTCTTTGGGGTCAAAATATCATCTCTTGACTTTGACGTAAAGCAGAAGGGTCTCTTTGATTTTGAAGTTAAGATACCTGAAGTTAAGAAACCTGAAGTTAAGAAACCTGAGGTTAAGAAACCTGAAGTAAAAATGCAGGAAAAAGAAAAAGTATCTTCCCAAAAAGAGAACGAAGGGATGGTACAGGAAGAGAAAACCCAGTGCCTGGAGAACGGGCGTGCAGAACAGCGTTCCCTGTTTGATTTCTGACACCTGAATTGCGCTTCGGTACCCGAGTTTCACTTCGGGATCACAGGAAATCGTAGATTTTCTGGGAGTTGCGATGTAATCGTAACAGCACGAGGTCCCTTTCTCTGTGCTCAAGAGGACCACTTAAAAATATTTATGGCCTGCACAACCGTAATTCTCCATGTTTGGTCCTTCTTGTTACGCTCGACGAAGGAGAGCGATCTTACAAAAAACAAAGAAAAGAACTCAGCTATCAAAAGCAACCCCTGAAAAAACACTATTTTTCAATATCTCTTTTTTAATTCCTTCCTTTTTTGAAGATCAACCAGACAGGCTTGTGGAGGTACTTATATTTGCCTGTAATTTGAAAAGAGGTTTGCGGGGGAAAGGAAATTATCTATCTGGCTGACAGGCGGACCCAGGCGCCGTGCGGCTCAGGGGGAGAAGACTGAAAGATTTCTTCCTGGATTCCGAAATAGATCAACTAATTAATCAGGGGTCATCAATTCGTTTGCTCCTCAAAATTAATTTGTATTATTCCCTTCCATTTTTATTACTATGGGAGTGCAGAGGGTCACGAATACCCTGACCTTCAGGTCGGGGATGAAGTGAACCCTCGCTGGCTGTTTTGTATTCGCTTAAACTGTATCAATCATCGTTTTTTTGTAAAATGAGGTTTTTTGACACCATAGCCACAGGTGGTTCCAGCTACCTATGGCTAGGATGTGATAAGCGTTGGAATTGCGCAGTTTTAGCCATGGCTATGGTCAGATTACCTACCACATCGTGTTGGTGCCTAAGTATCGATACAAGATATTCTACAATAAACGAGTTAAAAAGGATTGCGAGTCTATATTCCACAATATTTGCACAGAGAAAGGCTACAAAATCCATGCTCTGGAAGTTGTAGATAATCATGTTCACCTGTTCCTGGAATTCCACCCAAGCACCTCTCTATCAGAGGTGGTTCAATACTTGAAAGGAGGTAGTTCTTACAGATTGTTCAAGCTTCATCCTGAACTGAGAACACGATATTGGGGTGGAAGTCTATGGTCAAGTGGTAAATTCTATCGATCCGTTGGAAATGTAACCGCTGACACAATCAAGCACTACATTAAGGAGTCGCAGGGAAAACCGAAAACAGAGGTTCAATCATATAGATTAAAGTCTAGGCAACGGAAAATTGACGATTTCTAAGTACCAGAATAACCGGGCGGGCGGCCCATCAGCATACCCCATCCTTTAGGTTGGGGTGGCCGCACGCAATTTGATTTCTCAATCCTTCTATTTATGCTCTCAGTCCTTTTTCCTTTAATATTTTTTGGACATTATATTAAATATTTTATGTGAATTCTATATAGTTTAATAGTTTCATTGGTGTTTATTGTTTGTATATACTACAATAGGTTATATGTTGAGAATCTTTATATATTGTTCTCTTTTTATAGTGCATTGTACTGGAAACATCTTAACATCTTAGATAAATATAGATAATTTATTTATCTATTTATATATTATTATTTATATAAAGGAGTATGTGTGACATGGTAAATAAATTAAAAACTTATGCAATCCTGACAATAATGGTGATCGGGCTTGTGTTTATAGGAATTGGATGTACTGAAACTGAAAATAGTGAAGACTCTTCTTCGGTTCAGGAAACCTCTTCTGAGGGAACCCCTGCAGCCGAAGCCCCTGTAACCGAAGCACAGGGTATTTTTCTGAAAGGTTCAGACACAGTTCTCCCCCTCGCACAGGCTGAAGCTGAAGAATTTATGATTGCATATCCTGATAAGAGTGTGACAGTTACCGGGGGCGGATCCGGGGTTGGGATTGCTGCGCTCATTGATGGTGAGGTTGACATTGCTACTGTATCCAGAGAAATGAAAGCTGATGAAATCGAAGCTGCTAAAGCAAATGGCATCAATCCGGTGGAGCACACTATTGCCATTGACGGCATTTCAGTGATTGTAAACCCCGAGAATCCTGTTTCTGAACTTACCTTTGACCAGTTGCGTGGCATCTATAACGGGAGCATCAGCAACTGGAAGGATGTTGGTGGAGATGACAGGCCTATTGCCGTAATCTCCAGAGACAGCAGTTCCGGAACTTATGAATACTTCAAGGAAGACGTGTTGTTCGGGGATGAATACCGGGTTGATGCTCTTACCCAGCCTGCCACCGGTGGAATTGTGAGTGAGGTCACTCAGAACCCAGGTGCAATCGGATACATAGGTGTAGCATACCTCGATGAAAGTGTACAGGCCCTGAGCCTTGATGGTGGAAACGGCTCTGAATCCCCAAGTCCTGACAACATCATAAGTGGTGCATACCCACTTTCAAGACCTCTCTACTTTTACACCAACGGGGAGCCTTCAGGCCTCACAAAGGAATTCATAGACTATGTTATGAGTGCAGATGGGCAGAGCATAGTAAGTGAAGTCGGGTACTTCCCGATAAATTCGTAAGATCGGAAAACAATTTCAAGGGAATAAAATGTTTGATCGAAATTATAAGGAAAAATCGATCGAATCGGTGCTTTTTTCAGTAAGCGCCCTTACGGTCGTCATCCTTTTCCTTATATGCATCTTTTTATTCAGGGACGGTTTACTTCTTTTTAAAGCCACGTCTCTTCTGGATTTCCTTACAGGGAAGTTCTGGTATCCGACATCCGTAAACAGGCAGTTCGGGTTATTGCCTCTGCTTTTTGGTTCCCTTCTTGTTACCGCTGGAGCAATTCTTTTTGCTGTGCCTCTGGGGATTGCTTCTGCTATCTATATTTCCGAAATTGCCCACCCAAAGGTTGCGGATTTCCTTAAGCCCTTTGTCGAGATCCTGGCAGGTATTCCTTCGGTTGTATTCGGGTTCTTCGGGCTTGTTGTACTGGTCCCGTTTGTGCGGAGTGCCTTCAACCTGCCTACGGGACAATCTGCTTTCACAGGCTCCATTATGCTCGGGATCATGGCGCTTCCCACGATAATTACTATTTCGGAGGATGCCATAAGTTCTGTTCCAAGCACTCTGAAACAGGGTTCTCTTGCTCTTGGGGCTACAAGATGGCAGACTATATACAGGGTTATAGTCCCTGCAGCCCTTTCCGGAATTTCAGCAGCCGTAATGCTCGGCATGGGAAGGGCTATAGGAGAAACAATGACTGTCATGATGGTGACCGGAAATACTGCAATAATTCCTTCTTTTCCCGGAGGTATTCTGGGTCCCGTGAGGACAATGACTGCCACAATCGCACTTGAGATGGGTGAGGTCCCTCAGGGAAGTGCCCACTTCCATGCCCTGTTTGCAGTAGGGTCTGTGCTTTTCATCATAACGCTCCTGATTAACCTGATTGCAGATTCAATTAAAAAGCGATACAGGTTCAAGGTGGATTGAGCATGGGGTTGAATGCAAAAATAAATGACGATTAGAAGGTGAGGATGATTCACAGTGGATTGAGTTTCAGATTGAGTGCAAAAACAAGTGAAAAAATTGCCTTTGCAATGCTCAGCCTTGCCGCTCTGACAGTTGCAAGCTTTGTGCTGATAATTCTTGCATATATAGTTTTTAATGGATACAGTGCAATTAGCATTGAGTTCCTTACTGAAATGCCCAGACGGATGATGACTCAGGGGGGGATCTATCCGGCAATTGTGGGTACCTTAGCCCTTATAGTAGGGTCAATGGCGGTGGCTCTTCCCATGGGGATTATGGCTGCCATCTACCTCAACGAGTATGCAGGAGAAACCAGGACTACCTGGATTATAGAAATGGCAGTTAATAATCTTGCAGGAACTCCATCTGTGGTTTTTGGGCTTTTCGGGCTTGCAATGTTTGTTAAGTACTTTGGTTTTGGTCCTTCTATATTTTCAGCTTCCCTCACCCTTTCTCTCCTGATCCTTCCGGTGATTATCCGTTCCAGCCAGGAAGCTCTGATCACAGTTCCGAATGAATATAGGGAATCATCTCTTGCGCTTGGGATCAGCAAGTGGCAGACCATAAGGCATGTGGTGCTGCCGGCAGCCATCCCGGGAATTGTTACAGGTTCCATCTTGAGTATCGGAAGAGTTGCAGGGGAAACTGCTCCTATTCTTCTTACAGGTGCAGCTTACTACCTGCCAAGGCTGCCTGACTCGATCTATTCCCAGTTCATGGCTCTCCCCTACCACCTCTTCGTGCTGGCCACCGCCGGGACAAACATTGCCAAAACCAGGCCCCTTCAGTATGGTACGGCTATGGTCCTGTTGGCGATCGTGCTGGGCTTGAACCTCATAGCAGTTCTAATCCGCAGGCATTACAGGCAAAAATTGAAAATTTGATTTGAGTTTTATTAATAACGTATCAGTGTTTATTAGGATTTACGTACTTGGAGAATAAAATCAGGTGCATACGGACTCTTCAACGTTTGTCTGATTTATACCGTTAAGTTTTTTCCGTTTATGGTTTTCAGTTCAACTGTGTAAGTCCTATTTATATAATCATCGAGGTCCATAAATGACTGAAGCTGTTCAAAACGTAGCTCGATCCCAGATTGAAGTCGAAAATCTTAATCTGTGGTACGGGGATAAGCAGGCACTAAAGAACATTTCCATGCATATCCCCAAAAACAGCGTAACCGCTCTTATAGGTCCTTCTGGCTGCGGAAAGTCTACTTTCATCCGGTGTTTAAACAGGATGAACGATCTTATCAAAAACTGCAGGATCGAAGGTAAAATTTCAATTGAAGGTAAGGATATCTATGGAACAGGCGTGGATGTTGTTGACCTCCGGAAACATGTGGGAATGGTTTTCCAGAAGCCCAACCCTTTCCCGATGTCCATTTATGACAACATCGCATATGGGCCGCGTATCCATGGTGTAACTAAGAAATATCTGGGTGGAGTTGTCGAGGGTGCCCTTCGTTCGGCTGCCATCTGGGATGAAACCTCAGACCGGCTCAAGTCACCTGCCCTTTCCCTGAGCGGGGGGCAGCAGCAAAGGCTTTGTATTGCCAGGACTCTGGCAGTAAAGCCCGAAATCATTCTTTTCGATGAGCCTTGCAGTGCTCTTGATCCCATTTCAACGTCAAGGATCGAAGAACTGATTATGAACCTTAAAATAGATTATACCATAGTAATTGTAACTCATAATATGCAACAGGCAGCAAGGATTTCAGACCATACAGGTTTTTTCCTTATGGGGGAACTGATTGAGTTCGGCCAGACAAGGCAGATTTTTCAAAATCCAAAGGAACAGAGCACTGAGGATTATATTACAGGCAGGTTTGGGTGATTTAAATGGTTCGAGAACGATATCTTATGCAACTGGATCTGCTCAGGGAGTCCGTACTTTCTCTCGGAGAAATGTCTGAAATGATTTTTCACGACTCTATGGGAGCGGTTATAGACCTCAATGTTGAGCTTGCCAAAAAGACTCTTGCCCTTGAGCCAGAAGCAGATAAACTTGAGGAAGGTATTGAGGTTTCCATTTTTGACCTGCTGGCGCTTCAGCAGCCCATGGCAAGTGACCTCAGGCTTGTTGTGTCGGCTCTTAAGATTGCGGCAGACCTTAGAAGGGTTGTGGGTCTTTCAATCAATATTGCCAAAATCCCTGGACGAATCGAAGGTGAGCATATCAAACCGCTCATAGATACCAAAAGAATGGCTGACATCACCGCAGATATGATTGCAAATTCCCTCCAGGCTTTCGAGACACGGGACCCTGAACTTGCACGAACGACAGCCGCTCGGGATGAAGAGGTCGATAAGATCTTTTATGCAGTCTGGGTTGAACTTCTGGAGATGATGGCAAAAGACACAAGTATTATTTCCAAAGCCACACATTTGCTCTTCCTGGTTCGCTATCTGGAAAGGATTGCAGATCACTGCTGTAATATATGTGAAAGTGTTATTTATCTAACGACGGCTGAACGTGTTAAGTTAAACTGAACAGGTTTTCTGGCCAGTTTTCTTCATTTTTTCTTTTTTTACTCCTCTTTTCTCTTATTTTTCAATCTTCAGTTATGTACATGTTTTAAGTATGTTTATAAGCATATAGACGCCCATGCCTGATATTCATATCAAAAATACGAGAATTTATTATCATAATTCTCTTCAGCCTGCCGAAATCATTATTGAGAATGGCAAAATTACAAAAATCGGAAAGGACTTCAGAGTCTCGAGTTCGGATATGGTGATAGATGCAGGTGGCTCCCTTACCTTGCCTGCCGGAATTGACGTGCATGTTCATTTCAGGGAACCGGGTATGACCCTTAAGGAAAACTGGTACACAGGGTCATGTTCTGCAGCTGCTGGGGGCATTGCCACTGTTATTGACCAGCCAAATACCATTCCTCCTACAACAGATCGGCGCTCTTTTGAACAGAAGCTCAAATTTGCCCGAAATAAGTCTATTGTTGATTTCGGGATTAACGGTGGGGTTACAGGAAATGTAGAGAAGCTCAAAGAACTCTGGAGGTTGGGAGTCACGGCTTTTGGGGAGATTTTCATGGCTGAGTCTACAGGCGGGTTAAATATCAATGAGGAGACCTTTGAAGAAGCCCTTGCTGAGATCAAACGTCTTGGAGCCCTCGCTACAATTCATGCCGAGGACGAAAAGATGCGCTTTGAACTGGAGCAGTTGTTGAAAGATGATGTTTCTTATGATTACCATTCAAAGGTACGCCCAAATGCATGTGAGGCATCGGCTGTCCAGAGTGCTCTTGAACTCATTTCCAAACTTCAGGTTAGGGCACATTTCTGCCATCTGAGTACGCTTGAAGCTGTGGGAATGATCCGAAAAGAAAAATATCTTGCAAAAAGAGAAGATAAAAAACCCCTTTTTACATGTGAGGTTACTCCTCATCACCTGTTTCTCTCTACTAAGGACTGGGAGCGTCTCAGGGCTTTTGGCAAAATGAACCCTCCTCTGCGGGGGAGCCACAGCATCAAAGCGCTTGTAAACGGGCTGAATGATGGGACTATTGATATGGTGGCTTCAGATCACGCTCCACACCTTGAGTCTGAAAAGGATCTCGATATAAAGGTTGCTCCTTCCGGAGTGCCGGGGGTTGAAACCCTTATGCCTCTCATGCTTGCTGCGGTCAAAAAAAATATTCTGCCCCTTTCGCAGATGATAATGGTTACAAGCTGGAACCCGGCAAAGGCTTTCGGGTTGGACCTCCAGGGCAAAGGCAGGCTTGAGGTGGGTTTTGATGCGGACTTTATGATTGTAGATCCGCGCAACCTTCAACCCATAAGAGCTGAAATGCTGCACAGTAAAGCTGGCTGGACGCCCTTTGAAGGAATGGATGCGGTCTTTCCGGAATATACACTCTCCAGGGGCGAGGTAATCTGGATGGAAGAGTCCATTAATGCAAAGCCGGGAAGGGGTAATTTCCTTGAAGGCAGTGGTAAAAGATTCAAAGAAGATGAATATGAAATTTCTGAAGAGGCCGGACCTGATTAAGGTTCCGGAACTCTCCTTTTTTAAACACTTTTTCAGTAAAAGTCGATTGAGTCCAGCTGTGAGTGCAACAGTTCCTGATGCTTCTTCTCAAGGAATTTGTAGACTGCGCCGTGAGTGGCTCCGTCAAGCAGCATTTTTATGGCTGTCCTTATTATGGTGTTCTGTTCCGGGTATCCGAGTATGGATACGGTTTTTCCGTATACGGATATCTTGACATTTATCAGGCTTTCTGCAAGCTCTCTGGTTCGCCCACCTCTTCCTATAATCCTGCCTTTTACGCGCTGGAGCTCTTTTGGAGTGGTGGCAACGTCGGAGAGGTCAATGACCTCAAGCATCAGCATGTCGTCTTCAAGGATTCCAAGAGCTTTTTCGGGACTAAAACCTCTTCCTATGGCTTTGAGGGTCTCAAGAATCCTGAATTCTTTTAATGGATCCTCTTCGCAGGTAATATCGATTTTTCCGCTTTCGCTGTCTATGTCCAGTTGACAAGCGGTTTTTTCCTCAATAAATTTCTTTGTTTCTCCTTTCGGACCAATAATTGCTCCGATTCGCTCTTTGGGAATTTTGAGATACTGGGTCATGTTGTTTCCGCCTGTATTTTTGAAAGTAGTTCTTCAGGTTTGTCCGTGATTCCATAGCGGCCGAAGAACCTGAGTATATTTTGCACGTCTCTGTAGAGAAACTCTCTGGCATTGGGGTGTTCCAGAGTCACAGACTGCCCCATGTCTATGAAAATCGGGGTCGTGTCTGCCGGATCAATGAGGATATTGTATTCACTCAGGTCGGCATGTACAAGGTTTGCTTCTTTGTAGAGGAGGTGCATATATTCGACGATTTTGTCATAAACAAGCTTTGCTTCATCGTTTTCCAGGTGCGTGTTCTTCAATAGGGGATAGGGTTTTTTTTCTTCTCCCATGAATTCCATGATAAGAATATTTTTCTCAGCAACCAATGGCTCAGGAACTCGTACTCCTGCGCTTTTTGTACGCTTCAAGTTCTGGAATTCCTTGCGTGTCCATGCAAAAATTATGTCTCGCTTGTTATTTCTAATGTTTGTGAAGCGAGGGTCTTTCATAATATAGGCATCCATTGCCTTGAAAGTGCTGCTGGCCATTCTGTATATCTTTATTGCCAGTTCTCTTCCCTCGCCTTCTGCATAGAAGACATTAGCTTCCTTTCCAGTACTGATGGAGCCTCCCAGCGCCTTTATTATTCCCTTATTGGAAAGGGTATAAAGGACTTTTAGGGTGGGCACATCGAATACATTTTCTTCCACCTTCAGCCTTTCGGAGTCTTTTTCCCTGGCACGTGCTTTATCTTTGGCGCTGTCAATGCGCCTTATTTTCTCGTCCTGGTCCATTCCTATGTTTATCCTTTAAGGTACCCTTTTCTCTCAAGCCAGTCTACCTGTGGCCTTGTGTATTTCCATATCACGTCTGCCTTTTCGTTCTGAAAATCCCATGGCACAACAATGACAACATCTCCCTCTTTAATCCAGGTCTTCTTCTTTATTGAGCCCGGAATTCTTCCCATACGGACTACTCCGTCCATGCAGCGGAGTCTAAGACGGTTTGCACCAAGAAGACTTTCAACGGTTGCCAGAATCTCGTTATTTTCCCTTCGTGGAGTGCGTACTCTTGTAAATGTCTCTTCCGTGCTGGGATTGGCTTTTGATGTAGGTTTCTTTAAGTCTGCCAGTGTGATACCTCGTTATATGTAGTTTGCAATTATTCTTGTATTTTTTATTTTTATAACCTTAAATATTATATCTCTTTTTTCGAGCTTTAAGGTTATTCATCATGCAGCTTTCAACTTCCTGTTGTTATTTTAATGCTACGCTTTTTTGCTTTCTTTTAGTCTTTTCTTCTTATTATTTTCTTCTAAGTACTCCGGAAGGCGACAGGTATATATATTGGATGTGTGTTTGTATGTCTCACACGTAAAACAAGCGTGCGTCGCTCTTGAATTATTAATTCCAGGGTGGAATTCAGGAACTGAATAAACAAAATTCCATTTATATGTTATGTTTGTTTTTCTTTAAAATGTGCCTGGATGAAAAGCTTTATATATTAATACTAATGTATATGTGTTTCCTGTACCAGCATGAATATTGTTGTGCTGGTTGGTTCTCTCATAGTACAATGGTTTGATATTTCTTCTTCTTAGAAGGGGAATGGATACTCTTATATACTATGAGCGTGTAAGCAAATATCCTTTTCTAGTGTGTTTCTTAACACATGCTAGAGGGTTTTTCTCATAGCAATTTTGAGAAAGTTCTTCCTGTCAAAGGGGAGATTCGATATCTTTAAATACTATGGGTGCGTAACTATAATTTCCTGCATCATAAATGCAGCAATTACTACTCATTATCAATTTAATGGAGACAGGAGTTATTTTCTGTCTGACGAGGATTTGTCGGTTCGGTTAATTCTGGGTGATAGATGTTTTTTCAAATATCTATCGCGAAATGAACTAACTGAATTAGATAGTTGTTAGTGCAAGTTTCTGCGACCAAGACCTTTAATTTCAAGTGTGCTATAACAATTCTGGTTGATCCTGCCAGAGGTTACTGCTATCGGTGTTCGTCTAAGCCATGCGAGTCATATGTTCTTCGTGAACATGGCGTACTGCTCAGTAACACGTGGATAACCTGCCCTTGGGTCCGGCATAACCCCGGGAAACTGGGGATAATTCCGGATACCGCATATCTGCTGGAATGCTTTATGCGTCAAATGGATTCGTCTGCCCAAGGATGGATCTGCGGCCTATCAGGTAGTAGTGGGTGTAATGTACCTACTAGCCAACGACGGGTACGGGTTGTGAGAGCAAGAGCCCGGAGATGGATTCTGAGACATGAATCCAGGCCCTACGGGGCGCAGCAGGCGCGAAAACTTTACAATGCGGGAAACCGTGATAAGGGGACACCGAGTGCCAGCATCATATGCTGGCTGTCCAGGTGTTTAAACTACACCTGTTAGCAAGGGCCGGGCAAGACCGGTGCCAGCCGCCGCGGTAACACCGGCGGCCCGAGTGGTGATCGTGATTATTGGGTCTAAAGGGTCCGTAGCCGGTTTGGTCAGTCCTCCGGGAAATCTGATAGCTTAACTATTAGGCTTTCGGGGGATACTGCCAGGCTTGGAACCGGGAGAGGTAAGAGGTACTACAGGGGTAGGAGTGAAATCTTGTAATCCCTGTGGGACCACCTGTGGCGAAGGCGTCTTACCAGAACGGGTTCGACGGTGAGGGACGAAAGCTGGGGGCACGAACCGGATTAGATACCCGGGTAGTCCCAGCCGTAAACGATGCTCGCTAGGTGTCAGGCATGGCGCGACCGTGTCTGGTGCCGCAGGGAAGCCGTGAAGCGAGCCACCTGGGAAGTACGGCCGCAAGGCTGAAACTTAAAGGAATTGGCGGGGGAGCACAACAACGGGTGGAGCCTGCGGTTTAATTGGACTCAACGCCGGACAACTCACCGGGGGCGACAGCAATATGTAGGCCAAGCTGAAGACTTTGCCTGAATCGCTGAGAGGAGGTGCATGGCCGTCGCCAGTTCGTACTGTGAAGCATCCTGTTAAGTCAGGCAACGAGCGAGACCCGTGCCCACTGTTACCAGCATGTCCTCCGGGACGATGGGTACTCTGTGGGGACCGCCGGTGTTAAATCGGAGGAAGGTGCGGGCCACGGTAGGTCAGTATGCCCCGAATCTCCCGGGCTACACGCGGGCTACAATGGATGGGACAATGGGTCCCTCCCCCGAAAGGGGCTGGTAATCTCACAAACCCATCCGTAGTTCGGATCGAGGGCTGTAACTCGCCCTCGTGAAGCTGGAATCCGTAGTAATCGCGTTTCAATATAGCGCGGTGAATACGTCCCTGCTCCTTGCACACACCGCCCGTCAAACCACCCGAGTGAGGTATGGGTGAGGGCACGGACTCTGTGCCGTGTTCGAACCTGAATTTTGCAAGGGGGGTTAAGTCGTAACAAGGTAGCCGTAGGGGAATCTGCGGCTGGATCACCTCCTAAGCTAAAAACACTATCACCCAGATGCCGATAAACCGTACAAATCCTCACCCCATTAATAAATTCGAATTATAACTCATCAAATGCACCCGATAAGTAGTTTATCGGGGAAGGATGGATAGCCTGCGCGGAACCGCAGGCATATGAAGTCGTGTATAGGTGCTGTATATTGAACGCTAACTGGACCTGGTTAGGTGTAACAGGAGTTATGCTATCAGGTGGATGGCTCGGCTCAAGAGCTGATGAAGGACGTGCCAAGCTGCGATAAGCCCGGGATAGGTGCATGGATCCAATGAACCCGGGATCTCCGAATGGGACCTCTCCATAGTGATCAGTAATGATCGGGAACGCTCCGAATTGAAACATCTCAGTAGGAGCTGGAAAAGAAATCAATTGAGATGCCGCTAGTAACGGCGAGTGAAACCGGCACAGTTCAAACCGAATCCCTTCGGGGAAATGTGGTGTTGTAGGGCTGTTCAAACGTCTTGCGGCAAAACCGAACTTGCCTGGAACGGCAGACCATAGAGTGTGACAGTCACTTAGGTGTAAGCTAACAGACCGGAACATGTCCCTGAGTACCGTGCGTTGGATATCGTGCGGGAATCTGGGGGTCACCAATCTCCAAAACTAAATACTCCTTGAGACCGATAGCGAAATAGTAGGGTGACCGAACGCTGAAAAGTACCCCGAGAAGGGAGGTGCAAAGTGCCTGAAACCTGATAGTGATGGAACGATACGGCATGAAAGGATCTTTGACATGAAGAAATCATCCGCGAGGATGTAGTACGAATGTCACTGCCAGTGTTGTATCTTACGTTTTGAAGAACGGGCCAGGGAGTGTATCTTGGTGGCGATGGCTAACCTTTTATCTGGGCAGCCGAAGCGAAAGCAACATGTGCGCAGCCTTCGGGCGAGGCACGACGTATACAAGTGCGTGGAGTCACCGGGGTACGACCCGAAGCCGGGTGATCTAGGCGTGGGCAGGTTGAAGCGTGGCGAAAGCTACGTGGAGGACCGCAAGCGGTATTGATCTGCAAATCATTCGTGTGACCTGCGTCTCGTAGTGAAATGCTAATCTAACCCGGCATCCGCTGGTTCCTTCCGAAACATGTCGCAGCATGACCTGACTTGAGATCGTCGGTGGAGTAGAGCACTGATTGGCGGTTCCGGGGGAGAAATCCCTCGCCCGCCTGTCAAACTCCAAACCCACCGTCATCTGAGACAGTCGGAGTCCGGACTACTGGGGTAAGCTTGTAGTCCGTAAGGGAGACAACCCAGCCCGTGGTTAAGGTCCCCAAGTGTCGACTAAGTGTTAACGCTAAAGGGCGTCCCAAGCCCAAGACAGCTGGAAGGTTAGCTTAGAAGCAGCTACCCTTCAAAGAGTGCGTAACAGCTCACCAGTCGAGGTTTGGGGCCCCGAAAATTGACGGGGCTCAAGTCGACCACCGATACCACGGAGTACCGCAAGGTAATCTCGTAGGAAGGCGTTGTGTTCGGGCTGAAGCAGGGCTGTAAAGTCCTGTGGACCGTTCACAAACGAAAATCCTGGTAATAGTAGCAGCAAAGCAGGGTGAGAATCCCTGCCGCCGAAGGGGCCAGGTTTCCTCGGCAATGATCGTCAGCCGAGGGTTAGTCGGTCCTAAGACGTACCGTAATTCGAGTACGCCAAAAGGGAAACAGGTTAATATTCCTGTACCATTTAGCACTTAGTTCTGACGTTTCCGGGCAGGCCGAGCGGCGTCGTCGCGCCGTCTAAGCAGCGAACCCCGTGGAGAGCCGTAATGGCGAGAATCGGGCGAATCTGTAATGGCTTAAGTCGGCTGCACCCAGGAACCCGTGAAAAGGACAGCTAAATGTCCGTACCGAGAACTGACACAGGTGCCCCTAGCTGAAAAGGCTAAGGCGTGTCGGAGTAATTCAGTTAAGGGAATTCGGCAAATTAGCTCCGTAACTTCGGGAGAAGGAGTGCCTGCTGTGAAGACAGCAGGTCGCAGTGACCAGGGGGCTCTAACTGTCTAATACCAACATAGGAGATTGCAAACCCGTAAGGGCTAGTACAATCTCTGAATCCTGCTCAGTGCAGGTACCTGAAACCCCGGTTCAACGGGAAGAAGGGCCTGTAAACAGCGGGGGTAACTATGACCCTCTTAAGGTAGCGTAGTACCTTGTCGCTTAATTGGCGACTTGCATGAATGGATCAATGAGAGCCCTACTGTCCCTAACTGGAGTCCGGTGAAGCTTACATTCTAGTGCACAGTCTAGAGACCTCTAGGGGGAAGTGAAGACCCCGTGGAGCTTTACTGCAGCCTGTCGTTGGGTTGTGGTTCTGGATGTACAGAGTAGGTAGGAGGCGTCGAAGCGGGTGCGCCAGCATCTGTGGAGCCACAATTGGGACACTACCCTTCTGGAACTACGACCCTAACTCTGCGAAGAGGACCCCGATAGGTGGGCAGTTTGCCTGGGGCGGGACGCCCTTGAAAAGATATCAAGGGCGCGCAATGGTTGACTCAAGCGGGTCGGAAACTCGCTGAAGAGTGCAAGAGTATAAGTCAGCCTGACGTTATTCAGCAAAGCAGTGGATGACGAGACGAAAGTCGGTTCTAGCGAACTTTTGAGCCTCCTTGGTGGGGGCCAAAAATGACAGAAAAGTTACCCCGGGGATAATTGAGTCGTTGCCGGCAAGAGTACATATCGACCCGGCAGCTTGCTACCTCGATGTCGGTTCTTTCCATCCTGGCCGTGCAGCATCGGCCAAGGGTGAGGTTGTTCGCCTATTAAAGGAGATCGTGAGCTGGGTTTAGACCGTCGTGAGACAGGTCGGTTACTATCTACTAGAGGTGCCAGAGGTCTGCGGGTAAGCTGCTTTTAGTACGAGAGGAACCAAGCAGCGGCGCCACTGGTGTACCGGTTGTCTGACAAGGCATTGCCGGGCAGCTACGCGCTAAGGAATAAGAGCTGAATGCATCTAAGCTCGAAATCTGACCTAAAAAGAGACCTCTCTAAGGATTCCGGTAGAAGACCGGTTTGATAGAAACGGGATGTAAGCACCAAGGCAACGAGGTGTTCAGTCCGCGTTCACTAACTATCCGTTCCTTTCACCTAATTCAGGTCCAGGCGAAATTCAGTATGCAGCACATCTATACATGACTTTTCCCATATCCCATTTATAGGTAGAGTTTGGCGGCCATAGCGGCAGGGTAACTCCTGTACCCATCCCGAACACAGAAGATAAGCCTGTCCACGTTCCTTACTGTACTGAAGTGTGCGAGCCTTCGGGAACTCTGGATCGCTGCCAAACTCACCCTATACTACTTTAACTCTATTCTGAAATTGTTTTTTTGAAATGTTTTTTTGAATTGATTTTTTGATATTGATTTTTTAAATTGATTTTTTGATATTGATTTTTTAAATTGATTTTTTGATATTGATTTTTTAAATTGATTTTTTGAATTCTTCTTTCTCTTGTTACGTTGTCTGCTACCAAAGTATGAAATTAAAGAAATATCATTTGGTGTTGTAATCTCAGCAGTAATAATCAGGTCAAATCAAATTGATTTGGGATTATTTCTTTAAAAATCTACATATAGCTCGCCTGAGTTACTAGCTACATATTTGTATAGGTTTCCTGAATTAAAAATTACATAATGTGATCCTACTGTACAGTAGTAACCAGTATCTTCTGCGACTTCGCTATCTTCTGCCTCTATTGAATAGCACCATGTATCTTCTTCAACAGCCGCATGTATATATTCATCCTCTGCTGGATAATATAGATAAGAAAGTACCTTCATATAGGGTATTATTGTGAGTGGAGTTGGATAAAACATAAATGTCCTAAGGAAAATTCAACTTCAGGTGCTGAGTTTGCATAAAGGTTTGATTGAGCATATGCTATATGAGAAGGTATTTCAATTTTAAATTGTGGGAATAACTTAGCAGTAGGTAATGTTGGGGTAGGCCACCTCATTTTAGTTTTATAATCTTATTCTACTATATCTTTTGGTGTCTTTGCTTGCACATCGGGGAAAACTTCTTCCATTAATTCTCTAATTGACTTATCTTTTCCATAGATTTCATTGAGTTTTTTGAGCTGACTTTCATTAGCAGTAGCTGATATGCGTTCACTTTTTTCTTTAAGTGGAACAATTCTTACCGACATGGTTGCTGGAAGAACTTTATTTTTAGATACTACTTTTACATTTGAAGTTTGAATAGATTCGATATCCATACCAAGACTATTCAATTCATCAATAATTTGATAAAGCTGATCTGTACATATTAGGACATCTTCATATGATGAGTTATTATCTGTAACTATCATATTATAATCTTCAACGTTTTTTTGTAGGCGAAAATCTAATTCTTTTTTTTTCTGTGTCATTTCCATTTGCCGATACAACTGGGGCTAGTAGGATGGCTATTGTTAGAATTGATGTAAACAGCATTTTATTTCTTTTCATGAAATCCCTTAAAATGGTAAAGATATAGGGTATTCTCTTCCGTTTTCAATTTAATAAATTATGTAAGACCTGAAAGAACACTTTTTCTTTATTCTTTAAATTATTCCAGAGTTGTATTTCAGTTTCTGTTCCTCTGCTGCCAAAAGAACAGTTGATGAATTTTTTCCCAACTCTATCAATAGCAATCCAGATCCAGCAATATTTTTTTTGTTACCGATGTAAGTGTGCATCTCATCCAGTTCAACAATAGTGATCTCATTTTCGCTTTTTAGATCCTTTAAGTCCTAACCAAATTTCGTTATCCATTTTTGGACAGAAACATGACTTGCCCCCAAAACTCTTCCTATTGAGCGAAACCCTAATCCTTCAAGATAGAGTTGTAAAGCCTGTCTCTTAACAGAAGCAGAGCTAGCAGTTGATTTCATCTCTACAGAATAGTTATATCCACAATCATGGCATTTGTAGCATTGACGTCCACCAATTATATCGTTCCTCTTGAATATAATTTCAAAAACAGGTTAGAATAAAGTGTTGAAATCAAAGTGTTGAAACTAATTTTATTATATATGGTAAAAATGAGATTATTCTAAAATCGAAGTTTATAATATTAGAAGTTCATAAAGTGAGATCTTTATAAAATGAGGAAAAGGGATCAGGCAGAAGAAAGTGCCACAATGGCTTCTGCCAGATCTCCGTTTGAGTTCTTCAGGGCTTTCCTGGCTTCTTCTTCGGAGACGCCGGTCTGCTCCATTACGAGTTTGATGTCTTCGGCAGGGATTTCCAGAGATTTTGGGACTTCCTTTGCATCACCTACAATCTGATATGTTTCCGAACCCTGGACTGTCATTATAGTGACATTTGCGTTCTCAATAATTATGTTAGAGTCCGCAGTCTTTATAATTACCTCTTCAATGTCCTTAAGCTCCTTAACATTAATCCCCATCTGCTTCATCATCTGTTTCATTTTAGCCGGGTTCGCCCCCCGGCCTCCCATTCCTGGAATCATAGATCCCCTTCTCCTTTGTTTTCATTTTTTGTTTGCTTCTTCAGGTTCGGGTATTTTTTCATGCCCTTGCAAGGTTTTGCTTTTATTATCAGTCGAATACCCCGCTAGCTTGTTGCGGGGATGGAAAACTTCCCCGATAACCGTTAGTGATAATATGTAATTTATCAATTCCACTTTCCGGTTGTTAACTTCTACTCAAACTAAAGTTTTTAGGGTTATTTTTTTCTTTAACGAAATTTGGAGCGGTGGCGCGAAAATACCCCGTTGCTTGTGGTGGAGTGCGCCAGCGCAACTTTTATTTAATGGCAGCCACCACAGCTACCGCATCCGCTGCCGGCACCGAGGTTGCGGATAACGAAACCTTTTCCGTTTTCATCTTCAACGAAATCAATGTTGCCTTCAGTGAAGCTTTTCTCAATGTCTTTTGCCATTACCAGCTTAATTCCGTTGCTTTCCATTGTCACATCGTCCTCCTTTACTTCTTCGTCGAGGGCGAGTCCGTACTGGACCCCACTGCAGGCTACTCCAGCAACAAAGATCCTGAGTGCAAGGTCAGATTTCCCTTCCTGTTCCAGCAGTGCTTTTAGCTCTGCAGCAGCTTTCTCTGTTATTTCAATCATTTATATATACCTCTTTTTATTTTTGATAAGTTTAATACACTGAAGACCTTAATCTCCTATAAAAAGCCATCTGTTACAACTTATAGATAACTCCTTAGCGTTATATAATCTTGCATCTAATACATATAACGCTTATGCGAGATGACATCTCTTTTTTCCTGAAAAAGTTTTATCAAAGAAGTCTTCGAAGGGCAAATTGTGGATTCTTTTCCAGAAATCCGCTTTTCTTCCAATATGTAAATATATTTTCTATCTTATATATTTTTCTTCTAATATTTTTAGAAATTTCTCTTAAAGGAATTCGGCATCTTCATCTATAGGTTCTTCAAGCACGCTGGCATTATAAGCATTGATCTCAAGAGAATTCCTTTTACCCTTCACTTCCCACACAGGAATATATACAAGATCCATGTCAAGTTCTATTTCATTGGCTTTTGGGCTGATGCTCTTCTGTTCGTAGATAATTGCCTGCCCTTCCATATTGTTAAAGCGAATCTCGCGTGTATTTTCCTGTATAATTAATTCAAGAAGGACCTTCTCTGCTTGTTTTTTATCTACATTCGGCCTCTTCACCTCATATTGCACTGCCGGAATCCTGGTAGGCGTACCAAGACCTTCTATATCCATATTTTCTTTTGACTTGTTCAGAGCATTAAGATAGCCTTCCCCTTCTCCTGTAATGCTCATAACTTTTGACCTGAATCGTTTTTCTGCCTCAACACTGTAGGAATACTTCCAGAAAGGTACGAATTTCAAAATCGCATCTTTAGGGCTGCTGATATAGGGTTTTGAAATGATAATTGCCTGATCTTTAGATATCTTGGGTTCTACAGATTGTATGTTCAGCATATCATATGGTTCAATTCTGGAAACTTCGCTATTCTCCAGTCTTTTTAGAGGTTTTCTCCCCTCAACCGGCTTTGGCAGGGTTCTGGATTCAAAAGAGATTTTTTCTTTTTCTCTCGACATGTCTTGAAGTGGTACAAGTCTCCCATCAGAGTAAAGCTCCTGTCTGAAGCCATCGTCTTCTCTGTTTTCTTTAGTGGGTTCAGGGGCCGTTTCTACCTGTTTCTGAGATTCCTTTAAAGGTATTTCAGACTCTTTCTGATAAGCACTCGATTTTCTTTCCATATTTGCCAGAACCGCCCTTCCTATCTGAAGAGCTAGCTCATCTCTGTCCCAGATATATATTCCGAGTTCAGCTGCATATTCATTCAGTTTTCCCGAAATTTTCTGGGTCATCACATAGATTCCGGTACAAGCTGCTATCTTTTCGGAAAAATATTTTATTTCTTCATAGCTTGGTTTCAGGGCGCACATGACATAAGCTTGATGTCCATTTTTCTCTACACGGATATCAGACTGGCTGGATATTATGACATTGTATCCGGATGATTTGAAGATGTCAACAAGGATTTCTAAAAGGTCTTGATTCATGATTCTCACTTTCTTATGTCCTGTACAACTAAAATAGTTTATGTTTACAATTGAAATATAATTATTTTTACACTTATTATACTGTATACCTCCTTCTATGTTTAAACCCCTCCTTCCAAACATACAACTATATAAGAAATCAAATCCTAATCAGATATGTATGAGTGGGATCAGGCTTGGAGCAGATTCATTTTCTACTTATGAAGAAGGTATAAAAAAAGAATGGATTATAGGGAATGGGCTCGGAGGATATGCATCTTCTACAGTTATAGGAGCCGGAACAAGGACTTATCACGGACTACTTGTAGCGGCTCCAGAGAATTCCCCAGGGCGGGTTTTGTTACTTTCTTCCCTTGATGAGGAAATCTCTCTCAATAACGAAGTCTACCGACTTGCAACCCATAAGTATCCGGGCACTGTATCTCCTGCGGGCTTCAATTACCTTTCTAAATTCATTCTTGCCCCTTTTCCCCTCTGGGTTTACCAGCCCGGTATTTTTACCGTGAAGAAAAAGGTCTTCATGGTTCATAATAATAATACAACCTGTGTCGTCTATGATATCAGGTCCAGAAAAGAGGGTGCTTCGCTAAGAATTTTTCCTATGGTAAACTCAAGAGATTTCCATTACACTACTCGCTCCGGATACCTTTCCTTTTATCAGGAAGCAGATTCTACAGGATTAAAACTGGAAAGTTCTAATGGTTTTTCTTTCTCGCTTTCGTCCAATCTCCAGTATCATCGTGACCCGAAGTGGTACTACAATTTTGAATTTGATGCTGAAAAGGAACGCGGACTTGCTTTCCAGGAAGACAACTTTAACCCCGGTTATTTCGAAAGCAAACTTAAACTGGGAACCTCTCGTTTTTTTATTGCTGCTTCAACCGAAGATATTTCTTCTCTTACTCTTGAGCAGGTTGAGGAACTCTATACAAGAGAGGTATATCGACAGAATCTTCTTGCTTTTAATTCCAGGCTTACCGAACCTTTTGCCCTTAAGCTTCTCAGGGCAACTGACTCTTTTATTGTGAAGAATCCCTCTACAGGCCAGAATTCGGTGATTGCGGGATATCACTGGTTTGCTGACTGGGGGCGGGATACAATGATTTCTCTGCCTGGTCTTCTTTTAGTTCCCCACCGCTTCGATGAAGCCAGGTCCACTCTCAAGAACTTTGCAAGACACTCTCGAAGAGGCCTGGTCCCTAACGCATTTCCGGCTCTTGGAGGAGATGCAGTATATAATACCGTGGACGCTTCTCTCTGGTTTATTCATGCCCTTGGCCGATATTTTGCATACACAAAAGATTTACTGTTTCTCTCTGACGTTTGGGATACTGTAGAAAGTATCATAGATAATTACCGTAAAGGCACAGACTTTGGAATCGGCATGGACTCTGATTATCTTATTCGGCAGGGTCCTCAACTGACCTGGATGGATGCTAATATAGAAGATAATCCCGTGACTCCAAGAGCAGGTAAAGCCTGTGAAATAAATGCCCTCTGGTATAATGCTCTGAAAAGTGCTTCCATACTTGGGGGTCTCCTTGGCAAAGAAACTTCTTCATATGAAACTCTCGCAGCCGGGGTAGCATCTAAATTTGAAGAAATTTTCTGGAACTCGGAGGCTAACTGCCTCTATGATGTCGTGTCTGAGGATGAGGCGGGAAATCAGATTAAAGATCCGTCTATCCGCCCAAACCAGATTTTTGCAGTGGCTCTTCCTTACACAATGCTTTCTCCTGAGAAAGAAAAGGCTATCGTGGACAGGGTGGAAAAGGATCTGCTCACGTCTTTCGGGCTAAGGACACTTTCAATGGATAATCCCTCTTACAGGGGGCGCTATCAGGGAGGGCCTAAAATAAGGGACCTGGCATACCACAACGGGACCGTCTGGCCCTGGCTCCTTGGACCTTATGTCAAAGCCTACAGGAAAGTACACAACTACTCAAAAGAGAGCCTTGAAGATATGCGTTCCCTCCTCAGAGGCTTTGATATGCATCTTGAAACGGCAGGCATAGGCACCATTTCCGAGGTATTTGATGGTAATTACCCTTACACTCCAGGAGGCTGCATTGCCCAGGCATGGAGTGTTGCAGAGATTTTAAGGGCATATGTTGAGGATGTTCTTGGAATCAAACCGTGAGAGGTTTCAATAAAGTAGTTGCTTACTGAAAAAATAAAAAAGACAGCTGCAACCAGCAGAATCCCATGCTCGTATGCTAAAGTACATGCTGAATTAAGCGTTTCCGTTCCACTATCTGAACCCGAGCTCATTGAAATTATCTGGATCTCGTTTGAATCTATTCCATCATCATGAGTAGCTATTGCCCAGTCGATAGCTGCTATAATGTTACCAGAAGAACCGCTCCCCGTACTATCGAGTATTTTTTGTGCGTATAAATTTGTTTCAGGGGCAACGCCGATAACTCCTATTTTTCTATCCTCCAGGGCAAGGTTTCCCCGAGAGCTTTAACCTTAAAGTCCGGCTCAATGTATGCGATGTTCTTGTTCTTTTTCAGGTTTTCAATTGTCTATTTATATTTTTTTGTAAACTTCTCTTTTTATACTAGTTTGGCAATCTATCTCCCATGATTGACTTTGATACCCTAAAATATGAAAACGGCCTGATCCTTGCTGTAGTTCAGGACCAGATTAGCAGGGAGGTCCTGATGTGTGCCTATATGAACCGGGAAGCCCTTGAAAAGACCGTCGAAACCGGAATTGCCCATTTCTGGAGCCGGAGCAGGAAACAGCTATGGAAGAAAGGTGAAACTTCGGGGCATGTACAAAAAGTGAAGGAAATCAGGATCGACTGTGATATGGATTCCATCCTCCTGCTCGTGGAACAGGTTGGAGGGGCCTGCCATATGGGGTACCGGTCGTGTTTCTATCGAAATCTCAAAGGAGAGGTCGTAGGGGAAAAGGTCTTTGAGCCAGAGGATGTTTACTGAACTCTAAAGTTCTATTCTTTTTTGAGCTTTCTTCATTATTATAATTTTTAGTCTATTATCTCTTTTACTCTTTTGTTTTTTCTTTCCTTTCTTATTTTTTTTTCACTTTTTTTTATTTTTTCCCCTCCTTCTTTATTTCCATCTTCTTCAGGTTTTTTTCAGGTTTTTTAAAACCTGGTTTCTCACCAATCCTGTTTTTTTTACTTCATTCATCTGAAAAAAAGCAGCAGAAGTTTTATTATATACTTTCTGGCTCTATATCCCTTTATATGGCTGATGAGAAGCAGATATCGAGGATCGTTCCGGATACCAGCGTGATAATTGACGGGAGGCTCTCTTCCCGCGTCAGAAGTGGTGAGTTCAGGGGTGTTGAGGTTGTTGTTCCCGAAGCTGTGGTATCGGAGCTTGAAGCCCAGGCAAACAGGGGCAGAGAAATAGGTTTCAAAGGGCTTGAAGAGCTTTTGGAACTTCGGAAGCTATCAGGCAGAGGGGAGATTAATCTTCAGTTCAGTGGGGTTCAGCCCACTTCAGAGGAAATCAGGCTTTCTAAGGAGGGCAGGGTGGATGCCCTTATCCGGCGCACAGCTCTTGAAGTTGGAGGGCTGTTCGTCAGTGAAGATCGTGTACAGTCTCTTATAGCTAAGGCAAAAGGACTTGATGTTGAGTACATTTATCCCAAAGTTCTGGATCCTTCAGAATTCGGCCCCCTTAAAATCGAGCATTTTTTCACTGACGATACGATGTCCGTACACCTCAAAAATGGTGTATCTCCTATGGCCAAGAAGGGACCTGTGGAGAATGTGCGGTATGTACGGATTCGTGATGAACCTGCAACTTCTGCGGAACTTTCCAGCATCTCAAAAGAACTAATTGAAAGGGCGAGGCTGGACCCTGAGTCTTTCATCGAGATGTCTTCAAGTGGGGCGACCGTTCTTCAAATAAGGAACATGCGAATTGCAATTGCTCACCCGCCTTTTTCCGATGACATGGAAATCACGACTGTCAGGCCAACTGTGGTTGTGGATCTTGAGCATTACCGCCTGAGCGATAAATTGAAAGAACGTATTGTAAGCCAGCGTGGGATTCTCATTGCCGGACCTCCTGGTGCCGGGAAGTCCACTTTTGCTGCCGGAGTTGCCAGATATCTGAACGACCACGGGCAGGTGGTCAAAACCATGGAATCCCCAAGAGACCTTCAGGTGCCTCCTGAGATCACACAGTATTCTCCTCTCAATGGCAGGATGGAAGACACTGCAGACCTCTTGCTTCTGGTCAGGCCGGACTACACTATCTATGATGAAGTACGAAAAACCGGGGATTTTCTGATCTTTGCGGATATGCGCCTGGCAGGAGTCGGGATGATCGGAGTAGTTCATGCGACCCGGGCAGTGGATGCCATTCAGCGTCTTATCGGAAGGGTTGAATTGGGTGTGATCCCACAGGTAGTGGATACTGTAATTTTCATCGACAAGGGAAAGGTCACAAAGGTCCTGGTACTAGCCTTTACAGTTAAGGTCCCTCACGGAATGACCGAGCAGGATCTTGCAAGGCCGGTAATTACCATTGCGGATTTCGAAACAGGCAAGGTCGATTATGAGATTTACACATATGGAGAACAAGTTGTGGTCATGCCAATTGGTCCTTCCCGGGAAAGCCGGAAGCCTGCCTGGAAGCTTGCTGAAGAAGAGATAAGGAATGTTATCAGCAGATATGCAACAGGTCCCGTTGAGGTGGAAGTGACTTCAGACGACAGTGCAATCGTAAAGGTCCATGACGAGGATATGAGAAAGGTTATCGGCAAAGGCGGGAACGTCATTGACAGGATCGAAAATATCCTTGGGCTCCACATCGACGTCAGGGAGCTGGAGGCCGATATTTCAAGAGGTGTAAAAGCCCAGAAGCGCGGGGCTGAACGCAAAACCTTTCCGGGAAAGGCCAGAGAAATCGGGCATGAGAAAGGTATTCCTGCATCCCCGGTTCATCCGATAATCGAAAGGACTAAGAAGCACCTTATCCTTGGGGCTCCCGAACTTGCAGGAAAGGACGTGGAGATTTTCATCGAAGACGAATATCTCTTCAGCGCAACTGTTAGCCGGCATGGGGATGTGAAACTCAGGGTGAACTCGGACCTTGCAGTGGGAATTATGGAAGCTCAGGATAGCGGAGATCTTGTTGAGGTCAGACCTATCTGATTTTTCGGAGTCAAGGGGCATATTAACTGATTAATAAGGGGCAACCTGTCCTTTCTTTTTTCAAGTTATACTTCATATATTTTTTTGCTAAATTGTAAAAAAATTTATATACTGTACGGGCGTGATTTCATATTATAAATTTTATGGGGGTTATGGTTCATTTGAGTAAATCATATCACTTAGAGCCCGAAATCAGGGACGATTTGCAGGGAAGAATCGAGGTTTTTGACCAGAGCATCAGAAGTTTTGAAAAGCGGATGAGGGCCATTGAGCGCCGTTTATCTCTTGAAGCACCTCAGACTTTACAGGCTGGAAAAGCTTTTTCAGGCATGTCGCCAGATTCTTTTCAGGAGATAAATTCCGCAAATCTTGCTGCAGGCTCTTCAGTTTCTCCACATGGGCCTTCTGTTTTTCCTGAAGCTCCTTTTCCTCTTCCGGGAAATTCTCTGCTTTCTGACTCTGTTCCGTCGCTCACTGAAGAGAATATTTCAACTTTTGCCTTCAGTGCTGTGCTTCCCTCTTCAGAAGCCTCAAATGTTTCCATGAGTTCTCTGGACATCTCTTCCGAGGTTTCAGGAACCAGCTACAGAGTAAAAGATATAAGTACTCTTTTTTCCAGCCTTTCCGAAAGCCTCCGTTCTCTACAGGCTGCTATATCTGAACTTTCGGATTTTGTGCACAGCAACCTCGTGTCAGATGTTGAAAAACTGAGAAATGAAGTCAGGGAAATTCAAGGTCAGGAAAGCGTATCACAAGAATATATCCGAAAATCTGAATCCCGCATTGAAGCCATTGAAAATAGAGATCGTTTTACTCTGGGCTCTATAAAAATTCCGATAGAAATCTCAGGAATTGCCGGGTCTTCCGTTCTTCTCCTCACAGGGTTTCTTATCTGGTCTGGCCGCTGGGATATAATAAGGTCTCCTTACTTCTCAACCGGGCTTGCAGTAATTATGGCAGGCGCTGTACTTTTAAAATTTTATCTGGTTAACCGGAAGCAAAAATCGTTAACGAACTGATGATTGTGATGTTCAATCAGTAATAATGTAGAAAATTGCAGGAATAAATCGATTGATTTAAACCAGAATACTTTTTTTGTTGCATAGCAGACCTTGGATTTCTTGTAGCTGAGTCTTTATCCTTTTCCAGAGGAACAGAAGTAATTTCACAGCCCATACATGAAAAACTGGTATACCTCTGCGGAGGTTTTATGGCATTCTTTGGGCTGTGGTTCATGATTAATAGGTTCATGATTAATAGTAACAACATTTTGCAATGATTCTTTCAAGAAGCTTTAACTCCTCGTTACCTTTACGAAATACTCCTCGCTAAAATCTCTATATCCCGTTCTCATTACTTTTACTGCAACGTACCCCTCGGATTTCCCGGCAGGCAGCTGGGGATTTAGAATCATTATAATAACATTTCCATCAGGGCTTGTGACGCCTGAATACGCTTTTTTTCTGTCCGGGCTCCAGACAATTACGTTTGCTTCCCCCACCCCCCGATTTTCCCTGTCAAGCACGCTTATCTGCAGGCTGAAGTTGGACTCCTCTCCTCCGGAGGAGAGTGAAAATGTGCTTGTATTTGCTGTTGCATACATGGGCTCTGCAGGGGCTGGAGCAGCTGAAAGGGCTGAAAGAATCGCATAAAACCCGATAAAACCAACGATCGAAAGAACTACAATTCTGATCGGAAGCCCGACAGTTCCTGATTCATTCTTTTTTAAGTTTTCAGGCTGCATATGCGGCTTCTCTCCAGCTCTGTATTATCGAGTTTTGATAATCATAATTGCATCCTTTCTCTCATAGTCATAGAAGCCGTCTGCCATGATTTTCAGGTCCATAGTCCCTTCATTCTGGTTCGGGTCAAGTCGGACCAGCGCATTTTCTGGCGTTGTCAACACTGCGATTCCGTTAATGTCCGTTGTGCTTGAGGCTGCCCCGCCGAGTCCGCTGAGGACAACATTTGCATCTCGCACAGGGTTTCCGTCTTTATCTGTTACATTTATTTCCGCGGAAACGGCAAATGAGTTCTGTGCGGTAGTAGCATCTACTATTATCGAGTTCCCGGGTTGAATATTTCCTGCTCCTGATGTCTCTTTGACAATTACTGACATTTCCTTTGTAGGAGTCGGTATTATAGAGATAAGTGTTGCAAGAGCCACCATCCCGACAACGAGCATAACAACGATATTTATTGGTAATTCCATTGCTTTTTCATCATTTCTGAGTAATTGAAGTCCCTTCATGTTTTCCCCCGTTTACACTCCGTAAATTTTTGTCATAATTATACAACATTCTATGAATATTCAACCATTCTATTTATGTCTTTGTCATATTTTTTCTGATGTGGTTTCTTATTATCAAATATGTGGTTATTAATTCAAGAAATCTATACCCTTATATAGTCCTTTTTACCATACTCTTCTTACTATAGTATAACCAGCCTTACTAATTGCTAAGAAGGGGAAACAGGTTTTTGACTCAAGAATGTTCTGATGAAACAGATGAATCGGACCATAGACGTAGTTTTTTGTGTCTTTTCGGACTGCATGACTGGAAACGAAAAAGCGGAGCGCTCTGCTGTATGCCAACAGTACGCGAAAAACGTTACGAATGTGTACGCTGTGGCAAGTACAAGGTGATTTTTGAGCAGGAGAAAAGACCCTGCAATTTTTCTGCAGACCGATACTGACCTGAAATTTTTATATTATATTGTATTATTCAGGTTTATTTTTCTTCATTTTTTTCTTCGTTTTTTTCTTCGTTTTTTTCTTCGTTTTTTTCTTCGTTTTTTTCTTCGTTTTTTTCTTCGTTTTTTTCTTCGTTTTTTTCTTCGTTTTTTTCTTCGTTTTTTTCTTCGTTTTTTTCTTCGTTTTTTTCTTCGTTTTTTTCTTCGTTTTTTTCTTCGTTTTTTCTTTTCTAATTTCTATATTTTTTTCCCACGTTTTACAAAATCTTTGTTCGTAAGCTTAATCTATCTTAACTTTGTTTGTTAGGACTATGAAAAGAATCGTAATTATCGATTACGGGCTTGGAAATCTAAGAAGTGTTCAAAAAGGGCTTGAACACGTTGGAGCAAGTTCCGCAATCTCCGGAAATCCGGAGGAGATCCTGGCGGCAGATGGTGTTATTCTTCCTGGAGTTGGTGCTTTTATAGATGCGATGAAATGTCTGTTTCCTCTCAAAGAGGTTATCGCGGAATTTGCAGACTCTGGAAAACCAATGCTTGGGATCTGTCTTGGACAGCAGGTTATGATGAGCTCTTCTGAAGAAGGCAGGCTGACCGATGGGCTGAACCTCATTCAGGGAAGGGTGCTTCGCTTTCCAAAGTCTGAACTGAAAGTGCCCCACATGGGCTGGAACAACATCAGGATTATACAGGATCACCCTCTGTTTAAAGGCATTCCTGACGGTTCTTTCGTATACTTCGTACACTCTTATTATGTGGACACAGCTGTGGAAAACACCCTTGTGTCATGTGAATACGGGCTGGATTTTTCAGCTTCTGTCGTAAACTCAAAAGGAAATGTTATGGGCACCCAGTTCCACCCTGAGAAAAGTGGAGCCACAGGGCTTAAGATTCTGAAAAACTTCGTTGAAATGTGTTGATATATGTTGAAATCATGTATCTGATAGGACACTTCGGTTTTGCAGCTAAACCTTTATTTCTCGTTTTTTCGGCGGTTAAGTTTTAATTCCGAGGTATTTTATATTATGACTTAATCCAGAGATTAATGCTTGAATTCCAAAATTATCTGCCCTGCACCTTTCAAAGCAGTGACAGATGTCTGCAAGAGGATGGTTACAATGGATATAGAAGGCTATGCAAAACGGGCTCTCAGGAAGGACCCTTCAACTGAAGCCGGACTTGAGGAACAGCTTGCTTCAAGAATTCTTGAAATCAAGAACATAAACCCCGAAAGGGCTCATGAGATTGCAGCTGCAGTTATTTGTGAAGCAAAAGCAACTCTTCACATGGAAGGGGACGTATTAAGCTCCACTCTCTCAGGAGTTTCCATGGGCGAGTTCGGGGTAGGTTCGAGGGGAACAGGGGACTTTTACGTTCATTCCAAACTGGGGGAGGTTATAGGTAGTACAGGTGCAGTAGTTGACAGCTCCCAGCTTGACGACTCCGGGGTTGTAAGAATAGGTGATGAATACCTTGTGGTTACGATTGACGGGATCCACTCCCGCCTGAGTGATTTTCCCTTCCTTTCGGGTTTTCATGTAGCAAGAGCAGCCCTGCGTGATGTTTATGCAATGGGGTCCCGCCCTCTTGCCATGCTTTCGGATATCCATATTGCAGACGATGGAGATGTGGCAAAAATATTCGACCACATTGCAGGAATCACTGCAGTTTCCGACCTTACCGGAATTCCCCTTGTTACCGGAAGCACTCTCCGGATAGGAGGGGACATGGTAATAGGCGACCGAATGACCGGCGGCGTCGGCGCTGTTGGTGTTACGTCTTCCCTTACCTCACGCAACCAGACAAAAGCAGGAGATCTTATCCTTATGACTGAAGGTGCAGGTGGAGGCACGATTTCTACAACTGCACTTTATTACGGGATGCACGACGTTGTGGAAGAAACCATTAACATCCGTTTTCTTGAAGCCTGTGAAGCTCTCCTGCAGTCCGGGTTGTACAAAAAGGTCCATGCCATGACCGATGTCACCAATGGTGGAATACGTGGGGATGCACGGGAAATCTCAAAGACTGCAAAAGTAAAAATGGTCTTTGAAGAAGAAAAAATGAGAGCCCTTGTTAATCCAAAGGTGCTTTCCATGCTTGAGCTCCTTAAAATCGATTACCTCGGAGTATCTCTTGATGCCCTGCTGGTTATTGTCCCCCCAGAATATGCAGGGGAGATTCTTGAAACCGTCCGGGCTGCAGGTGTCGTGATTGACATCATAGGGCGTGTGGAAGAAGGAAACGGAGCTGAAGTTATCGTCAATGGAGAAACCCGGGACTTTTCACCCAGGTTCAGAGAGTCTGCATATACTCCTGTCAAAAAAGTTCACGGGGAAGAGAACCCGCGAGATTTCGAGGAGATGAGAAATGCAATTGACAGGGCAGCAGAAGAAGCTATCAATAAAAAGCAGAGAGTCCTTGAAAAAATAAGGGACAAAAAGAAAAGGTGAACTCTGGAATAGAAATCAATAAAAAGAAATGGGAATAGAAATCAATAAAAAGAAATCGGGGAACTAAACCTGATAAAATGAAACGGTTAAGCTTAACGGTTAAGCTTAATAGTGGCTGAAAGACAAAAAGGAAAAGTAGAGAAGGAAGGAAAGAAAGAAGGAAGGATTAAATTTTTCTTTTTACCAGAAGCACTTCCATCTCTTTTCCTATAATTTCAACTTCTTCTTCAGTTCCTATTTCTTCTTCGGACCTGGCTTTCCAGTATTCTCCTTTATAGCGGACATAACCTTGGCTTTTCGGTCCTATAGGGTCTATTGTCCGGGCAGTATCTCCAACAATGGCTCCAATAACGGGCTTTTTCGCCCTTGTTTCGGCGATTTTATAAATTGCAAAGACAAGGAAAAGCCCGAAAACAATCGTGGGAGTAACAACTGTGAGTGTCAGCAGTCTTCTGAATTCCGGAGTGTAAATGTTTTCCCCTCCAAGAGGTACAAGGAAGATGCTCCCTATTACCAGGCTGATAAACCCGGCAAGCCCGAAAACCCCAAATCCTGGGGAATTAAGTTCAAGGATAAGAAGCCCTATTCCGACAATGATAAGGAAAAATGCTGCTATATTAATGTCGAAACCTGTGCCTATCAGCCCTAGCACAATTGCAATAATGCCAAAAATTTCTGCTCCGGCCCCAGGGTTTGAAATCCCGAAGATGATCCCATAAAGCCCTATTGTCAGGAGAAGGGAGGAAAGGACCGGGTTTGAAATGAGGGTCAGGAAGAAAATGGGAAAGGGAGGTTCGTAGGTCTCTATTCCTGCATTTGCGGTTTGCAGTTTTCTACCTTTTACAACCTGCCCGTCAATCTGATCCAGCAGGTTCGAAACGGAAGGAGCTCTATATTCGATTACTCCTTCTTCCAGAGCTTCTTCGTCGTTCAGGTTTCGGTTTTTGGTAATTACTTCTTCTGCAAAAGTCTCATTTCGCCCGTGTTTTCTTGCCGTCTCAGTTGAGAATTTAACGAGGGCATTTATAATTTTCTCATCCTCTATAGGTTTTGTCCCTTCTGCAGATATCTGCACCGGCTGAGCTGATCCTATCACTGTAAAGGGAGCCATTGCGGCAATATCAGTTCCCATGAGGATGAGGGTTCCCGCAGACCAGGCTTTCCCGCTTTCAGGCACATACCCGATCACAGGAACGGTTGTGTTCTCAATTGCCTTTATGATTATTTGAGTCTCTTCCAGCCCTCCACCGGGGGTATCCAGGGTAATTAAGAGAGCCTCAAAGTTCCCGATCTCAGCTCTTTCTATTGCGCCAGCTATCAAATTGTCGGAAGCCGGGGTAATAGCTCCGGTTATTTCAAGGACAAGCACCTTCTCATCTGGCCCTGCACTTGCAGGAAGCGTAAAGGCAGCTATGAGGATGAAGCACAGGATAAAAATAGAAAGGAAATGGGATGCCCTTTCCATATGCATGTTTATCGATCCGTTCTCCTTTTTTATGTTTCTTCTGACCATTCTCATCGTTATTCCATTTTCTTTCCGACGATGGCCTGTGAAAGAGCTGCGATATTTCCGGTTTGCATATCCTGGGACTGCTGTGTAACAACTATCAGGTTCTTTTCCTTGGCAATTTCGGCAAGGGTCTGGAGTTCTCTGAGTTTGATGGCTACTGGGAGGCCCTGATAGAGAGTAGCAGCTTCCTTCATTTTCTGGGCAGCCTGGTATTCCCCTTCTGCGAGGATGATCCTTGCCCGCTTTTCCCTTTCAGCCTCCGCCTGTTTTGCAATTGCTCTTTTCATGCTTTCAGGCAGGGCTACATCCCGGATAGTTACTCCTGTAACCTTGATTCCCCAGGGGTCAGTATAGGCATCCAGAAGTTCCTGAATCTTCTTATTAATGTTTTCCCTTTCCGAAAGCAGCTCATCAAGTTCCATCTGACCCAGCACGTCTCTAAGCGTAGTCTGAGAAAGGGTTGAGGTTGCAAACATATAATTCTCAACCTGTGTAATTGCAGCTCCAGGTTCTACTACCTTGTAGTAGACAACAGCATCCACTTCAACTGTGACGTTATCTTTGGTGATAATTGCCTGTTTAGGAACATCAATGGCAACAATTCTCAGGTCTATTTTCAGAGCTTTATCAATAAAAGGGATAATAAGGAATATTCCTGGCCCCTTTACGCCACTCAGTCTACCAAGCCTGAATATAACTACACGTTCGTATTCATTAACCATTTTTATAGATTGTGAGAGTATTAATATTACAACTATTAATACAGGAAGCATTAATTCATTGATGATACTAACCATACTTTTATGCCCTCCTATCAATTAATCTTAAAATTGGGTTTAATAATAATTAAGTGTTCTTTATCCGGGAATTATTTTAAAAAATTCTTACGAAGTAACCACTCCTAATTTAAAAGTTTTATGCTCTGTCGTCTATTTAAATTATCTGTGAATCTATATAAGTCCTCACTCCGGTTTTTCATAGACCGCGGTTTCCCTGTCTTTAAGATTACATATCTGAAAGTGACAGATACCATCTCAAAAACTGAAGGTTCTGGATATCTGTAGACGCTGTGCAAAATAGCATGCTGACAAATACTTATATCTTGCATACAGAAGATATTGAACTGAAATACAGGAGATATGCAGGAAGATAACGAGTCATGTAGTCGCCGATTTTCCGGGCCGGGTGAAGGTCATGCAGTTGCCAGTAGACTGAAAGACCGACAAACCATATAATAAACGTATAGAGTTCAAAGCGATATTTTGAATTCCAAAAAACCGTAAGAGTAAGAAAGCACAGGTTCGGAAGAACCACTGGTGTTGATATTTATGAGTAAGGAATGTCCAGACTGCCACGGGCGTGGCTATGATGTTATTTCAACTGAGGTCTGCCCTTTGTGTAAGGGAAAAGGCAAGTCAAAATCAGTTGATTTCATGAGAATTTCGGAAACAGACATCGACAGTTTCTTGAAAAATGGTGCAGTATGTGAGAAATGCAAAGGAAAGGGGACAATCGAAGTTACCAAATCCTGTGAAACCTGCGAGGGGCTTGGAAAGATCTATACCTGCAAGGTTTGTGGAGCAAGAATTCATGAATCAAAGGATACAGATGAAGAGATCTGCAGTTCCTGTTCACGTTCCCAGCTTGTTTACGCTCTGGATGAATCCTGTGACCTCAAAGACGTGGAAGCAGGAAAACTTTATCACGGCATAGTGAGCAGTATCGCCTCTTTTGGAGTCTTTGTGGATCTGAACACTCATGTAAGAGGGCTTATGCATTCAAGCAATGTTGGGGTCCAGCCGGAAGTTAAGGCTTCTGTGATCGTCCTGGTAAAAAGTATTAAAGCAGGAGGAAAGCTGGATCTTATCCCACAAACTCTTACAAAGTACGAAACCATCGAGCTTGAAAAAGAGCTCACACTTAAGAGTTCATCCGAAATAGATACCAGCATGAAAGGCAGGCTCGTCCGGATCGAAGGGGAAGTTATCCAGGTAAAACAGACCAGTGGGCCTACTATTTTCACCATTGGTGATGAAGGGGGCTTTATTCCCTGTGCGGCTTTTGAGAGTGCAGGAAAGCGGTCTTACCCACATATCGATGTAGGAATGATTGTGTCGATTACCGGGGAAGTGACTCCGCGGGATGAGCAGGTCCAGATCGAAGTCATGAGTATGAAACTGCTGACCGGAAAAAAGGAAGCTGCTGTCAAGTCCAGGGTTGAGAGGGTAATTGAGGAAAAAGCAACACCTGCTGATATTCCTTTCCTTATAGAAAGCGATGTTATGGAAAAGCTCAAGCCCAGAATGCTTCACGTCGCCAAAGAGATAAAAAAGGCAATCTTACATTCAACACCCATTATCCTCAGGCATCATGCTGATGCTGATGGAATTACTTCCGCAATCGCCATTGAGCGGGCAATTCTCCCCCTTATTACGGAAATCGGTGGAACTGATGCGGAATACTATTTTTACAAACGGGCTCCTTCAAAGGCTCCTTTTTACGAGCTTGCCGACGTTACAAGGGATATTTCCTTTGCACTTGAAGATTGTGCCAGGCACGGGCAGAAAATGCCTCTTGTGATCCTTGTAGACAATGGATCAACAGAAGAGGACGTGCCCTCTATGCGACAGGCACAGGTCTATGGCATCGATATGCTTGTCGTTGACCACCACCATCCGGACGACATTGTTGATCAATATCTTATAGGACACGCAAACCCTGCTCATGTAGGGGGAGACTTCGGGGTTACTGCAGGAATGCTCTGTGCTGAAATTGCTCGTATGATCAATCCCAGTATCAGTGATACGATAAAGCACCTTCCTGCTGTTTCGGCAGTAGGAGACCGTTCTGAAGCTCCGGAAGCTGGAAGGTATATCTCTCTTGTCTCGGACCGCTATACTCTTGAGGAATTAAAAGAGATGGCTTTGGCTCTGGATTACGAACAGTTCTGGCTTAAATTCAGCAGTGGGAAAGGAATTGTTGACGATATCCTGGATCTGGGCGATCACAAAATCCATCAAAATCTGGTATCCCTGCTTTGCGAGCAGGCAAATTCCATGATAAAGGAACAGCTTGAAGTCTGTCTCTTTAACGTCAAGTCCCAGAAACTGGCGAATGGAACTATCATGAATGTGATAGATGTCGAAAACTATGCCCAGAAGTTTACCTTCCCGCCACCTGGTAAGACCTCCGGGGAAGTGCATGATGTACTCACCAAAAGGAACCCGAACAAGCCCGTGGTCACTCTGGGCTATGGCCCGGATTTTGCGGTAATCCGCTCAAAAGGTGTGCTCATGAACATCCCCCGGATTGTGAGGGAACTCAGGGAAGAAGTGAAAGGTGCCGGAGTCAGCGGCGGTGGACACCTTGTTGTAGGCAGTATCAAGTTCGTGGAAGGGATGAGAACTGAAGTGCTCTCAAGGCTTGTAGAAAAGATTGCTTCTACGGAAGTTGAGTATTAACAGGCTTCTTCAATAAGCCTTTAATTCTTCTCTTTCTCGGCATTGGAGTGAACTGGTTATGAGCAACAATCTCTCAAAAATTTTCAAAAGTGCCAGAAGAAAGTAGAAAAAAACTAAAAAAACAGTAACTATTCAGCCACTGATAAAAAAGTATGTTTTTTCAGCAAAATGCTGAAATTCTCAGAATAATAGCGGCGCTCCTTTGAGCGCCGCGAGAATAGCATCTATAACATTGAAACCATTCTTTTTAATGGTTGAGATATAAGCTCTAATTCTGCAGAAAGCTTCCGCTCCTTGTATAGTTCTGAAAGTTCCTGATATTTTCTGCTGTAATTTCATCATCCTTATGTCTCTTTCTGCTTGGTTATTCTCAAACGGAACTCTCAAGTCATTGAGGAATCTCAGGATCTGTTTTTTGTTTTCTATAAACCTGTCAAGTAGGTTCCTTGCTTTTGTTTTTGGATTTTTACCACGTTTTCCTTGTTTTTCAGGGTTTAGAGAAGGTGGATTTTCTTCAATCCCTTTCATGACTACAGCATCGAACCTTTCTTCTAACACTTTAATTTGCTCAAAGTCCAGATCTTTGACCTGCTCTTTACACTCATCAGTATACTTTTTCATTTCTGTTAACAGTTCATTCATCTCTTTAGCCCATTGCTGTTTATAGTTCTCCTCAATTCCAGTAAGTTCTCTCTGGAGATGAGCATTGCAAAGAGCATGATCACATTCATAACTGTTATAGGGTTTCCATCCGTCATGAACTGCTATTCCTTTAAACTCTGGAAGAATTCCCATGGCATTAATTGCTTCTGATCCTCTTTTTGAGTGAGCAAAATAACAGGTGTATTTGTCATTAGAAGCTACATGAAGCCAATGCCTTTTTCCTTCAATTTTCATCCCAGTTTCATCACAATGGATTACAGGAGAAGTTATTAACCTCTCCTGACTCACATTTTCAAACTCCTCTAAATTCCGGAAGCATTCTTTTTCTGCTCTGATTATCGTAGCAGAACAGATTTTTATCCCCATAACGTCATCAAAAAACTCTAAAATCCTTTTATAGGGAATAAACTGGTAGTTTTTACAGTAAATTGCTGAAGCTAAAATATTAGGACCATACTGGACGGGATATTTCACAGATTCTGGAAAAGAAGCTTTATTTGATTTTCCACAGTGAGTACAGGTCTTAATCTGACTTCGATGTTCCGTAACAATTAGATTTACAGGAGGAATATCAAAAATTTGTCTTCTCTCATAAGCTTCAACTTCAACATCCTCAAGAGTATGTCCACATTCTTTGCAGCAGGTCAAAGAATGTTCAATTACCTAATCAGGATCATTAACCATATCAAGAGTTGTGCCTGGATGACCTTCTTGACCTCCAGGTTTCTTCCCACTCTTTTTCCGGAGACTCTTGGGATTAGGTTTTTCTTTGACTAAAAAGTCAGTAGAAGGAGGTTTACTGCTGTTTCTGCTATTTTGATTTAAGCGAGATTCTAAAATCCTTACACGTTCTTCTAGTTCAGCAATTCGAATAGCTTGTTCTTCTATGATAGTTTCAAGTCTCTGGATTACAGAAATTACAGCTTCAGGACCAGCTTCATAGATAACGAGGATCTCTTCACGTGTAAGCATAATAACGAAACAAAATAGGATTCAATTTATATGCAATTTTTCCTCGAAAAGAGGAAAAATTGTAGCCTTTCAAAGGCTACCTGAATTGTTACAAAAAACAATCTAAAATGTGTAAATTTTTGGAAAACCCCTCAGAATAAGAGGCTTTCCATATCAAAGAGAGTTATTCCTGTTTTATCTTTTATTGTTTTTTTAGTCAACACGAACTATCCTTACCAGGGACTGGATCGGGACATTGGCGATTGTATCTGCGCCTTTTTTGTCTACAAGAACAACTACGACTCTGGGTTTTGCGTCCATTTCCCGTAGCTGCTCAATTACTTCCATGGTTGTCGAACCTGTCGTGATAACGTCGTCCACGACCACACAGTTCTTGCCTGCAACGCTTCCAAAGTTTCTGCTGATTGTCCCTTTCTGGCCGGGCTGGACGACATTCTGTCCTTTACGGGAATGATAAAGGGCAAAGTCTGCCCCCAGTTCGTTTGCCATCATGCTTGCCAGAGGGATGCCACTGGCCGCAACACCAACTACCACGTCCACCTCAGCATTTGTCTTTTCCAGGGTCTCAAGCACCATGTCGCAGAGTGCAAGTGAGATGTAGTGAAGCCGTGTAGCGCTCTTTCCTATGCTGCTCCAGTTTACGGATATGTCTTTTGGAGCGGGGACTGCTCCTCCTTTTTTTGAGCGGGTTAAAAGCCATGTAACCGTTTCTCTTGAAACGTTAAGTTCGTCGGCAATCTGGCCGGTTACAAGCCCATTGTTTTGCAGTTCCACAGCTTTCTGAATCAGATCTTCTATGTTCTTCATGCCTCCATTCCCACCTATAATTTTTTTGTATGGCGGTATTTCCGGCCGATTTTTGCAGCTCTTCTTACGGATGCTGCCTGGAATTACTGCCTGAAAAACTATAATTCACGTATATCTTTTCTCAATTAAGATATTATTACACTATCAAGCATTATATCTTTTTCTTCAGCTTTCCTGAGACCTTTTTCCTTTAAGTCTTGTTTTTCTCTTTTTCTTCATGGGTGAACCGCAAATAGGGCAGTCATCCCCCTTCTCAAAGATTTTTCCACAACCAGTACACCGCTTTTGCCAGATGATGATATCTTTTATCTTTTTCTGGGCTATTGGTTTAACCTGAATCCCGAGTTGAATGGCAACATTCTGGACTGCATAATCATCCGTGAGCAGTATTGCCTTTTCCCTGTGTTCAAGGGCTTTTGCAAGAATTTCCAGGTCAGTTTTTGAAAGCTCTTCTGAGTCCCGGGTTTGTTCAGCTTTTTTCCGAACTTCTTTTACCATTTCCGGTTCTGGCCATTCTACCCTTAGTCCTCCCTCTTTTGCAAGGTCAAAACGGAGCACGGAATCCCTGCTTTTTAACTCGTCTACAACCGAAGGGACGGTGATAAGCAGTGAACTATCCACGCTGCAGTTTCCCATTATAAAGACTGCCGAGTCTGCTATGTAAGAGGTCATTGTCCTTCTCTTTGGTATGAAAGTACTGCGATTTGAAAATTACTTTCATTTATTTGTGCCTGTAATCTGAAGAATTCCATGTTTGTTTTCTCTTTTAGTATATAATCCATTGTCTCCCGAGTTGCGCCAGCAGAGTTGCGGCTCTGCAGTACGTGGTCCGTTCTGCTTCGCTCAAACGGATTAACCTAGGGACAAGTAATAGTATATTTCGATCTTCTCAAGAGGGCTTACTATGTTTTTTAATTGATTTTATAGTTAACAACGAGCGTTTTGTTGCAGTTTTTACGTGTATTTTAATAATGACAGTTAATAATGACAGCATCTTGAGTGGTCAGGAGTAATATTACGTTCTAAACTAAAATAGGTTGGTTCAATCAGCAGATAGAATTAATAATGGGATAAGCGACTGAAAGCAGTATCAAAATCAGAATTATAATCATGATCTGAATCAGAATCAGAATTATAATCATGATCTGAATCAGAATCAGAATTATAATCAGGATCAGAAGAATGATCTGAATCAGAATCAGAATTATAATCAGGATCAGAAGAATGATTGTCAAATATAACAAAACAAATCAAATGTATCCGTTTTGCCATATTTGATCAATTTCTTGCCCACTATCGGGCTTTAACATGGAGGAATTTATATCTGAAAAATGTAGGTTTTTGTTTCATTCTGCACAGATTTTCTTGAGGTCGGAAATTAATTCTGGAAGAAGTTCAACAGGGATTCCCATGATCATTTCTTCATCTGCGATATCTGTATAAGCTCTGCTACCGCTGCATCCCACGGTAATTCCGATCTTTCCGTCTCTGTAAGCCTGAACTACACCGTCGGAGCAGATACTCTGTTTTCCTGCGAAACTTACTTCAAGCCTGCCTCCACTTTTGTACATGAAAGCTTGTGTGAGTAACATAATCTGTTTTGGGTTGCATATTACCACCACAACATCGGGTTTGAAAGACGTTTTTTCAAGGGGAGAGTATAAGATTGCTCTGGTGCTGTTTGGAGGGAGCATGGGGGCATTTTCCACGGTACGCCTTGCGGAGTTTATGTTGCTGAAATGCTTCAGTCCCTTGTAGTAGAATTCCCCACTACCTACTTTTGCTGGCATTGTGCCAAGGCCCATGGAAGCGGATCCACCTTTGCACATCTGGTCTTCGCCAAGGGAATAGAATTCGTCACCGGTTCTCCTTACCTGATCAATCATCTGGCAGTGTCTCATGACGTCATCTACCTTTTTGATTCCTTCGGGAATTTCTCCTCCAGTAGGGATCAGTTTTATTGCAACCGGGGAAGTCTTGAGTTTAAGGCGTTCGACCAGTTCCTGTCCGAAGTTGTTGATTTCTTTTAAGTCCATTTTCCATCACTTCTTGTATAATATTTAAAAGAATTCTGAAAAGAAATGTATATTATTTACTTATTATTTTTTTCTTATTGTATATATATGTTTGTTGAGTTTTGGCTAAATTATACACAACCCACTCTGATATAAATACTCTCGAGTTTTGATCTATAACGGATTTTTTCGCAGTACTCTTCCTTTTTTAGTGAGTTTGGTTTCTAACTTACTGCCTCAAGCAGAATAATAAAGATTGAATTACTAAAAATTAAGGAATCCTCACTCAAGTTTGTCAAAAATAATCTCCATTTTTCCCATTTCCCTGGCAAGGTTTTTAGAAATCATGCCATTTTCAAGCCAGCAGGCATTCATTATTGCAGCTGGGACAAGGCAGGTGGGAGTTAAAGGGGCTTCAGCCATTTTCTGGGCAAGCACGGTCTCAGGGCCGCCCATAAGGTCTTTCATACCCATATCGAATTGTGTGCCCCATTTCCTTAGTTTTTCACAGGTGGTTTTGATATGCACGTGTGTGTTTTTACCTTCTTTTGTAGCAATAACTTTTGTTGTATGTCCGCAGACGGTATTGAGTGAAAGTTCAGAAACCATTGTTTTTCCTCCTGTAATTCTGCATAATCGTCCGGGGTCTGAAGGGTCTTCAATACATTATTAGATGAGATTTCCCTTTTGCCCTGTACCTGAATCTTTTTTTCTCAATCTTTTTTTATTTAATTTTACATATATATTTTTCCGTGGCCAACTTTTTATGCCCCATTTTATGCCGGTAACTTTACGGTCTTCAGATGCTATTTTTTCAGCTACAGTTACTCGTATGCAGGTGCTTTCCGGAAGATAAGGTTTTTCTGGCGATGTGATCGCAAAGTTCTTATACGATTCTATTCGTATTGCTAAATCCATAGCAAATATGCTAATTAAAGTATTCCTGTTAATACATTAATATATTAGCAGAGCAATTAAGCACTGACAGGTATGCTTATGCTTTGAAAAAGGATCACCAGATCAGGGTCACCAGGATTACAGGATATTTACTATTTGGACTCGTGAAGTCCACTAAAAACCAGCTTTAGTAGTAGCATTAAATACAATATTAAATCTAAATTTTGGCTTATATTTCAATACAATAACGAGGTTTTAATAATGAGATGGCAAGGCAACTCCAGAAGAAAAGTTACCGGTGGGAAGGTTATTGCTGCCCGCGGAAAGCGAAAGTTTGAGATGGGCCGCGAATCTGCGGAAACCCGTATCAGCGAAGTAAAAAGAAAGAACGTTTCTACTATGGGAGGTAACAGGAAAGTAAGGCTTCTCCAGTCTAATGTTGCAAATGTGACAAATCCTAAAGACGGGAAGACAGTTACCGCACCCATTGAGACTGTAATTGATAACACTGCAAACAAGCACTATATCAGGCGTAACATTCTGACAAAGGGTTCCGTTATAAGGACTCCCATGGGCACTGCTAGAGTTACAAGCAGACCTGGGCAGGACGGAGTTGTAAACGCTGTATTAATTGAATAATTGAAGAGAGCCCTTACCCCCCATCCGGGGTTCTGTGCCAATATCCCATAACTTTGTGCCGGTGATCAACGTGGACGAAATAATTCGACATATACTGGAAATTCTTGAAAATGATGCTCGAACAAGCCCGGAAGAAATTGCAACCCTGACAGGAACATCCGCACAGGAAATTTCCCAGACGATTGCAAAGCTTGAAGAAACAGGAGTTATTCGGCACTATAAGACCATAGTTGATTGGGACCTGGTTGGGGAAAACTACGTTTACGCCGTAATTGAGTTGAAGGTCACTCTCGAGCGTAACCAGGGCTATCAGGCAATTGCAGAAAGAATCTACAAGTTCCCGGAAGTCAGGTCTGTCAGGCTTCTGTCCGGGAACTATGACATCTCTCTTACAGTCAGGGGGAAGTCAATGAAGGACGTGGCTTTTTTTGTGGCAGAAAAAATCGCCACTCTTGACCAGGTCCAGAGTACGTCCACTCATTTCGTGCTGAAGACCTATAAGGAAGATGGGGTAATCCTCCACGAACCTGAGTTAATTCAAAGGCTTCCGGTATCGTTTTAATGTGATGGCGCTTAAGACCTGATCCACCTTATCACGTTTTACATTTTACATAACTCATATAGTTTTTTATAGAGGTGTTTGCTTGAGACCTCCATGTGATCCTTCAAAATTTGTTGCGGAAGCTGTAAAGAGTATCCCTCCATCAGGAATACGCCGTTTTTTTGATCTGGTTTCCGGACTTGAGGATATAATCTCTCTTGGTGTAGGAGAGCCTGATTTTATCACTCCCTGGCATATCCGTGAGATGTGCATCCACTCTCTCGAAAAGGGGCAGACTTCATATACCTCAAACTACGGACTTCCGGAACTCAGAGACGAACTTTCAAGAACCTATTACAGGCGCTACGGCCTGGACTATAACCCTGCATCCGAAATCCTGATTACCACAGGAGTAAGCGAAGCTCTTGATATAGCAGTCAGGTCTGTGGTCAATCCTGGAGACGAGGTAATTGTGGTTCAACCCTCCTATGTGGCATACGTCCCTTCAGTGGTTCTGGCAGGGGGCAAGCCTGTTATTGTTTCTACCCACAGAGATGATGAGTTCGCCCTTACTGCAGAAGCCCTGAAACCTGCAATCACCAGCAAAACCAAGGCAATCATCCTCAACTTCCCTAACAACCCTACAGGCGCAATTATGGAACAGGGGGGAATGGAGGACATCGCTGACCTTGTTGTTGAGAACGATTTATTTGTGATCTCGGACGAGGTTTACGAGTGCCTGACTTATGGTGGCAGCCATGTTCCGTTCTCTTCTCTCGAAGGTATGAAAAACCGGACTGTCATGCTGAATGGGTTTTCCAAAGCTTATGCAATGACAGGGTTAAGACTCGGTTTTGCAATGGGCGCTCCGGATATTATCCATTCGATGATGATGATCCACCAGTACTCCATGCTCTGTGCTCCCATAACCGCTCAGGTAGGGGCAATAGAAGCCCTCCGCAATGGTAATGAAGAAATGGGGCGGATGGTCCGGGAATATGACAGGCGCAGGCACTTTATCGTAAAAGGCTTTAACAGCATAGGGCTTGAATGCAGCAACCCTAAAGGCGCTTTTTACGCTTTTCCTTACATAGGAAACACGGGTCTTTCCTCTTCTGCTTTTGCAGAACGTCTTCTTAATGAAAAGAAGGTTGTTACAATTCCCGGAGATGTGTTCGGGGATGCAGGCGAAGGTTTCCTGCGGTGCGCTTATGCAGCATCTTTGGGTGACCTTAAAAAAGCAATCGAGAGAATGGGAGATTTTGTAGATGGATTAAAATAATGAATTTGACCGAAGCTTTATTCGGTCTACTTTTATTTTCTCATTTTCTTTTTTTGTGATACTTTTGCTTTAAATTTTCGCTTCTATCTCTTTTTTTATTCAGTTTTCTTCATCGTCCATCCGCATGACGAGGGCGCTTACTTTATCATCCATTTTTTCAATCAATTCATTCATTTGGCTGTACCACTCATCAACGTTTTTCTTTACCATCTGTTTCATTTCCTGAGGTTCGATAGCTACATATTCGTAGTAGTACCCTCCGCTATCGATGGATCGTGTTTCCCTGTAAACAATTCCACAAGTTATAAGGTTCTGCAGGGAACGGTATGCAGTGCTCCTTTCCCTGTCAAGGATCTCTCCTAATTTTTCTGCTGTCAGGGGACCATGCATAAGCAGAGCCTTGTATGCGTCGATGTCAAGGGACTTCAGACCGAGTACACATTTTACCATGTCCTCGCATCTGAAGCTTGCTCTGATCATCTCATGAATAGAATTCGCCATAAAACCACTATTTGGGGACGGTTTGCCCTATTGTTTTTTGAATTTCTTTCGAGTTCTTTGAGGATACCGGCCAGCACGTTAAGACATTATATCAGATGGATTGAGGATGCTCATTAAATAGAAAACTCTGTGCTGGTCTCCAAATTTGCTTTTTAAAAGCATACTCCCCAATTGTGTTAAGTATCATTATGTGTTATTTCGCTACCAATATTGGTGAATATATTTATAAACTTATTTATCTCTCTTAAACTCTTATGTTTTTTTTCAGGCAGTATTTGCTAAATATTCCATTTTATCTTTTCTGGGCGTTTTTAAAAAAATAATAAATCCTGAATAATTCTGGTTAGTTAATTATATATATAATTTCCTGACTCAATAAGCTCTGAGGTCTTATGAAGCCCATTATCCCTGAGGATGAACGTTCCGAAGAACCTCTTGATACTGAGAGAATTATTTACCATCCTGATATGATAAAAGCCAATGACTGGGTTCTCAATGAGTATGAAGCTCCTTTCAGGGAAGTATGTATTTTCGTTCCCTGCGCCAAAAGAAAGCCTTACCATGAAAGCCCGTCCCACAAAAAATTCGACAGGATAATTTTCGGGCTCTTAAAGCCCGAGGATGTACACATAGTCACCTTCGGGACCTGCGGGATTGCCCCAAGGGAACTTGATACAGAGTACCCTTTCATGCACTACACTTTCATGATGGGAAAATGTAATGTGACAAAGATCAAGAGAGACTTCATAAAAATAGAAAGTGAAAGAATTGCCGCTTATCTTGAAAAGACAAGGGCAAACTACAGGCACAGGATAGCATACTGTATCGGGGATTTCCGGACTGCAATGGAAAAAGCCCTGGAAATGGTCGACATAAAAGTGGATATTGTCCCGAGGGAATCTACAATTCAGAGGATGATCCAGCCCGATAAGCCCTTTATTTACAACAGCCTCTCCTCTAAAGAGTACCTGCAGGACCTTTCCGATGCAATTACCGATGCTTTTGAGCTTCCCAGGCGGGAAGTAGGCTTGAAGGAAGACCTCTCTGTTGACGATACGGACTGGTATATTTTGTGATATCTAGAGATACCCTTATTATATAAGTACTATCTTTATATCTTTAATACTTTATATCTTTAATAGGTAATCTTAGGATGGATTTATAAACATTACGCGAAGACTCTATGGTAATAGAATGGATGGATAACCTAAACAGTAAAAATACAGTCATATTCTTTTCACAAGGATTGCGTTAATTCACAGAATTTTTGGGGAAATCTCCCACAGAGCTAATCGGGGAAGCCGATAAAGATGAACACAATCCGAAGACTCTGAAACGACGGATAAAATCGTATCTTACCGGTTTTAAAAAATTTTTGCAGGATAAAGGAGCAGCAGAATACAAAGAATAGAATGACAGCGGTTAAAAGTTTCTATTCTTATTTTGAAATTAAACTGCCGAGAATGCAACGAGGGAGCAGTAGCCCAAAAACAAAAAAAGAAAATACATGAATACCTACAAAAGAAGAAATACAAGAAATTTTAAAGGTATGTTCTCCAATAGAAAAGGCTCTTGTTCCAGTTGGTGTAAGTTCAGGATTGGCTGCAAATGAAATCGGCAATTTAAAAGTTTCTGATTTTTTTAACGGTTATGACCCTGAAACAGGGGTGAAGTATCTTGATTTGAGACGGCAAAAAATGAAAATCGACTTTTTTACTTTTTTAAGCCCCGAAGCCTCCAAAGCTGTAAAAAAGTATCTGGACTTCAGGGCGAGAGAACCAAAAACTCGTAAATCTGATAGATTTATTGTGCTTTTTTTCTTAACTCTCAGCCAAGCGTTTTAATCTCTTTTTATCGCTAATAAAGAAAGCTGTAACTGCCCCTGTCAAAAATACAGCCAAAGAGCAGTACTTTTTTACAGAACGCATTGTATACCTGTGTAAATTCTCCATATTGCATACTTTTTTGGCTAATTTAAATACGTCCTCAATGAGGGATCTAATAGGCTTAAGTGCTCCCCAATTTTCCATCAAAGATTTAAATTTTAAACCAGTTAAGATCAAGATTGATGTCTATGCTGTCGATTATGATATGATTTAAACCTCTTTTACGCCGAGAACAAACATTGTCAAGTAATCCAATAACAAAGTTGATAAACTGCTCCGGATCAAAGCTGCCCATGATACTGTATTACTGTTGATTGCGGTGGGAGTAATGGATAAAGAGTACGATTATGGAAAATGGAATTACAAAAGTTAGCTGATGAAACTGGAATGGAAATTTCGGTTTGCCACTTCCCACCAGGAACAAGCAAATGGAATAAAATAGAGCACAGACTATTTTCTCATATAACTTTTAATTGGAGAGGGAAACCACTTACAAGCTATGAAGTAATTGGGCTCTTCGCCGTTTTATGTGGGTTGAAAATAGTTGCCTAGTTAGGAAGTAGCCAGGTTAAAAAGAGAAACATCAAGCTTGAATGTAGTTTTCATCAAAAAATGTTTCCGAATTTTAGAAGTGCTACTTCAACATTCATGTGACGAATATAAGTACCCACTCGAAACGGCGAAGAGCCAGTAATTGTGAATCTTATTGTCGCAACAACTACATCAAAAGGGCTTAAAGTTAAGTGCATGTTAGATCAGAATGAATACCCAAAGGGGATTAAAATGACTAAGGAACAAGGTTGAAGAATTAGGAATTATTCGTGATGAGTTTTCACGGAGAGTGAAACTATACATTCAAGCCTAAGAAAGAGGGGGCTGCATAAGTTATTTTGTGACAGTTCCTTAGTGCAGATATCAGGTTCATTATGTTCACGCTAGTATTCATCTGTATATTATTCAATTTATTGGTATACATCGATAATTCATAAAATTTTTGATATCGATCGGCTTATATAACCAAATATTCAGCGAAAATATCCGGTACGGCAAAACGATAATTTTGAGTTCCTGTTCTGTGTTTCCAGGAAAGAAATCCCATTCCCACAATCCACAGGTTCTACGCGGGTATTTTGGGTATCAGATGAGGTATATGATGCCCTTCGCAGGGCAAGAATCCACCCTGAAGAGTCCTTTTCTACTATCCTGTTCAGGTTGGTCTCGGCAGCAAAGAAACCATACACACTGCGAGTCAATATCCTCCCGGAAAACAAGTGCATTAAGGATCTTGATTATGTGCACGGAGGCGGTGAATGCATGGTCATGCACCAGACGCTGCGCGAGCTAATGGAGATACCTGCCTTTGATCAGCTTGTTGACATCGAATACGGCGAGCCAGCATCACTCCCAGCATTGAGGCTCTATCGCGGGGATAAGTGTGTGCTTCGCGACGGTGTGTCTATGGGTGGAACTGTGAACACAGCCCGCGAATATGCGTATGTAATGTCTGTTTTTGGCGAGTTTCCGCCGGGGGCTGCAAAAGAAATCAGGGAGTTGGCAGATGTAGAGGCAAAAAGGAGAGAGCAGGGATATCCTATAAAGTAAGAGTCTTATGGAGTCTCAGTTTCCGGACTCTTTCAAGGCTTGAAGAACCTCTCGGCTATCTTCCATTACTTTCCGGACGATCCTTTCGAAGTTTTTATCCGTCTTGAAATAGCTTCCATGTTTCATTTTCTGTTTTTTCTTTCTTTTTACTGTCATTCCTGTCACTTCTATGGGCTTGATATGGAGAAGCCCATATAAATCCTATTCTGACTGGCAGGATTCAACCATCAGCCTGTACATCACTCCACATTTTTTCATTCCCACATCCTATGACCTTGACCAAGCCAGTCCAGCAAATACCCATTTCTAGATTCTGACCGTCAACCCATTTGCTGCGGACTATTATAAAAAATTCTGCATATAGTAATCTACAGCTAATGATCTACTCAAGCACAAACAATAGGTGGTGACTTGTTTTAAGTATAATTTTTGTGCAAAGTTTCTAACTGTTTTTCATACACTTATTTAAACCTGTATTTCCTTCCCATAAATATGAAGAATGTGAGAAATAAGTGAAGATCAAAACCATAAAAGGAGCTACCCTTGTAGTATTAGCAGCCCTATGTTTTTTTACAGGTTTGGAGACTGCAAGTGCAGAAATAAGTTATGAATCTGTAGATACACCCTTAAATCAGTACTACACAGAAATAAGTTTTAACGAGCTTGAAAAATATGGAGATTATAAGATAAATGTGCCAGACACGATTACTAAATACGATCTTGTGCTCATGAATCCTGAAGCTTTTAAAAAAGATGCAGACTCAGGTAAGATATCTATTCAGCTAGCGGGACAAAGCTGTATACGTTCTTTCGGTATGTGATACTGAGTTTGTAAACAATTTCCCTAGTCCGGGTACTGAAATCTATAACATGATGGTTGATGTGAACGATGCGTATGGAGTTTCAGATATCGGTGTCAATTTAGACGCAGACTATTACTACTATGATTCCGATTTGAGCAGTACAAATGCGGATCTTTTGTTAAGCGAATTTAAGTCAGAGAACTCAGGCTTAAGAGATTCTGCAAACTGTGACCTTGCTTTTCTCTTCACTGGTAAAGTCTTATCTGGGGCTATTGGAAAATCGCACGTATAATAATATATTCCGTCGAAGCAAAAGAAGAGGAAGATTTACGTATGAAAGGAAAGTATCTTGTGCCGATTGCAGTAATAGCTTCAATTCTACTTGTATTATTCATGGATTCGTATTGACAAAATCCGAAAACAGGTCGATAGTGGATGGATGCCTGTGCACATTCATGCAGATCCTGCATATGCTGATCAAGTAGAGATACAGACCGGTGTTGAGGGTGCTATGCAGCAGCCAAAAACGAAACATATTGACCATTTTGAAAAATAGAGTAAGCGCCATAAAATAGGCGCTTGTTTTTTGATTTTCGTGATGTATTCTCAAGTTTCATTAAAAGTATATCTTCTATTACCGTCTAAAATATTGACTGGTACGTCCTGTAACAGGTTTTAAATTCTGCTTATTTCAATCAAATTCTGCCGGTTCCAATTTTCGTTGCCTATCCTTCAGAACTGCGAAACAAAGGTTCTTGCCTGCCAGAGAGCAATAACTGCAAGGATCAGGATAAGAACCATCCACATTATCTCTGCGGAAGGGATGAAGGAGTTTGCCCAGTAAGCATTGTAAGCTTCCATAGCAGCTGTCGTTTGTACCATATTTATTCCCTCCTTACCTTTAGACATACCTGAGACAGGCATCCGAGCCCCGGACCTTTCCGAAGTCGGTGATCACATATTTGTGCAGGAGGAATCCTTTTTTGTAGATTCCTTCCTCGTCAACCTTCTGTTCCACATCCTTCAACATCCCGCCGGAAGCCAGTTCGATAATGTCAAAGTTGATGCTGTCCCTGCCGTAATTTCTCTTCATATTATATTCTTCCTGGATTTTTGAAACTATTTCATAGTTCCAGTGCTCTTCTCCATCCAGGAAAAGTTCCAGTATCCTGAATTTTATTGGACGGTTTGTACCCACCTTCACTCACCTCTCAGGGTTTCAAGTGCGCTTGTTTCTTCCGTAAACATGACGAAGCTGCCAATAACACAGAGGGTGCCTCCTACAAGAATGGTCCACTGCGGGACATCTCCGAAGAAGAGGAATATGAAGATAATAGCACACAGACCGTAGAGGTTTCCTATCCCCTGCCCTCTTCCGACACCTATCAGCGGGAATGACTTGTACCAGCAAACGTAACAGAACCCGAAGGTGATCCCTGCAAAAATCAGGACCAGCAGTGTCAGAGGTTCAAATGCTTGGAGCGCAAAGGAATACATAGGGTAGCCAACTATTGCCAGGATTGGCACGATAATGATCCACCAGATGATGTTTTCCCCAAGAAACCGAAGGGTAAGCCCCACATCAGGCTCGGAAATGTCAAGCCCTTTGCCTGCAATTGCACCTTCAATCCCCCAGCCTGCAGCAGCCATCAAACCCCCCAGATATCCAATCCAGGGGACTCCCCCCGCAGCAAGTTCAGTTATAACCCCACCGCCAAAGATTGTGATTCCACCAAGAATAATGATTATAATTCCTGTGGCTGCCCTCTTGCTGATCTTTTCCCCATACCAGTAATAAGCAAGCATCGAGCCGATTACCGGGTAGAGAAGGGCAGCAACGGCTGCGAACGCTCCACCAATAAAACCCATGGCCATAAAGGAGCCAAGTATTGCTATGGGCCCCCCGAAAATTGAAGCCAGGAAGAACCACTTGGAGCAGGGATGAAATTCCTTAAGTGTTCGGCCCAATTCTCTGAATTTTCCAAGCACCCCATTCCAGAGCATGAGGGCCAGCATAACTGTAAATGCATTAAATGCGGTAATCAGGGCCGCTGTTACAACCAGGGACACTGCATCTCCGCTGGTCCCGGCAATAACCCCATACATTTCATCAAACGGGTTAAGTACCCACACAACAGTTCCGGGCAGGTACCAGATTCCCCAGAAAACAGCACAAAAAAGAGCCCACATATACCCTTTACTGATTTTTCGTTTGCTTTCCTGCGCTTTCAAAGCTTTCAGACCCATGTCAACTCCTCCTTTTTGTTAGAGTTTTTGAGCAGGTGTGCTGGGAGACAGGTCTGTATAGCCTTTGGGACTCCCGGGACTGCCTGCTCTTCCGATTCTCAGTGCTTCAAGGCTGCCTTTACCTTGTTGACGGCATCTGTTGCACTTTCTCCGTAGATGTCTGCACCGATCTTGTCTGCCCAGTCCTGGGTAACCGGGGCTCCTCCTACCATGGTCTTGAGCTGACCGCGGATGCCTGCTTCTTTGAGCTGTTCTTCAATCTGGATCTGGTTTACCATGGTGGTGGTCATAAGGGCGGAGGATGCAATAATGTCGGGTTTTAGTTCCTTTGCCTTTTCAACAAAAACCTTGACGGCCACATCTCTTCCGAGGTCCACCACTTCAAAGCCCGCAATGTTGAGCATGGAGGCAACTATATCCTTTCCGATGGAGTGGATGTCTCCTTCGATGGTCCCGATGACGACTGTTCCGAGCTTTGTGGTTTTGGATTTCCGCCTCTCCATCTCGGGTGTCAGAACCTCGATTCCTGCTTTCATTGCTTCAGCGGCTGCAAGCACATGGGGAAGGAAAAGAGTCCCCTGCTCGAACTGTTCGCCTACTTCCTGCATACCTGCAGTATACCCGTGTTCGATAATTTCTACCGGGTCGATCCCGGCGGTGAGGGCTTCATTTGCGGCTTCAGCTGCAATGTCTTCATCAAACTCGGTGATTGAAGCTTTTGCTTTTGCTATAATCTCTTCTTTGCTTGCCATTTTTGTCTCCTCCTTTGTATTAACCCTCTCTGAAAGTCTTATCAGCTCTGTCGACAACTGCCTGCATGTCCTTGAGGACGTCTGCATCAATTGGTGGGACTTCGTGGTGTTTGAGGACATCCATCATCTTTTCATTTGCTGCGGCCGCAAGGTCCTTTGAACCGGCTGCTGCCCAGTCACCGAACATGCGCCTGTCGATGAGCATGGGGTCGGAGGGGTAGTTCACAAGCATTCTCGTTTGCTTAAGGGCAAGGAAGTTGTTTCCGATTCCTACTTTCTGGATGGATTCGACTGCCAGGGTTTCGGTAGAAACCGGAATTCCCTGCATCGCTTTCTTTGTCATCTTGATGATATCATTGTCAATAACGAGCTGTTCCATGGAGAAAGTCATACCAAGCTCAAGCATCCCGGCGCCGTAGAGGGTGTTTGCCCCTGCGAGGGCGGGAAGGAGGCATGTCATGGTCTTCTCGTGTCCAGCCTGGTTGTCAGGGATCTTTGCATCAGACTAGGTGCCTGCCACGAATGCGGGGAGGCCATAGAACTGGGCAAGCTTTGCGACAGCAGCGCTGATCAGGCCGAGTTCGGGAGATCCGACAGGAGCAGTACCCTTCTTCAGATCGAAGGTGGTAGTGGAACTTCCGTACCAGACTTTGGTTCCGGGCACCGTGAGCTGAGCGAGGACGATACCTGAGAGGACTTCGGCATTGTGAGTAACCAGGGTTCCTGCAAGGTATACAGGAGAAGAACCCCCGGACATTGCCATACTCAGGACGTTTACAGGCATTCCGAAACGTGCACCTTTGATGATGACCTGACAGGCATTGACACTGAGCTCAAGCGGGCTTGTTGGACAGAGCAGCATAGAGAAGATCGGCTTTTTCCTTGCTTCTTCTTCGTCGCCGCCGTAGTAGGCATTTACGATGTCCCGGTAGTGTTCGACGTTTTCACCGACAGGGTCAATGTGGTGGAAATGTTTTGCGGTGTTGGTAAGAGGAGTAAAGGTCTCATGGACGTCCTGAGCGCCTTTTCCGGCCCAGTCCCTTGCAGACACCGGGAGGGAGAAGTAGTCAATATTTTCGGCCCAGTCACAGAGTTTTGCGATGTCTGCAATGTCCTGCTCTACCGAGTCCAATGTGACGTATTTCCCGTCCTTGTACCTGCACATCTTAACCCCTGTCCCGAAACAGGTCCAGTGCACCTTACCCCCTGACTCCTGTACGGTGTTGTACTTCTTGTCGCGTCCCCAGAGCACGAACCTTGAGGGTGCGAGTTGAAGGGCTCTTCTTACAAGATATTCAGGGATTTTTACTACCTGGGTCTTTTCGTTAACTTCACAGCCGTTTTCCTTGAAGATCTGCCTGGCTTCCGGGTCGGAGACCTGGATTCCGGGGTTCATCAGGACTTCCATTGTGGCGTAGTGGATGGCCTTTAGCTCATCACGGGTAAAAAGATTCAGTTCCACGCCCTCAAGAGAATTAAATCCTGCAATTGCATTACATTGTGCCATTTTATTTTCTCCTTCTTCTCGAATTTATTCACTTTTCTTCCATTAGTCTTTCATCTGTAGGGGAAAATCCACGATTTTTGATAAAACCTGTTAGCTTCCAGCTACAGGCCTCTAAAAAAAGGAAAACTCGGTGTCCCCCCATTCCCTTCTTTGAAACCCTTATCTATAGTCTCTACTATCCGTTTTTCCGTAACTTCTCAAAAAGACAGCCGTTTTTTCTCAACGTGGCTGCAGGGAAAAAGCTGCTCCGTTTTTCGGCAAAATACCCCACATTTTCCGGATTAAGCCCCCTTTGATTGAATTTTTCCGGATTATTTTTTTATAATACTCTATATAGTTTATTTTTTTGTATATTCTTATATATATTATTTTTTGATAACTTCTTATCTCATTTTTCGATAGAGCTTCTCTCCAGGGTTTATCTTCCTGTCTGTTTTCTGAAGAGATTACAGGAGTTGATCTTTATATCGAGGAGCTTTTCGATGTTCATCTTTGCTGCAATACCCTTTGCAGCTCCTGGTACGGAGGTGATGACTCCAATATCAAGCTCTTCACGGAGTTCTCTCATGACATGTTCGTCTGAGAGATCCGGGATGTCGACGTTGAGTTTCTTTGCCACGTACTCTTTTGCCTCTTCTATGCGCATGTTCTTTGAGAACTGCATCCTTGCTACAAGGTCGCCAGCTGCTCTCATGCCTGTCATCCCGGAAGCCATTATGTGTGCGATCGGCATACCCAGAGGGTCGCCGACCCCGACCTATATGCCATCGACTCTGGCAATCTCGACCATTGCCTTGCTAGCTCTTGTAACCGCATCTACCGGAGGAGTTTCAAGCATAGGAATTCCGCCAACTCCCATACCCATGTCAACGTGGCAGGGCAGGGTTGAGGCCTTTACGGCTTCTTTAATGAAGGTCACGGAGCGAGCCAGGTTCCAGGCTGAGGTCATGCTGGTGTTAGTGTTGCACACTGGACCGAAGACGTTTGCCCCGGCTTTTGCAATCAGGGGTGCCTGCTGGTGCGGCCAGAGCCCTGCAAGGGTTACGCCGTCATACTGCAGGTTACCGTGCATCCCGAGCACCATTTCACCCGCCATCCCGGCTTCGATGTACATGTTCGGGAACTCTTTCCTGAGAGCTTCTATTGCGTGGAGGGTTCCATAGAAGTCTGCATCTCCGGCTGCAGCTGTGGTGTCAAAGTTGACCCCATCTGCTCCGGAAGCAAAGAGCTTCTGCATGATCCAGACTGTATCCCTGGTAAGATGTTCTGCGGCGTGTTCCATGGCATCCCAGGCTTCCTGAATCTTAAATGCCTTCATGAGGTCTCCCGGGTTTTCAAAAGGCCCATCCGGAGTATAATATAATCCCATGTTCGGCATTGCCCCGTAGAAGAGTGGGATGATCATATTCTGCTGGCAGACTTCCATTGCCTGGCACTCATTTGAGACCACGGGCTTTACCGGCTTGAAACTGTAGTCGATGTGCCCAAGTTCCATTGTATCGGCGCCAAAAGCCCTTTCGTGCATCATGCAGCCGACAAGCCGGCTGGAAGGAATCCCAACACCACTGTTACCCTGGTCCCCATCAAGCCTGATGGTGCCGATATCGTGGGTAACAGGCACTTCCATGCCCTGTTCAACACTAACTGCCTTTCCGGACATCATCAGGATTTCTGCAAGTTTCTCAAGCTCGTTTCCGTCCAGGGCAGAAATCTCCCCGAGGTCTGCAGCATTTGCAGTTCCGGCTTCGATCTCCTCAACAATCTTTTCTTTGGTAAGGAAGACACGTTTCCCATCTCCCATCCTCAGAGCGTATTCTGTTGCCATTTATTCTCACTTCCCAAGGAGCAGTTCCTTTGCCTTTGCTACGGCTTCACTGGCGTTTTCTGCATAGCAGTCTGCCCCTATCTTGTCAGCCCAGGCCTGGGTTGCAGGGGCTCCTCCAACCATGACTTTTACTCTCTCCCTCATACCTTCCTCTTTGAGGAGTTCGATTACCCCTTTTTGGCCGGGAAGAGTTGTGGTCATCAGGGCTGAAAGTCCTATCATGTCCGCATTGACCTCCTTTGCCTTATCGACAAAGTTTTTGATCGGGACATCCCTTCCGATGTCATGAACTTCAAATCCTGCAGATTGGAGCATGGTGGAAACTATGGACTTTCCTATGTCGTGTACATCCCCCTCTACGGTTCCGTTAACAATGACTCCCATTGTCTTTTTCGGGGCGCCTGCAGGTATGTCCGCCTCAAGGATCTTGACCCCTGCAGTCATCGCATCGGCAGCCATCATCACGTGAGGCAGGAAAAGTTTTCCTCTCTCAAAGAGAACCCCTACCTGGTTCATCCCGGCAGCAAGCCCCTTTTCAATGATTTCAGCCGGTTCCATCACTCCTTTTGCTTTTTCTACGGCTTCAATCACCCTGTCCTTCTTGCAGGAAATGATCGCATCCGAAAGTTCCTGAAGTAACTCTTCTTTGCTTGCCATTTATAACCCCCTTTTTCCAGATTTGTTTTGTAAAAGCGGTGGGGTTCTTCATGTCGGAAGAATCCCAACCTTTACATTTGGAAAAGAAAAAAACCACCCTTCCAGAAAACGAGTTTCGTTTTTCTGGGCTATGCCCCCTATTTAATATGTTTTGAATCAATATATTTATATTTAGTCAATATTATTATATTGTTTTTGTTTCTGGTCGAAGTGGGACCCCGGCTTTCTTCAATCTGGGGTATATAAATCAAAAGTCCGGGTTTTTGAAAAAACGCACATGAAATTCTTCGAATAACAGGCACAAATAATGAAAGTACCTGGGAGGACTTTCATGCCAAAATAGGAGTTTTGGATAACTCATTACTGCTTCAAGTCCCTGAATTTGAGGGAGAGAAATATAGTAAAGGTAGGAAAGAACTCTTTTAATACCAGAGCCCTCAGTCCTCTTCAAGCCCCGCGTTTTCTCCGACTGAAAGCATAAGTTCCCCGTATAGCAGTTTCTCAAGGGTTTCAGCTACGTATTTTCTCAGCTGGTATCTCTGGATGTCTTCATGCATCCTTATATCCGAATCTACCTGGACCCTGAGCAGGGCAAAATGAAAAGCTTTTTCATTCTTTATCTGCGCAGTATAAAAGGTTTCCAGCAGGTAAGGAAGTTTTCTGGGGTCCTCTATTGCTTCACTTAAAAGCAACATTTCTTCGGGAATATCCATCGTATGCGAACTGATGTCCTTTTTTCCGGTAATGAGCTGCAGATTTTTTTCCGAATACTTTTTTTCAAGGATTGTTACTTCACCACTCATACTTTCCACCTCCTTCCATGTTGAGATTCCTAAATTTTCCTGGTAAACTGTTCTTGCTCGGCTGAACTCCGTTTACAGAATGCCGGATTCAGAGAAATAAGGGATGAAGGCAGATTTTAAGCCAGCATTCCTTTTACTATAATGTCTATTGCATCGTCTTCTTCAAGGCCGCGGGCCATGAGGGTTTCGACTTCCTTTTTGTCCACGCAGCCGATAGCAGCTTCGTGGGTAACCTTTGCAAGGGGGTTGTCCACTCGGACAATTGGCACGGCTTCAGCTTTTGCGTTGCCCTGGATAACCTCCATACAGTCTACGTGTCCGCGGGCTCTCGGGGCGTGGCCTTCAGTGATTCCCCTGAATACGGATTCTGCGTGATCGGTTATGGCAAGCCGGCTTTTAATTACACTGCGGGCATTTTCTCCATTAAGAGCGATCTTTTCAAATATCTTTATTATATCGTCTGCTTTTCCGTAGACCTTGGTAACCATTTCGCAGATCGAGTCTTTTTCGGCATCCACACTGTAATCGAATTCCATATACCCTACCCTTCCGGAGATAAGGGAAAAGTTCGTGTAATACCTGCCTCCTTCCTCTATCGTTACATGGGCTTTCGGAAGTACCTGAATCCCTCCATGGGGCCCGTGGAAATGGGTCTCGGTGTATTTCAGGGACGCGTTCTTCCCGATAAGCATCTCAGCTTCCATTTTGTGGATAACCTTTTCAGCGTTTGGGAAGGTGCAGTGGGCGATAAGTTCTACAGCCGAATCTTCTTCGGCTATGAAGTCCATTTTGATTTCCTGAAGCCCGTCTTTAGGGACCAGCCCGAAGCAGAGGTGGACAGGAAGGGGGATTTTGTACCCTTTTTTGATGGTCAGTTTAATGTCCACACCGTGCTCGTTTTCTTTCTTCTCAAGCACTATGCCTTCGGTTCCGTTTGCGCTGAGCACTTTGTTCCCGCTTACCACAAGGCTAGCAAGCCCATGGTTATGCAGGACTGCAGCATCTCCTCCAGCTGCTGTATAAGCTGCAGTTATGTCTTCAGTTTCTCTAGAAAGCGCATTCAATTTAATCTGAGTCATTTTTCAGATCACCTTTGGGGGGGATACCCTGCTGTCACAGGGTATGCATCTGTTTTTAAAAAATTCGCTTATCTCCACGGGGTCCCCACTCCTGAGGATTACTCCTTCGCACATAAGGGATGCTTTGTCCGAGGCGGCTGCAATTTCTTCCCGGTGAGTGATTACAAGCACCGACGAACCGTTTTCCTTGAGCGCCTGGATCAGGGAGACGATTTCTTTTAAGGAAACCACGTCAATTCCGGAGTCAGGTTCATCAAGAATTGCAAGTTTCGGCTTCATGGTAATGATAGATGCAAGCTCGATTCGCTTTCTTTCTCCCCCGCTCAATGCCTCGCCTACTTCTCTGTCAAGGTATTTTTCAGGTTTCAGGTCGACTTTCCTGAGGGCTTCCTTTATCTTTTCTTCTGTAATGCCTCCATTGCCTTTTGCCCCGATTGCAAGATAATCCCTTACCTTCAGCCCCTCAAAGCGGGCAGGTTCCTGCCAGGCAAGGGTTATGCCTTTTCTTGCACGTTCGGTTATTGAAAGTACTGCAATATCTTCCCCATCAAAAATGATGTTGCCTTCTTCATGTTCGTAACCCTGAAGCCCCATCAGGGTGTAGGCAAGTGTACTTTTTCCTGCGCCGTTTGCGCCGATGATGCTGTGGATTTCCCGGTCTCCTACTTCGAGGTTGACCCCACGCAGAATTTTTTTTCCATCCCGGCTCAATATCAGGTTTTTTAAGGATAAAATATATGACACCTCTAGCAAATTTTTGTTTGAGCACTGCAGAATTTAGTTTGTACACCGCAGTAAATCCTTGCAGCGCTGCAGGTCTTTAACGGTATTTACGTTTATTGCTAGTTTGGGATTATCAAGTATCAGATTAAAGTCTTCCTGTTCGTTTCGGATTTGAGAACTGTCAAGGATATTTACTCCCGCGGGTACGATAAGTTTTCCATCCTTGTTAAATACGGTATCCGGCCTGGTTCCTGCTCCCTTACAGACATTGATAGGTACATATACGGAAAGTGCCGGCTTTCCTTCTTCCCTGTATTTCCGAACTACCGAATCAATAAGCTCGGTATCTATCAGGGGAAGATCGGACATAATAATCATTACTGGTCCCGTCGTTTCTGCAGTTTCTACTGCATGGATCATGTCCCCGACATAGTTTCCTCCAAAGGTCCTGATTACCTTAACTTCGCCTTTATAGCGTTCCTGGATCATGATCTCGGTCTTTGGGGTAACAGGTGAGACTGCTACGAACACTCTGTCTATACTTTTTGTTGATCTAAGGGTATCTATCACATAGGTAATGAGTGGCTTTCCGAGTAATTCAACACAGGGCTTTTCCCCCATTCCAAGCCTCTGCCCGAACCCTCCTGCCATTACAATAGCGTCCATTTAAGACCTCCGGTGTTTAATGAAAGATTGAGGATAACCGCAATAATAATCAGGGCAGTTACCCTGCCAATTTCGTTTGCAGTACCTATTCCGTCACCATTTAAGCCCCCGAAATGTGAATAACTTCGGTTCAGGAGCACCAGGGACGAGATACATGCTGCCAGATAGGGAAGCAGCCCGATGAACCCGAAGGGCAGGAAACATACAACTGCTCCGAAAATAAAGCCTATGAGGAAATTTTTTAGGGTTGCTCCGTTTATTGTCATTTCCCCCAGGCCAGGATATGCCTGTTTTTCCGGTCGTGGGAGTGGTTTTCCAAAAGCTGCAATTGTTAACATTGACTGTTTGGCGCTGACTTCCGCTATAAACATGGACCCTAACATAAGCAGCGGAAGATTAGAACCAAAAGCAGTAATGCCTTCGTCCTGAACCGATCTTATGGAACCGTAAAAGGCAAGCAGTACAAGCATGCCGAAAGCTACTCCTCCTGTCCCGAGGGTTGTGTCTTTTAAGGCCTTGATTTTTTTCTCACGGGATCCGTGGGCCATAAAACCATCTCCTATGTCAGTGACCCCGTCAAGGTGGTTAAAGCCTGTAAAATAATATACAGATCCCATAATAAGAGCTGCCAGAACAGGATCCGGGAAAATCAACTGCCCTACGTATGCAACTGCTCCTATGAGAAGCCCGAGTACAGCTCCCACGACAGGGTAGAAGTAGATCTTTTTCATGAGTTCGTCGATCCCTTCCATAGTGATTCCTACAGGGATCGTGGACAGGAACCCAAAACCGGACTTAAATGCAAGTAAATATGAATTCATTATTTATCGCCTGTTTTTTAGTCGTTTCTTTCAAACTCTGCCATACCTCTTGAATACATATTGGAGGAGACACCCCCGATAAGCCCTCCTATTACGTCGTCCATGAAAGGCCCCAGATTTGCAAGGATTCCGGGCTTTTGTTTGTCATACCTGACAAACTCGAATGTCCCTTTTGAACCGCTTATATAGTTTGCGATGCTGTTGCCCAGCACTTCATCAGCTATTATGAAACTCAGGTCTTTTTCATAAGAACTTTTGCTGAGGTTTGGAAGGTTTCCGGCTCTGCCTTCTCTCTCCAGCAGGACCCCAGAATAAATCAAAAGGCAGAGGTTCGGGTCCGAAAGAGCGAATTTTAGTTCTCTTTTAAACAGAGCTTCGGCTTTTTCCCTTGTCTCAAGTCCGGGGTGAGGGACATACATTTCGAGAGCTGTGTCCGCAAGGTCCTGGATACTTATTCCTTCTTCAGCCAGGACATCGATGATATCGACGGTAGCTTTTCCCTCTATTTTTTCAGGCTGCCCTTTTTTCAGGTCCCTTTCCTCAATATCGGATAACTTCATACTGATCACTCCGGGGTTGTTAAAACGGTTATTTTAGGATTTCTTAAATTCTTAAAATTGTTGATCTTAAAATTAATTCTTTTAAGAAGATTAATTTATTTTAAGCCTTTATATCGGTTAATGTAATGGATATATAATGGGTTTTACTGCTAATTAATGGGTTATGGATTTTACTGCTAATTAATGGGTTCAGATTAATGGGGGTACATTTACAGATCACGGATACAGGTAAACTCCCGTTATCCGGATTACTGCCACAAACGCAACAAGTGAAAACCCTGAAGCAATTGCTATTAATTGGGATGCCCTTTTTATATCTTTTACTTCGGTAGGCGGGTATGAAGCTCCCAGCACATAAGTGTCGGGTTTTTCAAGTTTAACTCCCAGAGCCCCGGCAGTAGCAGCCATTGGATAGCCGGAATTGGGAGATGGAGTCTTCATCCCGTCTTCTAAAGCGGTCTTTATGCTGTCGAGAGGATTGATTTTTCTTCCGTTTTTAGGGAATAAGGATACTGTAAAGGCTGCAGCAAGGATAAAGATAACTGAAATCCGTGCAGGGATCCAGTTCAACACATCATCGGACTTCGCTGAGAAGTATCCAAGTTCCCTGTAAGGTTCGGTTTTATACCCTACCATCGAGTCAAGGGTGCTTATGGCTTTAAATGCGTAGGCAGCCACAAGACCGAGTTCTCCGAAAAGGGCGTAATAGAAAATCGGGCTCAGGACGCCGTCCACATAATTTTCGGAAACGGATTCTATAACTGCAGAAGACATCTGAATTTTTGTCAGTTTGGAGGTGTTCCGACTTACGTAGATAGGGAGCAGTTCCCTTACTTTTTCCAACTGGTTTTCTTCAAGGTGTTTGTAAATCTTCCTGGCAGGGCTCAGCAGGCAGTTGATCGCAAAGGTGGCTTTCAGGAAATAGGCTTCTATAAAAAGTGGTAAAATGCCCGGAATTCCCGGAAGGGCTGCAAGAAGGGCTGCAATGTAGAGGACGGAATAGCCCAGTAAAGATGCGAAGAAAACACAGCAAAGAGCCATTGCCATACCATAGATTTTTCGATGGGTTTTTGGGGCTGCGTTTTTCAAAAAACTGATTAATTTTCCTATCCAGACAACGGGATGAACTGCAGCAGGAGGTTCCCCAAAAACAATGTCGATGACTGCAGCGAGCAGAAGTACCAGAGCAAGGTGCCCGCTGTCAGGGATAATCATAAAATAGGCTCCATTACTTTTTTCCAGGCTACTTTTATAAGTTCATCGGTGTCTCCTTCCTGCATAAGGCAGTCAAGGATCTTCTGAGCGATTTCCGTCTTATGGACAAGGTGACAGTCAACGCAGCTCCATATTCTGCCGCTTCTTGAACTCTTGATCCATTTTCCTCCGGTTTTTTCGTTTTCACAGGGATAAAACGGACAGAAGCAGAAGGTGCAGTTCTGGCCTTCAAAATGACAGGGGTAATATTCGCATGTCTTCCTGCCTCCAATGCCTTCTTCACTGGCTTTTTCGATTACGTGCTGCAGTTCGTTCTTTGCCTGTTCTCTGCCCCACTCGACGATAACGTCCCCTATTGCAGTAATGAGCCTGTCGTTTTCTTCTCCGGTTCTGACTGCAACCCTTATGTAATCTTTTCCGAGACCGTGGAAAGAAACGCAGTCCCGGATAAGGACTCCGCGGGCTGCAAGGCGGGCAGCCAGCTCACTTGAGTCAAGCATGAATTTGCTGATGTTGACACAGATAAAGTTAACATTTACTTCCCCGGCTTCAAAGCCCCTTATCCTGTCAAGTTTTGCTTTGAGTTTTTCTCCTTCTTCCAGGATCATTTTCCTTGCTTTTTTCAGGTATGGGCTGTCAATCCCGCCTTCTATATTGAGAAGTGCGGTTCCGGTGATGTTTGCAAGAGCTCCGAGGTTCCAGGACAACCTTGTTGTGTTCAAGATCTCAGCCATATCCGGAGAAGCTATCCCGAATCCCATCCGGATCCCGGGGATCGCAAAGTCTTTTGTAAGGGAGCGCATGACAAAAACATAGTCGTTGTCTGCAGGAAGGTCTGCAACACTCTTTGAAGGATCGGATAGCTCAATGAAGGCTTCATCTACGTAAAGAAGTGTTTTATGCTCCCTGCAGCGTTCTGCAAGAGCTTTAAGTTCTTCTCTACTACGGAGTTTTCCCGTCGGATTGTTCGGGTTACAGATAAAAAGGATCTTTGCTTTATCCAGCATCTCATCCGAGAGTGTATTTACTTCTTCCTGTGCAGGATGTACCGGCTCTGCTCCCATGATCCGGCACTGCATCTCATATTCTCCGAAAGTCGGCCATGGTAAAAGGACCTTGTCTCCTTTTTCTACCACAGATTCAACTACAAGCCTGACAATTTCAGTTGAACCATTGCCAGGAATTATATTATATGGAGCTACCCCGAGTCCTACAAACCTGGCAGCAGCTTCCCTGAACTCCATATATCTGTTGTCTGGATACTCCCTAAATTTTTCAAGGCTATTTTTTAGAATCTCGTCAAAGTTTAATTCATTTTCTGGATAATCAAAAGGGCTTCCCAGCGGGTTAAAGTTCGCACTGAAATCAAGAATTTCGCTTTCAGGAATCCCGTAAGTCTCAGACGTTTCTTGAATTAGCCCTCCATGAAGGCAGGGCTTTAGGGCCAGCAGATGCTTCCTCAGAGGTACATTTCTTTGCTCAGACACGGTGATCGCAAATATTTAGTGTAATCATGTATATTAAGTTGTTTATTATATTAACCAGTGCAAACTTGCCTTTATTTGCTTTATGGTTATTTGATTGCGAAAACTATACCTTTTGTAATCCATTCTACTTTATTTTACATTGTATTTATATTCTATTTGTGGATTTTTCCTTTATATAATTTATATAATCTACTTTTTTAACTCCTTTCTGTGTCCATATTCTTAACCTGTAATGAGCAAATAACGAAAAAGTAAAATAGATTGTTTTTGACTACTCCATCCAGAATAACTGAGATGAACAGAGAAGCTTCCGTGCAACTGCAGGATATGTTGTAAATCTGCAGATTAAGAATATATATAGGCTTAACAAGAGTTTTATATCCTGCTTAGGAGCTTTATATGCTGCTTGTCAACTACCCCTGAGCTAAAGACCCAGGGTTTTCCTGCTTGATGGGTTATGACTGATTATCCAAACAGGTGGTTAGTCTTCAGCATAAATTCTCTAAAATTTGATATATACCAGGTGCATTAAAAAATGACAGTCAACAGGCCAAGAGGGACCCGGGACTTTTTACCCACAGATACTGCCCGGAGAAGGTACGTGGAAAGCGTTATGCGAAATGTTGTCCGCAATTGGGGTTACAGTGAGATCATTACGCCCACGTTTGAACATCTGGACCTTTTCACCCTTAAGTCCGGAGAAGGCATTATAGGGGAACTCTACAACTTCACGGACAAAGGAGGCAGGGAGATGACCCTCAGACCGGAACTTACGGCTCCTGTAATGCGGATGTATGTAAATGAACTTCAGTCTTTCCCCAAGCCGTTGAAGTTATTCTACTTTGAAAACTGTTTCCGCTACGAACGCCCCCAGAAAGGCCGTTTCAGGGAATTCTGGCAGTTTGGGGTCGAACTCATCGGAAGCGGAAAACCCGACTCGGACGCCGAGATCATTGCTCTTGCCGATTCCCTGTTAAAAGCCGTTGGCATTCAGGGCGACATGAAGCTTGGAAACCTTGCAGTGATCCGTACACTTTTAAAAGGGCTTGAATCCGATATCGTCAGTAAGGTCATGAGGCTTGTGGATAAGAAAGAGTATGCAGGCCTTGAAGCTCTGCTTGAGGAAATTGGGGCAGAAGAACAGTTGAAGTCCGACCTCTTACGCCTGATACACCTTGAAGGCAGGTACATCCTCCCACAGGTAAAAGAAATAGTCGGGAACATCCCCGAGCTTGTAAGTTTTGAAAAGACCCTTAAACTTCTTGATGCATACGGCGTCAATTACTCACTTGATTTCGGGATTGCCCGCGGGCTTGACTATTACACGGGTATGGTCTTTGAGGTTTATGCTGAAGGTCTTGGCGCCCAGAAGCAGGTCTGCGGGGGAGGCTCTTACCAGCTTATCCAGCTTTTCGGTGGCGGAGATGTGCCTTCTACAGGCTTCGGGATAGGTTTTGACAGGATAATGGAGATCTGTCCGATCGAAACCCCGGAACCCAAAAAACTGGTGCTGGTCTCAAAGCCCGAAACTCATCTGGAAGCTGCAAAACTTGCAACTACCCTGAGGGGTTACCTGCCTGTCCATATAGACCTCATGGAGCGCAATTTTAAAGCCCAGCTAACCTATGCAAATAACATCAATGCTGACTACGTGGTCATAGTCGGGGAAAGAGAACTCGAGGCAGGAAAACTGACCCTCAAGGATATGGTGTCTGGAGAACAGGAACTTCTAACGCTGGAAGAAGTTATTGGAAAAATTACAGGGCATCAGAACTGAATATATTCTTTTTGTTCTTTTTAGGCATCGTTTTTTCCATTCCTTTTTTTCTTTCACGTATATTCTCTATTTATCTTTTTATTATTTTTGAGGATATTTATTGGACCATATATTTATTGTCTCATTTTTCTATCAAAACCAAAGCTAATCTTTTTATAACCACACAACCTAAATTTTATTGTTCTAAATTTCCGGAGTTTTCCGGAATTTCAGTGTGGGGGATAAATTCACGGCTGGTAATGATCAAGTTTTAGCCTGTAATATTGAAACTGATGAGTCTGCTGTATTTGGGCTTCCTTTCAGGCTTACAGTTACGGGTATTTTCTTTGCGGTACTTCTGCTTCTCTCTTCCGTCTACGTTTCTGATTTTCTGGAGGGGGTAAAGGAACAGAAGACCCTGGAGGAGGTTTCAAAACTAACAGCTTCTGCTGAACAGCTCTCCATACGCGGAGAAGGGAGTGAAATTGCCTTTGAGATAAGGATACCTGACGGAGCATCCGTAAATTTCGGGATTCTTCCTGGTCAGGAGGGGAACTGGCCTGAGGATGCGGACAATTATTGTATCACCACTGGAGGAAAGTCAACCTTTTATCCCGCAGTTGCTTCCTTTTCGAATCAAGAGCTTAAAGGACCCTTTTCACTTGGTCCGGGAAGGCACAGAGTATTCCTTTCAACAAAGACCGAGCCTGAGTCCGGAAGGCTTTTCGTACTGATCTCTGAAACCGGAGCTGATGAGCAAACATTAGGTTAGGAGAGGTCCGTATGATAAAGGATTTTTCAGGGGATGATTCGGCATGGGCTGATTTTTTAATTTCAAAAGCAGCCCTTATTCTTGCCAGCGTAATCCTCTTTGCAGCCCTTTTTCAACTGGCTGCCGGTTTTAAAGATCTTGAGGCACAGGAACAGCTAGATTTCCTTGCAAGGGATTTCAAAACCGCAGTAGATAAAGCTGGAGCAGGAAGTTTTCAGGAGGGGTATCAGGAGGGGTATCAGGAAGGGTATCAGGAAGGGTATCAGGTGGAGAACCAGGTAGGGAATCCGTTGAGGAATCAGGAGGAGCTTTCCTTTCATTTTGATGAGAATGAAGTCTTTCTGGCTTCTCCATTCGGGGAAAATATAGAGATTTGTGTTTCAGGGGAATATGTCCATTTGAAGGCGAAATACGATGAAAAAAGTTTCAGTGCTGTAAGGCCCTTTGCCTTCATGGTCCTGCCTTTCAACGAGTACATACTCCGGGAAAAGCTGAATACAAAATTTGGGGCTGAGGGGAGTGAAAGTTCTCCCCTTACAGCTGATAGTCACAAAATTAAGGCTTTCCTTCAGGTTTCCGGGACTGAAGAAATGGTTTTTAATGCAGGTGAAAACATCTCCATAAAAAAAGAACTTATTTATGTGAAGGACAATGAGGAGGTTTCTGCTTTTGGTTGTGTCCTTGTCTACCAATAAGGTTGGATCTTTGTTTCTCAATAAGGTTGTGTCCTTGTTTACCAATTATTTACTGGCAGCTGGAAGAAAATTTTGGAAAAAATCTGATATTTCAATCCTCAGGGATGAAAGAGGAGTTCTTGAACCACATTCAGATCTTCTTGCCACTGCTCTTGCGGTCATAGGTTTCGTGGTCTTTACAGCCCTTCTCTCCAGGGCATACATGGGATATGAGGACAGCTCTTTTGCCCTTGAGAACTATGAAAGCGCTTCCCTTCTTGCAGGAACGCTTGCAAAAGCACCTGCTTTTAGAGCAGAAAGTCCCGGCATGCTTTCTGCATCAGCCCTTGATAATTTTTCAGGCCCCGATGGACAGGATGAAAAAACGAAATTTTTTGCGGCTTTTTCCGGAAACTATCCGTTTCTGGTTGAAATTCGGACCGAAGATGGGCGCTGGCAGTGGCTAATCGATCCTGAAATTGTTGAACCCGGGTATCTCATGGGAAAACAGGAAAAAGTTGCAGCTTCAGTACCGGTTGTTATCGAGTTGAATCCCGCAGAATCGGTTCCTGGAACCCTTACTGTGGTGCTTTATAAAACTCCGTGGATGTGACAGGGGCAAACGCAGGATTGAGCACAGAATTAAGTACAGAATCAAGCACAGAATCAAGCACAGAATCAAGCACAGAATCAAGCACAGAATCAAGCACAGAATCAAGCACAGAATCAAGCACAGAATCAAGCACAGAATAAAGCAGGAGCAATTCTTGAAAGCAGGATTTGACTGGCCCCGGACAGGAAATCTGATTAAGAACAGAAATAGGTGAAATAGATGAAACCTTTGAGAGCTTTTCAAAATTCCGGAGCGTCACTAAAAGTAAATGATTCAGAAGTAATGGGTGATGCTGTTAAGAAATCTTATGTTTATATTTGGGAATCTTCAGGTTATTCTACCGTTTTTGATGCCCTATTTTTGCTTGTGTTAATTTCACTTTCCGGGGTCCTTCTTATGCCTTCCCTGCAGGCTGATGAGCAGTATATTGCAGCTGGATATGTAACTTCTTCAGAACTGGACTCTTATCTGTTAGAATCCTTTCTTTCCTGTAAACTTGAGGACTTCGAATACGAAATCTCTCCTCTTTCAGTACTTAACGTTTCAGTCCCCGAAGACTCAATTGTGGAAAGTCCTGCTCATACCCTTTTCGGAAAGGAGCAGAAACACAGGACTTTTGCTGACCTGACAGCCGACTACCTGTCCATATCCCTTACCCTATCAAACAGCGGCTCAGCTGTTTCACTTAATCCACTTGCTGAGAACTATTCCGATCAGGCTTCTGAAACTATAGCTACTTATCTGGACAAAAAGGTTGCAGGGAGATTTTCTTATCGCTTTGAAGCTTATTGGCATCCCGTGGAAGCCTTCCCGATGGGAAGTGAACTTATAGTCGGAGAAGAACCTCCTGCGGATGCTATCCGACAGAGTACAAAATTATCCATGCCTCTGTATGCAAGTGCACCTTCTAAGGATGCTCTTCTTGTCTGTGTGAATGATTCCGTACTTGAAGCTTCACTTAACGCTTCTGACGAAGAAGCTTCAACAGCACTTTTCCAGGCTTTTCATGCTTCTCTTGATGCCGCGGCTCTTGAAGGGGCAGGGACGGTTGTTGAGCTGCTTTTCCCGTCGGATTATTCGGGGTCAGTTTTCGGAGAGGATGCAGATGAGTCTTTTGAGACCCTGCTTTATGGGGTTTCTGAAAATGCGGGTGAGGAAAATTCCTCCTCAACGGAAGATGAATTTAATACCTATTTTTCAGACCTTCTTGAAGCAGGTTTTGCACTAGATTCCGAGACCTATCCCGAAAATACATCCACTGCAGAACTCTCTCTTTTTGAAGGCATGCTGGCAGACTATATCGAAAAGGAGATAAGGGCAGAACTCGAAGCTGAATTTTCAGGTGAGATTAACGAGACTGTTTGTGCCATAATCAAGGCTGAAGATCTCTCTGAGGCTCAGGTTCTAAGGGATACCGGGATAGAATCAATTTACAGGCAGATAAATCCCGGAGGGGCAAGAATAGTCCTTTACCTCTGGAAACCATTTTAATGTGGATATTTTATGTGGATATTTAATGTGGATATTTTATGTGGATATTTTATGTGGATATTTAATGTGGATATTTAATGTGAATATTGAAGGGGATATTGAAGGGGGATTGAAGCCTGTTTCAGAAAATATTTTCGCTGGAAAAGGCTCTGATCCTATTTTTATGCTTTTAACTTTTTTCCTCTTTTTCCCGACACAAAGTATATATTATATGGTGCAATCTCTAGTGATGTTTTTACCGAAACAATTACGCTTTTGCAGGAGTTCCTGGAAAAAGCCACGCAGCAGTTTGATGTGGCGGATTTAAAATCTCCCGATCGATGTGTTGGTCCGTTATAATCGGTAAAGATATAACCTCAGCCCGAAGAGTTTTTCTTTCGGGTATCGATCAATTAATATCAGGAGAATCAGATATGGCAAAAATGCATACCAAAAGAAAAGGTAATTCAGGTTCCACCAGACCTAACAGAACCGAAGCGCCCGAGTGGTGCAAGATTGGAGCAGAAGAAGTTACTTCAATTACACTGGACCTCTGGAAACAGGGTGTTTCTACATCCGAAATCGGAATGATTTTAAGAGACCGCTATGGAGTCCCTGACGCCAAGCTCATCACAGGCAAGAAGATCACAGCAATCCTCAAGGAAAACAACGTTTATTCTAACATTCCTGAAGACCTTACAAACCTCATCGTGAAGGCTCTGAAACTGAGGAAACACCTTTCTATTAACAAGAAAGATGTCCACAACAAGCGTTCCCTCAACCTTACAGAATCCAAGGTCAGAAGGCTTGTTAAGTACTACAAACAGGAAAAGGTACTTCCGAAAGATTGGTTCTACAAGCCTGAAACCGCAGAAATGATGATTACCAGATAAACCTGGAAATTTCCATTCAAGAGATTTTTCCATTTAAGGATTGAGTTTGCCTTTCCGGCAAACCTCCTTTTGTTCTTTTTAAAAAGTTAAATCTTTCCTGTGCCTCGAATATGAGGTTTCAGAAAGTTCAACCCACTGTTTTGTTGCTCACTTTTGTTGCTCACAGTTGTGCTGCTTTTTTTATTAATTATTATTTACTTGCAGCATAGCTTATTTTGCAATCCCATGTCGGACTCCCCGGAACCACACACCTCATACCTGAAATCTCTCCGATAACGACTGGCAGACCGTATACTTCTTCGATTACCTGGGGGGTAATTACTTCCACTCCTCCATAGGCGTGAACTTTTCCTTCCTTCAGGAGAATAAATCGGTCTGCATATCTGAAAGCCTGGTTGAGGTCATGCATCGTCATCACAGCCGCAATCCTGTGTTCAAGTACTATCTGCCGGATATTTGCAAGGATCTCCACCTGGTTCTTAAGGTCAAGGCTGCTTGTCGGTTCGTCGAGGAGAAGGACTTTTGGTTCCTGGACAAGGGAACGGGCTATTGCTACCTTCTGGAGTTCGCCTCCGCTCATCTCATCGATATAGGACAGGCGCAGGTTTTCCATTGAGAGTAACTTGAAGACCGAATCGACGATCTTGAGGTCTTTTTCCGTAATATCCCATTTGATATGGGGACGCCGTCCCAGCAGGACCGCATCAAAAGCTGTCAGCCTTCCTGTTTCAACACGCTGCGGTACATAGCCAATAAGGCGTGCAATTTCCATAGTCCCGAGGGCGGAAAGGTTTTCCCCGTCTATATGGACTGTTCCCCCTCTTGGGTTGAGGATCCTGTTCAGGCATTTTAACAGGGTAGTCTTGCCAACTCCGTTGGGCCCCAGGATTGCAACAACTTCGCCCTCATCGATTGAAAAGGCGATTTCATGCAGGATCTTACGGTTACGATATAAAAACTGGAGTTCATCTACAGAAAGAATCATCGTTTATACCCCCTGATAAGCAGGTAAATGAAAGTCGGTGCTCCCATGAAAGCTGTAAGGATAGAGACGGGAAGCACATATGGTGACACTATAAGCCTGGCTGCGGTGTCCGATACCAGAAGGAGGATTGCTCCAAGGAGGGTTGAGCCCGGGATCAGGTACCTCTGGTCATCCCCTATGACCCGTCTTACCATGTGTGGACAGATCAACCCCACGAACCCTATGACACCAAGGAACGAAACAATTACAGCCGAGACCAGTGCAGCAATAATCATGCCTATAAGCCTGATCTTTTCCACATTGACACCGAGGCTTTTTGCAGTCTCATCCCCTGCATCGATTGCGTTGTAATTCCATCGGTTGGCAATGAAGAATATGACTGATAACAGGACAACTCCTGTCATAATTCCCAGTTCCATCCAGTTCTTCACTCTTCCGACATCGCCAAAGGTCCAGAAGACAACTGCTGCAAGCTGGGTATCGTCAGCAAAGTACTGCAGGAACATCGTCCCTGCGGTAAAGAGGGATGATAGTGAAACGCCTGCAAGCACCATTACCTCAGGAGAAGACCCGCGGATCCGGGAGATGAGCAGGATCACTCCTGTGGCGAGAAGGCAGAAAATAAAAGCTACCATTGTGGTCAGGTAAGGGTTGTTGATGATGACGGCATTTGCAACGCTCGATTGCATCTTTCCTGTTCCGAGAACAATTACCGAAAAGGCAGCTCCGAAAGCTCCGGCGTTTGAGATTCCGAGAGTAAACGGAGACCCCAGAGGGTTTCGCAGGATAGACTGCATTACCACCCCTGCAACTGAGAGCCCGGCGCCTGCAACTATCGCAGCCAGGGCTTGAGGGAGGCGGATGTTCCAGATAATCGAATCCCATGCATCAGAGACGCTCTGGCCCATCAGGGTTTGTAATACCTCACGAGGAGGTATTGTTACCGCTCCTACCGAGATTGAATAGATAAACATAATGAAGAGGAACAGGAACCCCCCCATAATCCAGAAGTATTTTCTTCGCACGTATACGAGGTATTCTTCGGGAACCGCTCCATCTGCAAAATGCACTTATTTATACCCTCCGTTTTATAGCGGGATCTGCTTGAATCCCAGGTTATCGTACTGTCTATTTAGGTCAGAGAACACAGGTTTGCCAACGAAGAAAGTATATATCTCGTCGGCTTTGGTTTCAGGGTCGATATCCTCAAATTGGTCCGGGTAGAGCATTTTTCCTACAAAGTAAGCGTTTGCAAGCACTGACTCATAGTTGGTGCTGTAGAAGTTGTAGGGGATCACCCCATAAACATTACCATTCTTCACAGCTGAAAGCCCTTTGAGTGACGGATCGTTCTTGAGCTCTCCAATGGCTCCTTCGTTACCCAGCTGGATTGTACCGATGTCGATAAAGATATAATCGGGATCCCAGTCCACAAGCGCTTCTTTGGCAATATCTGCATGGTCTGTGCCTATTCCGGCTGCAACGTTATTTGCATTTACCCAGAGAAATGGCGGATAAGCTGGTTCAGTGGAAATTATCCCGTGAGCTCCTGCATTGCTTATTCCTCCGACATAGACTGTCTTTCTTTCGGATTCCGGAATGTCTGCAGTCCTTTTTTCGAGGTCTTCCATCACAGTGTCTATATAAGCGATGACCTCTTCTGCTCTTTCCTGTTTACCCACTGCCTCACCCATTATCCGGAGTGAACTGTACATTTCGGCTTTCTGATCCTCATTCTTCAAAGACCCGTAAGGAAATGAGATTACCGGAATGTTGGTTTTATCCTGAAGAGTGTCAGCTTCAACGGCGCTTGTTGCAGGGGGCTGGCCAGTTGTGCCGGCTCTCAAGATAACCTGTGGATTGACCATAATTATCTTTTCGGGGTCATCATTGCCTCTGAACTCGCCGATAAGGGGATAGTCCTTAAGCTGCGGGTTTGCAAGGGCATAAGGTCGGCCTTCTATCTCCGACTCCTTCTTTTCCAGGCTGTCAACTCCGACTACTCGGTCCTGGGCCTGCAGGTATACAAGGTATCGCAGGGACCCGGATCCTGAGCAGACGACCTCTTCTACGTTCTCAGGTATGGTTACACTCCTGCCGAACCCATCTGTGATTGTGGTTCCCGTAGACTCTGCTAATTCATCGGTTCCTGTGGTGATTCCTGCAGACTCTGCTGGAGCCGTGCTTATTTCGTCCTCAGAGGGAGTGGATTTGCTCGTGCACCCTGAGCTTACAACCAGGGCAGCGATAAGCACTCCTATGAAAATAATTTTAGTTAATTTAATACAGGGGGAGATTTTCATGTTACTTTCCTCTAATTTAATAGAGAATGAGTATTACATAAAGTTAACTACTTTATTCGATTAATTCTTATAAGATCAATTATTTCCAAAAATTGGTATGATTTATTGCCATTCCTTATTTATTTGGTAATATTTAATTCAATGGGCATGAACAGATCATGAATCCTCTGTGACTTTAGAAAATACAAAAATTCAGGATCAACATAGTTATAATCGAAAAGTCCAAATCGAAAAAGATTACAGTAGAAAAGTCAGAAGAAGATGGGACGAAGGTCCGAAGGAGAAGCACCTGTATTTCAATATTCAGGTTCCAACCCTTCAATCTGGGAAAAGGTTTTTTCCATTTCCACTCCTTCTTCCACGCGCTGTTTTTTTGCTTTTTCATAGTGGATTGCCTGGACTGCTACATTATAGAGTTTTTCTAGCTCATGGGCTGATTCCAGGGTAAGGAGTGAAAGGATCTGCGGATATTCTCCATTGCATACGACTATCCCCTTGAAGACATGCCCTATGGCTCCGGAAAGCTTTTCTATTTCAGTTGAGATGTCGTCTATGCTCAGGTATTTGCGGTCGCCTTTGATTATGATCATTGCCCTGCTTGCTTCTTCATAAACATTGGTTGAAAACAGAAGGCCTGAAGGAGAGAGTGCATTCTGGATTGCCGTTTTGATAGGAATTTCCTTATCAGCCCTGAAAAAGCCGATCGTTGCAAGTCCTGTACCCCCGCTCATTACTGTCTTGAAATCCCCCAGGTCCGTTACCATCATCATCTCACTGTCAAGAGCATCGAGGAGGAAGAGAAGACGTTCTGCAATCATGTCATTGATGCCGTTATAGGCATCCTGGATGCTTCCTCCTATATTTTTCAGGTACTGGTTATCAGCAAGGATAATCCCGTCTGCTCCGCTTTGACGGATGTCACGGATAGAAAAGGCTGCGTTTTGAAGGTAAAGGGTCCCTTCTTCTCTGAAAGGGAGAACAACAACACAATAAATAGGATAATCATAGCGTTTTTTCATCTCTGTCACGAGAAGAGGGGTAAAAGAGGAACCAGTACCTCCCGAAGCTGAGGTCAGTACAAAGGCAATATCAAAATTACCTCTTTCCTCAATCTGCCGCATAATCATTTCTTTATTTTCTTCAAAGACCCGCTTTCCGATATTTCGGTTTGCACCGACTCCGTGCAGGTGGGGTATATGGACTCTATCCTTTGCTTTTGTAAACTTCATTTCTTTTAAGTCGTTAATGGCAGTGTTAAAGGCAAGGGTTTCAACATGGCTTTTAAATCTCTGTTTTGAATAAAACTTTGCAAGCTTGTTGCAGCTTTTTCCCCCTCCCATTGCATGTTGGTTAATGGAATCCAGAATCCTGTTTCCACATTGCCCGTTTCCTATTACCAGTATATTGAGCAAAAAAACTCCTCCATTTTAAAGGTGAATTAACAGTTTCCCTGTCTGGAATCAATCACGGCTTTTATTTCCCCTCATTTTATTACTACAGTTCTCCTCTTTTAATACCTGTACTTTTAATACCTGTATTCCCTGTGCCGCCTGTATATCTGAAATCCAATGACTGCAAGTATGATTGCCGGAATTATGATGTATAAAGGGTTTTTTAACAGAAAATCGAACTTTCCTTCTTTTACACTGATTTTGGAAGTTGAAAACTCCTCTTTCTGCTTAATGTTCTGGGTATCTACACCGTTATTGTACTCATATGAAAGTTCTGAATTTATACTGTAAGTTCCCATTTCTTTTGCTTTTAAAGTGTACCTGAACTCTTTGTCGTTATTGGGCTGCAGAGTTTCAATGTATATCCTTGGGGTTCCGCTTATGGTTTCAATCCCCTCGTCTCCTCCCACATATTCCATACCTTCCGGAATCATAATATCAAGGCGGACAGCCTGGGCGGGGGCACTTCCGTTATTCCTCAGGATTATGGTTGCGGTAATTTTTTCGTTCCTTTCTACAGATGAGAGATCAACATTCATTATGGTGTCAACATTCGCACTCTGCTTATTTCCTTCACTTACGGTAATAGAAGGCATGTTGGAAGAAGATTGGTAGGTCTGGCCGGCACTGTTCGTATATGTAGCAGTCACAGCTTTGAGGTCGAAGGTTCCTGCCTCGGTTGCTTTTAATTTATATATATACACCAGGGTTTCAGGGACTGATTTCCCATACTCAATTTTCGGTATACTGGTCGAAACTTCGTAAGTAATTTCTTCCAGGACAAAATGTTCCTGCTTGGGGTCCGTAAACAGCACATTGGTTGCAGCATCGTTTCCGGTAGTTTTTGCAGTTACAGTAACAGTTATGGTGTCTCCTACCTCAATTTCGGACTTATCGATACTCTTGACTATTACAAGTTTTGGGTCCCCTGCGAAGCTTGCCTCCGAGCGTCCGCTTTCAATAACCTCGCTTGCATAGAGGTCTCCTATGTTGTAGTTTGATATGCTTATCTCAACTGTAGCTCTGGGTAATACTCCTCCGCTATGCACGGACTTCAGACGCATCTGGACTTTCCCGGAATCCTCAAAATCAAACTCGAAGCTCTCGTTTATATTCAGCAGGCCATTTGTGATTTCCTTATCTTTTTCGTACACATAGTATGAGGCTGTGCTGGCTTCAGGGAAGATATCGGTAATTTCTATTACGTAATTGTTAAGCTGATATACCTCTCCTTCCTCAATGTCGCCGTCATACACTGTGGATCTTGCTGACGCTGTGCTGCCAAGCGTCAGCAGGATAAGAAATGTAAATAAAACAGTTTTATGGATCCCTTTCAGTTTCACTTCTGCTACCTCTAATTTCTGATAAAAAAAGTTCATTCATGGCAGGCCATTATCTTTCTAATTATTCTCTGACAACTATTTTTTGATTCTCTTTTTAAACTGCAAAACTAATTATTATAAGTTTAATACGGGAATCAATCAATACATTGTAATTTATATTGTCCAGTTTTATAAGGGAAACCAGATTGAACTCTTATTATCTTAATCTCTTTTTTTGCTATGTTTAAGCGCAAAATATATGGGTAGATTCATAATATTCCCCCTCTTCCTCGAGTATAACTTCTTATACAAGTGGACTTTTAAAGACTGAATTTCACAGTCCCTTTTATCTGGGGTTTCTATTTATTTTCTTTCTATCTTTTTATATTTTTATACTATCTTCTTTGTAATATTTATCCTTTTCTTCCTTTTTATCTTTTCGGTGTTTTCAACTTCCTTATAGAAAAACGGAATCTACTTTAAATACTACTGCACTTACAAGTGTAAATAAATTTGAAAATGAATCATGTACAATAGGAAATCCTTTAACCGGAGTTTATAAGATATCATGAAAATCGGGCTATAGCTATTGATATTGTGTATGTATAACAAATAATTTATTAAGTTCTAAACCCATCTAATTCAATCTTGGTGTCACCACATCTTGAATTTGCCCAAAGATTGGTACTTATGTGTTTTTCCCTTCCTTATAAGGAAGAAAACAATATATAGCGTCTTTTTATAGGGATTATGTGTTATACCCTATATATGGGAATTTAGCTCTTTTTGTTACACGCTCGTTTATATTAATTGTTATATATTTGTTGATTTTATACTAATATGTTTTGAATTGGTGCCAAACAGAATTCATATTTTGTTATACCCTACATTTTATGTGTCGCTTGATACAGTTTTATACTACAAAGTATAAACTCCGGTCTAACTAAAAAAAGAAATGAGTACTGGTTTAATGAGTACTGGTTTAATGAGTACTGGTTTAATGAGTACTGGTTTAATGGGTACTGGTTTAATTTATAGCCAATCTCAAAATTTCTGCATTAGCCTCAATAAAGATGTGGACCATAAGGAAAATATATGCCCACAGAAAATGCAGATTCCGCGAACTAAATATAGTTTCAGTTTTCGGAGTTGATGATTTCCAGGCTGATATCTATCCATCTTGATTTGTGGATAAGGGAGCCCATTGATATTATATCTACTCCTGTTTTTGCATAACCTTCAAGGTTTTCGGGGGAAATTCCTCCTGAGGCTTCTACAAGGACCGATTTCCTGAGTCCTTTTTCTTCAAGTAAAGATAGAGTCTCTTTGACTGCCTCAGGTGGCATATTATCAAGCATGATAATGTCGACTCCCAGTTTCACAGCAAGAATCGCATCTTCTGTAGACTCGACCTCTACCTCAATTTTCCGCGTAAAACTTGTTTTTCGGGCTGCTTTGATTGCGGCTTCTATCCCCATGAGTTTAATGTGGTTATCCTTAATCATAACCGCATCCGAGAGGTTAAATCTGTGAGGGTCTCCCCCCCCTACAGCAACAGCCAGCTTTTCGAATTTCCTTATTCCGGGGGTGGTTTTCCTTGTACACGCGATCCTTGTGGTTTCTGAGTGCTCTCTTACGATATCCACGCAGGTCCTTGTCAGGGTTGCAATCCCGCTAAGGTGCCCGAGGAAGTTCAGGCTAAGGCGCTCTGCCCTGAGAATGGATACAGCTCCTCCCCTTAGCCTAAAAATTATATCTCCTTTGCTGAGGTGGTCTCCATCTTTAAGATCAGTTTCTACCTGAATTCCAAAATAACAAAATATTGATGCCACCTCATTAAGTCCGGCAACCGTACAATCTTCTTTTGTGAAAATGATGGCTTCTGCAGGCCTGTCCGGAATAATAGTGCATGAAACATCATCGTACCCCAGGTCTTCTTCTATGAAGCTTTCTACTTCTCTGATAAGCATGATTTTTACCCCGATACTTAATGCTGTCCGGATTTATAAGAGGTATGGGCTTTTCTCCTATACACTTCGGGAAAAGGTTTTTTCCAAAAAGCAAGCCTTGGAAAAATTAATATTTCTTGCAGCCAGCATTTCGGAGTACTTCTTTAAAGACATTTTAAAAAACATTTTACCCTTTAGCTGTATACAAGTTGAAGTTTTGGTTCCTTACTTTCGTTTCCGCAGTCACTGCTATAGAATGCAATATAGTTATTGCTCTCTGTGCGGGCTTTTATCAGAAATCCCGTGTTTTCATACTTTCCACTGGTGTACTCTTTTACGAGATCGGTTACATCCAGTTTGTAATACCTGTTGTTAGGAATATCACTTCCCTTAATAGTTATTGTAGCATATGGACTGTTACCCTGCAAAACACCATTTTTATCATACCAGTCTCCTCCGGGATTTTTCCATGCAATGCCTTTGTCCCTTTTATTCCAGCTCACATAGTTGGGGTTCCAGGTAGAAGCAGGTCTGTAAACTTCAATTACGGTATCTTCAGGTCTTGAACTTCCTTCTGGATAATACCAGTAGAGTGAAAGGGCTGCATTTTTGATAGAAGTATCACTGCTGTATTCGCTCAGGTTAAATCTTATTACATTCCTCCACCTGAAGCTATTTTCTCCACCGATGTCAATATAGGTTAAACTCTTGTAGACTTTGTTAGGAGAAGCTTCACGCAAAAGGTTGTCAGATACTTCTATTTCGGAAACTACAGTTTCCTTAGACTCTTCTGAGACAGTACCCATGTAAATATCATTACCATCAACCCAAACTATCCTGTCACCGTAGATATCAGGACTGAACGCTGAGCCACTGGTGGTGATCTGAGTTTCTTTGGAATTGGAAAGGTCGTACATGTAGATATTCTGTCCATTGCGATAATCCTCCCACACTATCCTGTTACCAGATATTGCAGGAGTATAGACATAGGGACCAGGATAAGAAGCATATGCTGTTCCACTCGTGGATACCTGAGTTTCCTGTTTAGTGGAAAGGTCATGCATGTAGACATCGCACTTCCCATTACGGCTATCATACCACACTATCTTATTATCATAAATTGCAGGATAAGTTGCTGTTCCACTTGTGGATATCTGAGTTTCCTGTTTTGTGGAAAGGTCATACGTGTAGATATTATTTTTTCCATCGCGGTTATCTTCCCACACAATTCTATCGCCGTAAATATGAGGATTAGATGCTGATCCACTTGTGGTGATTCGGGTTATCTGAATTTCGAAAGGAGCTGGGATAGTACATATAAACTGCCCTAAGGCAAAAGGACGGTTGCCTACGTTCACCGTGGTTGTAACAGTGTTTGTAGCTGTGTCAACCACAGAGACCATGTTATCATAGCTCACTGCATATACCTTTGATCCATCAGGAGTGACTGCAACTCCACGAGGACCGTCTCCTACATCCACCGTGGTTATAAGATTGTTTGTTGCAGTGTCAATTACATATAGAGTGTCGGATTCAGTATCAGTATATCCGGCTGTTATATATACTTTTGATCCATCAGGAGTGACTGCGACTCCAAAAGGACCTTCTCCCATACCTCCTAAATCTAAATATGTAGCCGTGTTTGTGGCGGTGTCAATTACATAGGCATCGGAGCCCTCAGTTCCAGGACTGGATATCATATATGCCTTTGATCCATCAGGAGTGAATGCAATTCCACGAGGTTGACTTCTTCCCATTTCCATTGTAGTTACAACAGTATCCATGCTCGTGTCAATCACAGAAACAGAACAGCTGCCTATATTTGTCACATACACATTTGATCCGTCAGGAGTAACTGCAACTCCCCAGGGGCTTTGTCCCACATCCACAGTAGCTGCAACCGTGTTTGTTGCTGTGTCAATCATAGAGACAGTATTGTCGCCGTAGTTCGCCACATATACATTTGATCCATCAGGAGTGACTGCAACTCCTAAAGGATGATCTCCTACATCCACAGTGGCTGTAACCGTGTTTGTTGCTGTGTCAATCACAGAGACAGTATTGCTGCCGTAGTTCGTCACATACACATTTGATCCATCAGGAGTGACTGTAACTCCCAAAGGACGATCTCCTACATCCACAGTGGCTGTAACCGTGTTTGTTGTTGTGTCAATTACAGATACCTTATCATCGTCGGAGTCCGTAATATATGCATATGGATTTGCGCCTGCAACACTTGCCAGCATTAAAAGCACTAGCATCGGCAGTCCTAATATTCTAATAAGAGCATAACCTCTTTGTGTTTCATCACGTTTCTTTTCTTTCATTATAATCCTCCAATGCTATTCTCGATCCTACTTTCCCCTGAAGTCCACAAAAATGCTACCTCGAATATCTTTGCTTGAGAAACAAGTAAGTATTAACAACATTTGCTAAAAATAACAGTATTTATGTCCCCCTATATGATACCTCAACCACTTCTTATATCTTTGGATACACGTATTTAATGTATATAATCAAGAACTTGTGACTTGATTATTATATTTTTTAATAAGACGGCTGAAGGTTTATTGATGTTGATTTTCGATTTCAGTTGTAAATCCGAACTGAGAATTTCAAATAAGCTTAAAAGAAGTTAAAAAACTAAATTGTGCAGGCGATTTTGTGACATAAATAGCTGGAAAACAGAAGATTTTAAGTGAGAGGACAGAATACAGTTATCCCGTTACCGGATTTACTTTATGCCGGACCTATAAAGAAAATTATAATGCAAGCAATTATAATGGATTGAAAAATACCAGCTAAAACAACTTAAGTTACTAACTAAAACAATTAATATCTACGGATTATTCTCAGGAGCCTGGAATACTGAAAATCGGAATTGTTGGTTGCGGATTCATTGGTGGGCAGATTTGCAGGGCAATTGATAACGGAGAGGTTAATGCAGAGCTGTACGCCCTCTGTGACTCTTCGGAAAACAAGGTACTTGACCTTTCAGCTTCCCTGAATAAATGCAGGCCTGCATATATGGAGATTGAAGAACTCATACGCAGTGTGGACCTTGTTATAGAAAGCGCCTCCCAGAATGCTGTCAGATTCATTGTACCCCAGGCCCTTAAGGCAGGATGTGATGTGATGGTCCTGAGCGTGGGCGCTCTTGCAGATGAAGAACTGAGGGTAGCTCTTTTCGGGCTTGCAGAACAGCACAACTGCAGGCTTTATTTCCCTTCGGGAGCAGTTGTCGGCATTGATGGGTTAAACTCAGCATCTGCGGATGGAATTTCCTCGGTCACTCTGACCACCAGGAAACCTCCTTCAGGACTCGGGGGAGCTCCTTATGTTGTGGAACACGGTATAGAACTTGAAAAACTAGAAAAAGAAACCGTACTTTTTGAAGGGACTGCTTCAGAAGCCGTAAAAGCCTTTCCTGCAAACGTTAACGTGGCAGCTACGATAAGCCTTGCAGGCGTAGGTTTTGAGCAGACCAGGGTAAGAGTCATAGCTGACCCTTCTCTTTCCAGAAATGTGCATGAGATCACCGTAGAAGGAGAATTCGGAAAGTTTAGTACAAGAGTGGAAAATCTTCCTTCCCCGGAAAATCCAAAAACAAGTTATCTTGCAGCCCTTTCTGCAGTTTCGACTCTGAAAAAAATTCTGAATCCTGTCCAGGTCGGGACCTGAATCTTCCAGGCTGAATTTCGAGGGTCGAACCTTGAGTGCTGAACCTGAACTAACAGGACTCAGGCACCTTAACCTGGATCTTCGGATTGAAGGTAGGTGTGGTTCACAAACGTTAGGTTCACAAACGTTAGGTTCACAAACGTTAGGTTCACAAACATTATATAGTCCGGAGGAGTTAAGCACGTAAATCTTCAGGAGAAGGTTGCAAGTATGTGAAAAAGTGCCTTATGGTCATAATTATCCTTATTGCACCCCTTTATACGTTTAATGTGCCCTTTTGCCAGAATGTTTTTGCGTGATAAATCTCAAAGTTAATTAAAGCCTGTTTAAACTAAATAAATTTAAAATTTATATTTTTCTCTTAAAATATTTATGGTGATCCCATGCATCAAGCAGACCTTATAAAAAGGATCCAGGAATTGAAATTAAAAAGAAACGCAGTAATTCTTTCTCACTATTACTCTCGCTCTGAAGTCCAGGACATTGCGGACTTCGTAGGGGATTCCCTTGCCCTGAGCCAGGAAGCTGTCCGCCAGGACGCAGATGTTATCGTGTTTTGCGGCGTTCATTTTATGGGAGAAAGCGCTGCAATCCTTTCTCCTAAAAAGACGGTCCTGTTGCCGGAAATTGATGCTACCTGCACGATGGCAGATATGGTAGATGTGGAAGGCCTTAAAAGACTGAAAGAAAAGCACCCTGACGCCCCGGTTGTCTCCTATGTAAACACTTCGGCTGTAATCAAGGCAGAATCCTATATCTGCTGTACCTCTGCCAACGCTGTAGAAGTGGTAAACTCCCTGGATGCCGAAGAGGTTATTTTTGTTCCTGACAAAAACCTGGCAGCCTACGTTGCATCCCTGACCGACAAAAAGGTTATTCCCTGGGAAGGGCACTGCCCCACGCACCACCAGGTCCTGAAGGAAGATGTCCTGAAGATGAAAGAAAAGCATCCTCTTGCCAAATTCATCGCTCATCCCGAGTGTCGCCCTGATGTCCTGGAACTTGCAGATCACGTGGCAAGCACGCGGGGGATGATTCTGTACGCGAAAAACTCTCCTGAACAGGAGTTCATCATAGGCACCGAGTGCGGGCTCATCCACGGGCTCCGTAAGGCAGCTCCGAAAAAAACTTATTACTGCGTCTCTGAATTCGCCTGCTGTCCCAGCATGAAAATGGTCAATCTTGAAAATGTACTGGAGTCTCTTGAAAAGATGCAACATGTAGTAACTGTTCCCGAAGATGTTCGGATCAGGGCAAAGGAGGCTCTTGACCGGATGCTTGCGGTAAAAATAAAATAAGTATCTGAATAATTTACCTATTTGATACTTTCCGTTCCTGAAGGGGAATTTTTGATTAATCTCTGATCTTTCTTTACAGGGATATTCTTCAAATATTCCCACTAATTTTCTTCATTTTCTTCTTTTTTTACATTTCGACCCCCTCTTAAAAAATAAATCTAATTTATTACAAGGAAGGGGTATTCGTGATCTTCTGTGCCCCCCTGTTATAATGTCTGAAAAAACCATTGACCCGCTTATTGAGGCACTGGATCCGTTTATTGAGGCACTGTTTGGTGAAAACAATGGCGACAGATGGGGTGCAGCCGAAGCCTCTGGGCGGATTAAAGTCGAAAAAACAGTCAACCCTCTAATCAATGCTTTTATCGACTGTGACGATTTCACAAGGTTGGCGGCGGCAAGGGTTCTGAGCAGGATAAAACCGGAAAAAACAATCGAATCCCTTATCAACACTTTTTATGATTGGAACCGTTTCGTAAATGTAGAGGCTGCACGTGCACTCAGTGAAATCTGTACGAAATCCGATAAAGCACAGCTGCAGGTTTTACTTGCCTCGAAAATAAATTTGCAGCAAATCTCGCTTTTGAGGACTTGGAGAGCTTTGAAACCGAAGAATAATCAAAATCCAGATTTTTCAAGGAAATTAGAATTCTGAATAAAATCAATAAATAGGAGCCAGAAAAATGGTAAAGAATCTCAGGAAAAACTTTCTTAACGCGCTTCAGGGCAGGCCGGTTGACAGAGTCCCAGTTTGCTCCGTGACCCAGACCGGAACTGTAGAACTTATGGACCTGACCGGTGCCGCCTGGCCAATCGCTCATTCGGACCCGGAAAAGATGGCAGCTCTTGCCCTTGCAGGTCACGAGATTGCGGGCCTTGAAGCCGTACGTTATCCCTATTGTTTGACCATGCTTGCCGAAGCCATGGGCTGCAATGTGCGGATGGGCACAAAAGATATCCAGCCCTCGGTCCTGTCCCATCCCTTCTCCGAAGGTCCGGAAAAACTGGAAGTCCCTGAAGCCCTTCTCGAAAAGGGAAGAATCCCCACCGCTCTCAAAGCAACGGAAATCCTGGCAACCCGGACCGAAGGAAAAACCGGGAAAGAAGAAATCCCCCTGATCGCAGGTATGGAAGGACCACTTACTGTTTTAATCCACCTTACAGAAGTCAAAAACTACCTGATCTGGACTATAAGAAAACCCGACTACGTCAATGCTTTCATGGAAACCTGCACCGAAATCTGCATAGAATACGCAAACTCCCTCTTCGACCACGGCGCGGACGCCCTCTCTATGCCCGACGGCGGGATAGTCGGCTCAAGGATGATGCCCCCTTCGGTTCTGGAAAACACTGTCAAACCCTTCTACAAACGCCTCTGCAAAAAAACAAACGGCCCCGTAATCCTTCACATCTGCGGCGATGCAGGAGATTCCCTGAAAACTCTTTCAGAATGCGGTTTTGAAGCCATAAGTACTGAAGAAAAAGTCAGCATAAAAGCCGCAAAAGAAGCCATCGGCGGCAGGACAAGGTTAATCGGAAACGTATCCCCCTCAAGGACTCTGCTCTTCGGGACCCCGGACGCCGTGAAAGAAGAGGCAAAACAGTGTCTCTCAGCTGGCGTGGATATCCTTGCCCCGGGCTGCGGGATTGCTCCGAGAACTCCGCTTGCAAATATGAGGGCGCTTGTGGAGGCGAGGGATGAGTGGTATGAGGAAAAGGAATGAAGAACAAATGAGGGGGGGCAAAAGTAAGGGGAAAAAGTTACGATTCAGATAAATAAAACATACGGGGACTTGTTCAGACTCTGGCTCAAAATCCAGTGATTTTTTAGTTTACACTAATCACTGAATTTTGGACCAGAGTCCCTGTTCATCCATTATTATTAAAATTAGTTAATTTTAAGTTCATTTATAGTATTATGTGTATAGTATCGCGAAATTAGATAAGGCACACACAAATTTAGATATTTTTGATAGTTTTCCAGTCTAGTTTCATTATAAAGTGTGTAAATCATTCAAAATTAAATAAGTACATTGTGGGGGGAATTATGACAGATAATGAATACTTGAAAAGATGTAGCATGTGTATACTACCCGAAACAACACCAAATATTACTTTTGATAAAGATGGTGTTTGTAATTTTTGCCATTCTCATGTAAAAGTCCAGTATGAAGGGGAATCAAAACTTAGAGAATTACTGCACTCGTACCGCAAAGATAGCAGCAAATATGATTGTGTTGTAGGAATCAGTGGCGGAAGGGATAGCAGTTATACACTCCTTAAACTTGTAAAAGATTACAATCTAAAAGTTCTGGCAGTTAATTACGATAATCCATTTACTGATCCCCAGGCTAAAGCCAATATTGAAAATGCTGTAGAAGCGCTAAACGTTGATGTTGTTAGTTTCAAATTGAAGAATAATATTCATGAAAAAACATTTAAACATAATTTTACTTCATGGCTCCGCAAACCATCTCCTGCAGCTATACCTATGATGTGTATTGCCTGTAAATTGATTCTTCCAAATGTGATTAAGTACGCAAAAAAGTATGATGCGGGATGTGTAATAACAGGAGGTAATCCATATGAGTACATATCTTTTAAAAGGGAATTACTGAATGTTTCAACAGATGAAAATTACATGAATCTCTTAACAAAAAGTTTTGGCATAAAAGGATTTGGAGGAATTGCGAATGAGATGTTAAAAAATCCTTTTTATTGCCATCCGATGTGCATTCCCACTATGATATCAGGATTTTTGTACGGAAATCCTTACAGTTTAGGACCCAGGTTTTTGTCCCCGAATATTAAGTTTATAGACATATTTCACTACATTCCCTGGCAAGAAGAGGAAGTTTTGTCAAGAATAAAGCAGGAATTGAACTGGGAAAGCCCGAAACGATTCAGTTCATCCTGGAGATTTGACTGCATTGTAAGTCATTTAAAAGATTTTATGTACATGAAAACTCTCAACATGACCGAAAAAGATGATTTTTATTCCAAAATGGTGAGAGAAGGTTTAATTACTCGTGAAGAAGCGCTAACAAGGCTAAAAGATGAAAATAAATTACATATGAATGAAATACAGAAACTACTTGATAATACCGGAATCACCGAAATTTCTTACTTAAAAAGGGATAAAGAGGAGATAATTCGAAAGGAATTACTGGCTGAATAAGTAAAATAGCTTCTCTTTAAAGACCTTAACAAACCGACCAATTTTTCAAGGGATAATAAACTTTATTTCGCAGGTCTAATTTAGGGATTAAACTTTATTTCGCAGGTCTAATTTAGGGATTAAACTTTATTTCGCAGGTCTAATTTAGGGATTAAACTTTATTTCGCAGGTCTAATTTAGGGGATATAACTTCAGAAAGAGGGCAGTTGTGGAGACAAGAGAAGAACAACATGAAAAGGAGACAAGAGAAGAACAACATGAAAAGAAGGATTGAATAAAAAAATGATGTAGAGGGTTCTTTTAAGGCAACTCCACCAATTCCGTATCCTCGTGCGAATAAGCCGGCGTACAACAGCAAAGAATCTTTAATGGCTCTTTTCCGGTGTTTTGGATCCTGTGCGGAGTTCCGGGACCAATACAGATGGAATCTCCTTTTCGGACTTCAAATTCTTCAGAGCCGAGAGTCATTATCCCACTGCCTTTGGTGATGTGATAGATTTCTTCGCTTAGCCTGTGTTTGTGGAGGAGAGTTGTCCCTCCGGCAGGTACGGTGGCTTCGGCAAGGCTCTGGTTTGAGTTGCCGTGGACTGCGGGGTGCATGAGTTCGCGGATTATCGAGCCGTCTTTTGTGGGGTAGGGTTCGATTTTTTTGTATTTGGTTATTAGCTGCATTCAGACCTACTGAAACTGGCAACTATATAATTATTTTTCATTCAAAGGGAGGAGATACTTCGTCGTCCTGTAGAATGTATGAAAAAAACGCCGGGCAGTCCGGAATCAAGCTGGCATCTATCAAAATCAAATTAAGGTAGAAAGGTCCTCCTCTTCAAATTGAGCGGAAAGCTTTTCAGTTTCAATTCAGTGCACTTTTTTCTCGGATGAGTTGAGCCAGAGATATCATCTCACACCTATTGCTTACTCTATCCAAGATGTAATCATATGCACTCACGCTCAGTTTCCTTGCTGTCTGAACAATCGTCATGAATGTATTGTTTGCTCTTGTTCCTTCATCGGTCGCGGATTGGAGGCTGACATCTCTTTTCCTGACCTTTGCTCTTGCTCCTAACTCTGCTCCCTTGTTATGCAATGGAATTTCTGGAAAATTTAGTACCATTAATAGACTTTCCTTTTTCTCTTTTGTTTTACTGATTCTATCATCGAGTGGAGGATAATTTGTTTCGGTTGAAAACAATCGATCAAACTCAGCAGACAATTGCTTCGCTACGTCTGAATTTGGGTTTTTCCTAAACTCACAGAGTTTAACATAATAATCCCAGTACTTATTCAGGAACGCTTTCACCTTTTCCTGATAATAAGGTACTGTCGTATGTAACTTTTTGTAATGCCTTCCATTATGAATCCAGCAAAGAGCATGATGGTATGTAAGCTGCTTGAATTGAGGAGCATCATCACTTAAAAAGGTGGTAACCACAGGTATGTTTGTCATCTGATGATATGAAGCAATTGCACAAGCTTCAAGAATTCTTTTCTTAATATTTTTATTTCTATCTGGTGATAATAGAAGAGCCAGTATTTGATGCATTTCTTCATCACTGAATACCTTATTCTTGTAATCAGAGAGTTTTTGCTGCCATATTTTTGCTACATTGAACGTTTCCATCAGATCAAATTCTTCTTCGTTAAGGCAGTACTTTTTTTCCATTCCACACAAGAGTATATCTAAAATTGTTTCCCGATCCTTATGGAGTACTGTAAAATAAGCAGTGTAATGAGGATTGCAAAGGATCTGGGTATACCAATTTTCCCCATTGACTCTGGCACTTGTGTCATCAATCTGCTGATAAGTTGTGGATTTGAGACCTGCCTGAAAAATATCAGCCTTCTCTTCATGGAAGTTATCAATATTTTTTGTCAGCATCCGAGAAATTGTAGCTCTGGATATGCAAACACCGACATTTTCCAAGAATTCATGTATTTTGGGTTCTGAAACATTAGAGATATGGTGCAGAGCAATTACAGCAGATCTAATTCCAGGACCAAATTCACCGTTTATACCTTCTGGCAATTTTCCCCTGTATGTCTTGCCCTCTGAAGGTGAATAATACTTCTCTATCTGAAATCTGGTATTTCAGGGCATTATTAGAATGTCCCTAATAACCACTTCATCATACCCTTTGAAACATGCATCAGGGGGTAAAGTAAATTTATCAATTTTGCAAGTTTCAGTATGATGGATCTCTATTTTATCCTTTCTTGAATTTGATTCCCTGGGCTTGTTAGGCATTCTTTCTTTTCTCTCTTTTTCAGAAGAAATGTCCTAATTCTTGTTAGGGCAACGAATTTCAGGCTTGGTTTGTTCACCTTTGAGTAAGCTGATTTCATCTCGAAGCTTTTGGACCTCTGACCTGAAGGATTCTATCTCCCTACTCAGTTCATCAATAATTAAAAGTAGAACACGAATAATTTTGGCATACTTTTCATCCTCTATCTTGTCAGGATTGATATCCAGAGAGGCCAGTAATTGTGTGAGAGCTTCAGGAGTCATCTTTATATCCAAAATGTGAATACCGGTAAATGGAAAAACTATTATATTTTTCCTGTGATTGAAAGCCCTTCATATTTGAAGAGGATACATTATTTGGGAAAATGGAATTATAAGGTAATTCCAAAAGTATAAACATGAAGTTATTCTTCAGCTATTCCTTAACAAAATCCTCCCTAATTAATTCCCAACTTAACAATAGTCCAGTAGGTAAGAAACCCAAAAAGAAAAGATCCGATAAGTGAAATTTCGATTAACCGATGATCATGTACTACATTTTTAGCCACAACTCCGCTAAGTACGATCACAACAACAACCGTAAACACTGGAATTAAAATCCTTAATATCTGTTGTCTTTCCATATTATCACCAAATAAAAAATGGCTGATTAAAAATCAGCCGATACTCAATTAAATCGTATACCAATGACTACCAATCTTCATGTAAACGTGACCTGTTAGTGGTATTGTAGCTATGTTTACGTAAGGTATTCTTACATCTAAACTGCCATCTGAATTTTGCTCATACCAGTATCAAGTTTGCACTGCTAGACCGACTAGTGTACCCAATGCTATTGAAAGCATACCACCTGATACATATAGACCTAATACAGCAACTAATGCCCCAGCTATGGCTGAGCTTCCATCTGCAAGTAGATCAGCATCTTTTGGAGAGAAGTAGATGTGCAGTCCACCTGTTATGTTATCACCATATGTTTCAACATAACTTCCATTCGCAAAACTTGACTTAGCCGCAGAGATTGCTGCTGCAACTGCTGCACTATCATTTAGACTCGTGGCAGATACGAATTTTTCAGCTACCAATTCATCCAGATCTACAACAGCAAAATATGTTCTGTTAGAATTCTTTTCATCTTTCCATAAAATAGCGTATCCAATTGACCCCTCATCTTTTTTGAAATATACTATCTTTTCATTATCAGTTTTTGATAATACATTCATGCTTCCTGATATTTTATTCGTGTTTTCTAATGCTTTTTTGATGTCTTCTTCAGAAATTTATTTTTCGTTCGAGATATCTATTGCATCACCATACTTTTCGTTTTGAGAAATGTCAGCTTTTGCACTTACAGCCGGTACAAAAGCAATACTCACAAGAAGTATTGCTGCAAATATTGCACTTATTCGACAGTTTCTTCATTATTTTCACTCCTGTTTCGTTTCCCAGGAGGCAGGATCAAGCAAACCTTAAATATTCACAAAGCTAACACTAACTCATGCCTCCGGGCAATGTGGAGTTCAAATCCACTCTGGAAAGTTCGTTTGAACTTCACATCCAAAAATCTCTATCAACCTTCTTCTATACATTAATTACGACGACGAATATTCATCAGTCTGATTAACATTCACTCAAATGATCAGCTTTTTCATTGAAATAATGAAGGCTCAGAGTCCTAATTGGCGTCAGGAATTTGACCTCACTTTTAGCAAATAATCTGAATATTCTTTTCTTCACTAAACCATAAAATTGGCAAAAGTGATATCAACATACATGCCTGACAGAAGATAAAAGAATATATTGTGTTAGAACAATTCAAAAAACGCACATGAAATTCTTCGAATAACATGCTCAAATAAATGAAAGTCCTTTTCACTTACCTTTTTTGTATATTAACTCCATCATTATCTTAGGACAGGAGGGTTGTTTTTTCTTTGGCTCTTCGAAGCCGTCAAAAAACTAACCATTGAATTGTCATCGAAGGCTCAAATGTGACATGTTTAATCTAAAAGATGTGCTAACAGACATTTTTGGAAAATGGTAGAGAGATACTATCAGGAATCTGTTCAGGTAAAAATGTTGACCAGATTCTACAAAACCTTTCTCCAAATGTTCGTAAAAAAAGCGCTCAGATTCGAGAGCTTCTGGACAGAGAAATCTCCCAGAGTGCTGCAATTAGGCTTCAGATATGTTTAAAGCTAATAAAGAATTTTGACGATTCTATTGAACATTTGGGAAAAGAAATATTCAATTATGCTTATGGAACTCATAAGCGGGAAATGGAAATTTTAATGTCTGTTCCAGGTATAGGGGAACTTGGTGCGGTAACTCTAATTGCTGAAATAGACAATTTTAAGGATTTTGCTTCAGGGGACAAGCTTGCTTCATGGCTTTGACTGGTTCCTAATGTGTACCAATCTGCAGATAAATACCACAATGGAAGGATTACTAAGAGAGGATCAAAGGTAGCAAGGTGGATTCTAACACAGATTGCTCAGGCAGCAGCAAGAACAAAAAATAGCAAGTTAAAAGAGTTTTTTAACAGAAAAAAGAAGTCAATTGGACATGCAAAGGCAATTCTTGCCCTCACAAGGAAAATTGCAACAATAATATGGCACCTTATCACAAATGATGAGATGTACGAAGATGAAACGGGATATGTCAAGGGAGAAGTTCAAAGGAGGAAGATTGTTGAGACCGAGATATTTTCAGTTGATGAACGTATCTCAATAATTAGTGAAATATTCGCAATTGTTGAAAAAAAGAAACCTGACATTAAGTGAAGGCGAAGTGTCCTCACTTCTACATTCCGGACCCTGGCTTCAATTTAATAGGACAAAAATGCTATATTTGCTTCCAACATAATCAGAAATTCTGAATGAGGGTCCGGAGTGCGAAATCAGAGGTACTTTCATGCCAAAGAAATAACCTTAAATTTCAAGGTATATGAAGAAAACTAGATTTTACTCGATTTTTTCTATTTTCTCTTTCTTGACAAAAGGCTTACTGATTTTTGCTGGCATCCAGGCAGGCCTGTTTTTTGGGGCTTCGACATTTTGCTTCCATGCTTTGAAAACATGAACTTTCTTTGTCCCGCGCTCCCTGAGTCGGATAATATCTGGTTTTGATTTGGTTCCGGTGCCCCTGTTTGCAGCTTTAAGGGCAGCTTGCCGAGGCTGTTTTCCTGTGAAAACACCGTGCTCATTGCCTTCTTCATCTCGTAATACAAAATTTCTTGTGTCAGACATAGGGATTATCTCCAAAAATATGTTATTAGAAACTTATTAAATTAAAAGTATTTATAATTTTTCTTTATATGTTGTCGACAGTTATTGGTTTATGTAAAATTGACCTGATTTAGGAATTGTGTATACACTTTATTTGGAATTGGCCAGCCCAGAAAAAACAATATCAATAACTGTATTTACGGAAATTAGATTAACAAATTTCAATGAGCTGGCTTTCTTAAATTACAGGTTAAGAATTTCAGAAATTTATTTGACCCTTTCCGCCCTTTTTTTAAGGGCATTGTTCATATCCCCAAAGCTACGTACTGTTCCCTTCTCTATAGACCATGAAGTACTGATAATAGGAATTGCAATTCCATTGAATATCTCTTTCTGGATTAAACGTACCTTGTGACCTGAAATTTCTTCAAGGATGAGGCTATGCTCCCCGTCGAGCAGCCCGGGAAAAAAGAAACTTCCTTTCCATGTAAGCTCTTTTCTTGGCTCCAGGCGAATGATCCTTGGGTGAAGGGTCACGCCTTTTCTTTCCCATTCCGGCTTCATATTGACTTTAATTTTGCTCCCGACCTTTGCCTCTCCACTGATTTCATTTATGTAGGGATTCCAGTTGGGATAGGCTGCAAAATCCATAAGGATCTGCCAGATCCGGTCCGCAGAAGCGAAGATCTCAATTTCTGTGCTTATTTCTTTTTTGAACCTGATGGTTGCAACTCCTCTTTTGCTTTTCCTGTTTTTTGAGTCTATCGGAGGCAAACTTATTAACCCTGCTTATTTAGACCGGGGGCAGAGGAGATAAAGTAGAAAAAAGAAACTTCCGGCTTTACGTTTGGTTAGCTCAAAAAGACATTTTACTTAAAGTCCTTTAAGCCCTTCCGAAGAATTTATTCCTCAGTTTTCGTTTTGCGCTTCCCGCCATCTGTTTCAGGATGATCGGGGTGGGTGTTTTTTTTCCTGCAGGGGCGACTTTTCCTTCCCTGATTGCTTTTAGCACTGCTTCCACGGTGTTTTCCGATGCATCGATTTCAGTATAAGCCTGCCCTACCATTTCGGGAATATGGGAGTCACTTCCTGCAACTTCAGGTATTCCAAGTCTTTTTGCCTCGATTAAGGCTTTTCTGTTTGCTTCGTTAAAAAGGCAACGAGAATTGAAGACCTCAACCGCATCAATATCAAGCCCTTCAAAACTCCCTATCCCGTGAGAACTGCTTTTGAAGGGATGGGGGATAATCACCGTGCCGCCAAGTTTTCGGGCCCTGCGGATAGTTTCTTCCGGACTTAACAGAGGGTCTATGTTCTCCCTGATTCCCAGAACCAGGATATGTCCTTTTGAAGAGCTAACCTCTACACCGGGAATGACTGTGATTTCAAGGCCAAGTTCCAGGACTTTTCTCGCGCAGGCAAGTCCGCCTTCAACCGTATCATGGTCACATATAGCAAATCCGTCAAGTCCCCTTTTAAGGGCAGTTTCGAGGATATCCTCATGGCTTGATTCACTATCTCTTGAATATTCGGAATGTACGTGAAGATCGAATTTCATGCTAATATAAAAATGATCGATGGAGTTATATAAATTTTGAACCGGAATTTTGAAAATCTTTCCAGGGTTATACCGATCAACAAAAAAGATTATAGGAATAATAATACAAAAAGTGGGGTTTAGCGAATTGAATTCGGAAAAAAGAATCAAGAGAGTTGAATCAGGATAAGCAAACCGAAGAATAATGGGAGGAGGAATAGCGAACGGGCAAATGTATATCAAAAGTCTGGTGTAGGGGTAGTTTAGGAATTAGGAGGGGTTTGTGTCTTCAGTAGACGCCCGTTCGCAAACAAACAAACAACTTTCCGATATAAATATCTTTCGTAAATATACGAACAATATTCAGGTTATGATAAAAGAATTTCGGAACAGAAAAAAATTCGGAAATGTATGGATAATATACTAATTGATTTATATAATTAGTAAAACTTTTTATTCAGCCAGATCTCCTGAGAAGACGCCAAAAAACATTATCCAGCGTCATTCATCAATATCCTGTTCCAGAGATTTAATCCGGTTGAGAATTTCTGTTCTTGCCTCATAATCCACTGAAATTCGCTTCCCGTACTCAACACTGTGTACAATACCCTCATCGTACAGCCAGGAGAGTATTGACATCCCTTTTTCTGAGTTCGGGAGGGAAAAGGAGTAAAAAGACCAGGCAGGAAGATGTTTGATTATCTCGGCTTTTAACTCCTGCATGCCAACCTTTTCTTTTGCGGAAATGAACACAGGATTGGGAGCCATATAGCCTATTTCTTCCATAACAGCTTCAAGTTCGGATGCTTCAAGCAGATCTGTCTTGTTAAGCACCGTAATCATCGGAACCCCCTGAATGCGGTCCCAGAGAGTATCATGAGAGGTGGAAAGTTTTTGAAGGATTATCTCAGGTTTTTCGCTTACATCGACTACCAGCAGGATAAGATCAGAAAGAAATATCTCATCGAGGGTGGATTTGAAGGCGTCAACCAGCCAGTGTGGGAGATCCTCTATGAAACCTACAGTATCTGTCAAAAGAGCTTTTCTGCCGCCCAGGTCAAGGGCCCGGGTAGTCGGCACAAGGGTTGTAAAGAGCAGATTCTGTGCTTCAACGCTTTCATCAACAATGGCATTGAAGAGAGTGCTTTTTCCGGCATTGGTATAACCTGCAAGGCAGACCAGGGAAAAGCCTTTCCTATGCCTAAACGCCCGCAGGGACTCATCGTCTTTTTCTGCAGACTTAAGTTCATTTTCAATCCTTGTTATCCTTTTTTTCAGGTCCAGTTCATAAGCGTCCTCATAGTCCCCAAGTCCCATGAAACCTGCCTTTTCCTCCTTTTTCAGAAGAGAAACAATAGCTTTCGCCCTTGGGACCTCATACCTCAGCCTCGCAAGTTCAACCTGCAGCTTGGACCTGCGAGTGGTAGCTCTTTTTGCAAAGATCTCAAGTATAAGCTGGAATTTGTCTATGACCTGACACCCGCAGATTTCCGAGATATTGAAAAGCTGAATTGTAGAGAGCTTGTTATAAAAGATGACCTTTTCAGCCTTCTTTATTCTCACAAGTTCGGCAAGCTCCTCTATTTTTCCTCTCCCCAGCTGGTACCTGGAGTCCGGAAACCTTGTCTGAGTAAGCTCCCCGGCCGGGACATAGCCTGCAGTCTTTGTAAGCTCCCTGAGTTCCTCAAAGAGATATTCGCCGCGTTCAGGGTCAGCTCGTGGATTGGTTCTTTTTACGAGAATTACCCTGTTTTCGCTTTCTATATTTTGTTCTGCTGGAATTTTCACGCCTCAATATCAAGTTCTTTAATAAGTAAATTTCGAGCACTCAAAGAGATATGGTGAGCAAGTTCGATAGCTCTTCTCTCAGCTATGGACTCCTGGTACTTAAATGCCCTTGAAAACATACTTTCAGGCACCCACAGAGGCTGGTTATACATATCCCCTTTTTCCGCTACAATTGTTCCCTTAAAGGAAAGCTGGTTAGCCGTATCCTCAATCAACTGCACGATGTCAAGCAAATCGGGTGCTCTTTTAAGCCAGAATGGAAGGATCTTCACCTGCTTAACTTTCTCTATGTGGTCAGCAGAAACAGTAAGGGCTGCAGCTGCACAGACCATGTAGTAGCCGTCCTTGATCCTATGCCTGCCCGAAATGTCCACTGCAATAATGTCCCACATTTATGTTTCACCTTCCTGCCTGGATAAAACCTGGTTTTATGAACCTTCAAGAGAACGATGAATATATTTACTCAGGTCAATAATCTTCCAGGCCAATAATCTGCTCAGACAAATTATACTTACTCAAACCTCTCGGAGAATTATAGTATCGTTTCTATCGAAACATGAGATAGTATCGTTTCTATAAAAACAGAATCTGTAATCACATTATAAAATCATATTATAAAATCACATTATGGAATTACATTTTTACTCTGCCAATATCCAGGTACTCGACTTCCTCTCCTTTTTCGACTGCAAAGAGCATTCGTTTGCGCACACTGTTTGCAAGCCGGACAGCCCCGGACATAACCGGAAGCCTGAACTCGTAATCTGCAGGGATTACGTTTACAAGGTACTCGGAATGGGGAATTTTTTCTATGGACTCGACTTTCCTGTAGACCCTGAAATGGGTCCCGAACTTAAAACCTGTCTTGACCACATGCCCTGAGTCTCGCAGAGCTTTATATGCGCTGTATTTCCGCAGAAAAGAACCTTCGATTTCCGAAGCTTTCTCAACAAACTCTTCGAATGAAAAAACCTTTCCTTTCCTGTCCCTGACTACTATGATCCCTCGCGAAAAAAGATAAAGAGACTCAACAAGAGAGAGCTGCAGCCTTTCCGGGTCAAGCATTTTCCCGTAGAACCCTCTTGCATAAAGAGCTCCGGAAGCCTCAGCGTCCCAGGCTATTACCCTGTCTTCGAGGAAAGTTGCATCAGTTTTGACTGCAGGGGAGGGTTCAGGCATCTCCCCCTCAGGGGCAGCGGTTTTAATTTCGTAGAAGGTAAGGTCACTTTCTTCATCCACTACAGCCAGGATAAACTGCTTGTGCACGTTTTCTGCCGAGATGACCGAATCCTGCAAGAGCTTTACAGAAAGAAGCTGCCTTTCAGACAGGACATGGACAAAGATTTTTGCTGCGCTTTTTCCAGGATGGCTGCCTCTCGGGTACACCCTGAAGTCCACGGCTGAAGGTTGGACGTAATACCCCCGCTCTTTGAGGTCTTTATATACGATATACTTCAGCTCGAAATTAGGCTGTCTCAGAGAAGCCTGCTCGAAAAAAGTCCTGAAATCAAGCAGTTTTCCTTCCAGCTCAATCTCGAGTTTTCCTCTAAACTGAAGGTATGCGGCTTCTACAAGGGAGAGTTCAAGCCCGTTATCCCTGGGACGTCCGAAATAACCTGTTTTGTAAAGTTCGGCAACCGCTTCCTTTCCGGCAAGGACCCGGTCTCCTTTAAGTTGTGTTTTCAATAGTTTCACCTGAAAAGAAAATAGAATGAAAATAAGTTTTATAAGAATCTATTTTGTAAGATTCTGGATGCTTGCATAATCCAGTTTGCAACTGGTGTGTAATAATCTGGCTTTCTATAATATTGTTTTTTCGACCTGCAGAGGCAGGCAAGCAACCCTACAAAGTTTTATTTTTATCAGGAGGTCCTGGAATCCCTAAATTTACGGGCAGCTTCGACAAGAGAACCTGCAAGTTCCCTGTATGCGGCTCCGTGCAGGTGGGCGTAAGAACCAAGGGTGTTTTCAACAATAAGCCCGTCCTGGTCTCCTTTTATCCCGGTGCCTCTTGAGAGAGTTATTGCAAATTCCGCATCTTCGGGGATTTCCCGAATTTCGGAGTGGTGGAACTCATGCCCTTTGAAGCTGTTGCCTTCTTTTCCGATAAGGCAGTCCCTGCCAAGAGTCCCGATATTGTAACTGACAACCCTTGTCTGCCCCATTATTGTGTGGCCGGGAAGTGCACCCACCATTAAATAGGTGGACTCAGGCATTGAAGCGTCGTGGTATGTGCCTTTTCCCGGGACTCCGGTACTGATTTTTTCTGTGAGGTACATGAGCCCCCCGCATTCGGCGTATATGGGCATACCTGCAGCTGAAGCTTCTTTGATGCTTTTCCGCATGGGCTCGTTGGCTTCGAGTTCGGCTGCAAAAAGTTCAGGGTAGCCGCCTCCTATATAGAGCCCGTCAACCTCAGGAAGCCGAGAATCTTTTACCGGGCTAAAGTAAACAATTTCCGCTCCGGCAAGTTCCAGCAGGTTGAGATTATCATGGTAGTAAAAGTTGAAAGCTTCGTCAAGGGCAATACCTATTTTTGGCCGGGGAGATCCTACACCGGCAGCAGGGAAAAAAATGCTATTTTCGGAACTTTTCAGAGGTTTTGCGCTCCCTGCGATTTTCAGGAAGTGGTCAACATCAATTCCTTTAGTGATAATCTCTTCAATGCCCCGAAGCCTGTCCTCAAACCCTCCGTCTCCAAGCCTCCGCCTGCCTTCAAGCGCAGGCATGAGCCCTAGGTGGCGCATGGATATCTGCATGGCGGGGTCTCTTGGGATGATCCCTATAACCGGCACACCAGTATAGTACTCTATTGCCTCTTTTGCCTTTTCGGCATGGCGAAGGCCTCCGATGTTATTCAGAATAACGCCTGCAATTTCCACGTCAGGATCGAAATTCTTATAGCCACTTATAAGGGCTGCAGCGGAACGGGTAATGCTGCGGGCATTGATTACGAAAACCACAGGGCATTTGAGGATTTTTGCGATCTGGGCGGTACTTCCGAGGTCACTGAGACCTTCAAAGCCCTCGTAAAGCCCCCTAACGCCTTCGATAATTGCAATGTCAGCCCCACCTTCGGTTTCACAGGCATGAGAGTAGACGTCAAGAATCCCGGCTTCGTCCATCAGGTATCCATCAAGGTTCCGGCAGAACCTCCCTGTGATTTCGGTATGATAACTGGGGTCGATATAGTCAAGAGCTACCTTGAAGGGCTGGACTTTATACCCTCTTGAAACAAGGGCAGCCATAAGGCCCATGGAAATTGTGGTCTTGCCTGAAGAGGAACGGTCTGCAGAAATAAGGACTCTGGGAATGCTCCCTGCCTCTGTTCCTGATCTTTTGCTGTAGGACATGCTTTCAATACCCTCTGAGGTCGGTTTATCCATTGAACGTATATGCGGCACAGGTAAGTTTTTTCGAGTTATAGGAAACCCGTTAAATCTAAAGATTTATGGGTAGTTCACTTTGTCATTTCCCTTAACCGCTCATCGCTCAGGTGGGCTGCCATAACTTTCTTTTCGTTGGTCAGAATTGCTTTTCCAAGCTGGCGGTAGATTTCCGCAATGTCGGAATCAGGAGCTTTCTCCATAACAGAGTAGCCGTCTCTTTCGCAGTCCTGGACTATCTGCCTTTTGGGGATAAAAGCCATAAGCTGACTGCCGATTTCCTCTGAAAATTTCCTGACGATTTCTTCTTCCCGGCTCGCGTTTCTTGAATTGCAGATAATCCCGCTAAGTGGCATACTGATTTTGGAAAGCCCTTTGCAGATGTTGTTTGCTGCATAGAGGGGCATATATTCTCCAGAGGTCAGAACGTATGCCTCATTTACATAGCCTTTCCGGATAGGGGCAACAAACCCGCCGCAGACGATGTCTCCCGGAACATCGTAGATTATAAGGTCCTGTTCTTTAAGGAGGTCTTCTGAAATGCTTTTCAGTTTTTTAATTGCAACTATGATCCCGCGTCCTGCGCAGCCTATGCCGGGCTCGGGCCCTCCGGCTTCTATACATTTGACGCCTGCATATCCTTCAAAAACCACATCTTTTTCTTTTACATCCACACCTTCACGGATGAGATCGAGTATGGTTGGGATTCTCCTGCCTCTGAGAAGGGTTATGGACGAATCGCTTTTTGGGTCGCAGCCTATGATCATGACTTTCTTCCCTGCTTTCGCACAGGCAGCTGCAACGTTTGAGGCTGTGCTCGACTTACCTATGCCGCCTTTTCCGTAAATTGCAATGATCTTTTGTTTTTTCAAAGGATCTTCCTCCCGTTACTTGACTTATCCTGATTTTTATCCTGATTTTTATCCTGACTTTTATCCTGACTTTTATCCTGACTTTTATCCTGATTCTTTTCAGTTCAGGCTTCCTTTGCAACTTCCCTTAATGTGGCTCCGAATTCGGATTCCACTATTTCGCTGACTCCAAGGGTCTTTGGGTGGAGGTCGATCTCAACCATAACATGCTCATGCCCCATCTCTTTTAAGGGCAGGACCTGCCTCGGACCATTCGTAACCGAGATCAGTTCCATGTGCTGGAGGTTCTCCATTGGGATTGCATGAGGAACGCCTGTGATAACTGCAAAATCGTAATCATTGTATTTTGTCTTTATTAGTTCGCTGACCTTTTCCCCTGTAATCGGGTACTCATCCATACCGCCGAGGATTTCATGAATCTCAACCCCATGAGCTATGAAGTCCCGCATAATGTATTTGGCATGCTGCCTGACTCGCGGAAGCCCGAGTTCCGGGTCGATATTTGCCATATTGACCAGGTTTTCCTTTTTCCCGAGCGCAGCTGCAACCTCATTGACTGCAAGGGTGATGTCTGCAAACATGTAGCCGGTTTCTTTTTTGGCGTTCATTATGATGAGCCCTTTCTTTCCTTCCTTGAGGAGTTCAATAAGCCGCCTTGCAACCTTATATTTGAGGTCTCCCCTGGAGGGGGCAAGGTATTCCCTACTTGCAGCCCCGAACCTCTTTTCAACCTCTGTGGCTTTCAAGAGGAGGTACTCCTGGCGCTCGAATTCTTTACGGTCAATTATCCCGGCATCGAGGGCAGATTCAAGGGCAAAGATCACGCCTTTTGTGTTGTTGTGATAACCTGCGTGCACTTCGACTTCAATAACAGGGATATCCGGGTTTGCCTCAAGTACGGCTTCGTGCATTTCTTCCCCTATGATCATGCTGGCACATGTGCCGACAACGCCCAGAATTTTCGGGTTGAAGAGTTCGATGGACTTATTGATTAGCTGTACAAGCCGGTCATGCCCCCCGAAAACAAAGCCGTTCTCGTCAAGCCCTGTAGTGACTACATGGATCCCGTCTTCTTCAAGCAGTCTCGCATGTTTGAATGAACAGCCAGGGGGTCCGTGCAGAATTGCAACATCGACGTTTAAGTCCCTTAGGGTATAAAGAGCCGCAACGATTGAGCTCGGTCGGGGGTGAATAATTGAAATCTCTTTTTGAGTCATGACAAATCCTCTTTCTGATTCTATGAATATTAATAAGGGTTTCACCCGGGAGATTCCGGAATCCTGCAGGACTGTGAACCCCACCAGAACGGGAAGAAGGTATCCGGAAGCATGATCAGTTGAAAGTTAATCAAGTAATGGAAACGAATACAGATTAGAAGACCCTGTATAAAATTGTATCATAAAGGAACAACTTACATGAGGGAACAATATGTACATGAGGGAACAATATGCATGAGAAATCACCGGAAGAACATCGCTCAACGGAAACATTTTACTGAGGAGAGGATAATATCTTCCGTGCCTGCAAGTTCCGAAGCTTTCAAGAGCCCTTCCGGAAGGTTGCCTGCATAAGAGACATTTTTAGCAGCTACTGCCTTCATCCGCTCTCCGACGAGTATGATATGCCTGCACTTAATACCGAACTTTTCTACAAATTCCTGCACTGAGACCGGAGACAGTCCCTCACAGACCTGAGAGGCTTCTTCTCCGAGGACAAGGATTATACTTCTCTTTTTTTCATCCTTTTTCTTCAGGAGAGCGTACTCAAGGGCTTTTTCTGCAGAAAGGATGTCCATTCCGGAGTTGGAATTGTCAACCAGGGAAGTCCCATTAAGCTCTTTTTCCTGCATCCTGCCTGAAAGCCCCCTGAATTCTTCAAGTACGGAAACAACAGCTTTTCGCTCAACCCCAAGTTCGAGAGCGGCTGCAGAAGCTGCAACAAAGGCTGTCCTGTATGCCAAACTGTTATATCCAGGGCGCAGGGAAGCTGTAAAAAGTTCTTCCCCTCTGTGAAGAAAATGCAGGGCAGAGCCTGAAGCTTCGGGAGTGATCGCCTGTTCTTTGGGGGTTGACGATTCTGGAATAGCTGAGGATTTCGCAGTCCCGGCTTCAGTTTCCAGAACAAAATCGGGAACTTCAGACGTCTTTACCTGGGACTCTGCATAAAACGGGTCCTTAAAGGTGAGAATCTTTGCCCGGCTTCCTTTTGCAGCCACAAGAGCTTTTTCTGCCCCGGCGTTGAGAAGAAGGGTGCTTCCGGATTTTGCTTTCAGGATGAGCTGGAGCTTTGCATCACTTGCAAGGGAAGTATTGTTTGCAATCCCGTAATCAGGGGAAAGGGTTGTCAGGATTCCGAGGTCTGCGGCACCCGTACCTCCTATCGAGATTTCAAAGATAAATAATTCTGGCTTGATTCCGGCCTCAAGACTTTTTTCAATGGCTGTCAGGATACTTCCGGGAGTGATGCTCAGGCCCCTGTAAATAAGAAAAGGGACACCATCTTTCCAGGCTTCAAGCCCGCGCGAGGTATGGAGCACGACTTCAAATCTGCGGGAGAGCATGTCGGCAAGCAGGGATGCAGTGCTTGTCTTTGCTTTTACGCCTGTTATCTCAACTATTCTTATACCCGAAAGCTCAGGGTCGTCCTGCAGGATTTTCCCTGTGGCTTCGTGGTGTGAGAGAACTATTTTTCCTTCTGACCTGGCTTGGGAAAGCATGGGATAGGCAGGGTCCAGATGCACAGGCGCTATAAGGAGATCTAATTTGGATACAGGGAGAGGAGATTTTGAACAGCGTATGCCGTACTTATCCTCAAGCTCCCCGAGCAGCGCCTGGTCTACGGTCCCGTAAACGTCTACTCCTGACACATCATTTCCCAGAGCTGCGAGTTTTTTTGCGATTGGAATGCCGCCGTGGGTCAGGTCGAGCACGGCGAGCTTCTTCCGGAAAAGGTCCATAATAAAAACCGGACCCGAATATTCAAATTTATAGGGATTCCTGAACCCTTTTAAAGACAAGGTCAGCTATCAGGGAGTCGGCTCCGAGGGGTTTTGCGTAGCAGAGGGGAACTGCTTTCCCATCAATTTCCAGGGTTCCGATGCCGTTTTCATCAAGATTCAGGATTTTAGGAATATCCTTTGTGATATGGACGCCTGAAGCCAGGAAAACAGGTACTGCTGATATCTTTGTTACTCCTGTACCTGCAAAGCTTGCAATTGCTTCTTCCAGGGTTGGCTCACTGTTTTCCATAAAGCCGGCTCTAACAACAACATCAGAGTACTTCTGGGCGATGTAATCTGCGATCTGGCTGACTACTTCCTTGTTGTAAGGAAGCTTGCTCCCGTGGCCGATGGCCAGGATTCCGAGTTTCTCTGTCATTTTTGAAACCTCATTTTAAGTTTAAGCTTAAAGCGGTTATTCGGATTATGTCCATTCAAATTGTGTTTAACACAATTCTTTGAATTTGTAACATCAAAGAGATTAACATAGTTAGGATTTATATGATAAAAGTCCTTCGTTTCTAAAGGGGATATGTCTTAATTACTTAATAAAGTCAGCCACCACTGTTTCGCTGCTTTATATGAAGAAGCGTAAAACCCCTGAGTCTTTAGCTCAGGGGATATAAGCGTCAACTTCAACCCTGATTCCGTATGTAATATTCTGCCGCCTCTTTACTCACATTTCCGATAGTAGACGCAAAATAACCATCACTCCATAACGTATTCTCACCCCAATAATACTTTTTCAGATATTCTTTTTGAGTTTTCCATAACCTGTTAGTATATTCTTGTTTCTTCTTGTTTCAATTTTCTGACAATTGACAAAACGCTAACTTTCGGTTCACTCTTGATCAAGAAATGAATATGGTCTTTGTCAGTTTCCATTTCAAGGATTTCAAAGTTAGACTCTTTTGAAATGTCAATCATAATCTGTTTGAGTTCTTCGCTAATTGGTTCAAGTATGACTTTTCGGTATTTGCAAACAAAAATAACATGATACATTAACAAAAATTTGCTATGATTCCGTGTTTCATACTTCGTATTTACCAAAAAGTATATATATTGTTAAAGCATATACTGCCTTTGTATGATGCAAGCGTTCAAATTTAGACTCTATCCTACAACTACACAAGCTATTCAATTGAATCAGCATATAGGTAGCTGTAGATTTGTCTATAATTGGGCACTTGACCAGAAAATTAAAACTTATGAGCAGACAGGGGAATCAATTTCCAGATTTGACTTAAACAAATTAATTCCTACTCTAAAGGCTTCTAATGAGTGGTTAGGAGAAGTTAACTCTCAATCATTACAGGGGATGACTAAGCAGGTTGAATCCGCTTTCACTAGATTCTTTAGAGAGAAAACAGGGTTTCCAAAGTTCAAATCAAAAAAGAATCCGATACAGTCTTTCCCTGTACCTCAACACTACACTGTAAACTTTGAAAATAATACTATCAAGCTTCCTAAAATAGAACCAATTAAAGCAGTTCTTCACAGGAAGTTTGAAGGAGAGCCTAAAACGGCTACGGTATCAAGGACATGTAAAGGACATTACTACATCAGTATCCTTGTTGAAGATGGAAAAGAACTTCCAGTAAAGGAAGCTTTCACAGAATCAACAACAGTAGGAATTGATGTAGGTATCAAAGACTTTGCTGTCCTTTCAACAGGAGAAAAGGTTGAGAATCCAAAGTACTTGAAAAACTCTCTTAAAAGGCTCAAAGTATTACAGAAAAGAGTCTCAAGGAAACAGAAAGGCTCTAAGAACAGGGCAAAAGCTAAACGAAGACTTGCTGTACTGCATGACAAAATAACAAATCAGAGAAATGACTTCCAGAACAAACTCTCTTTTAGACTTGTTAGCGAAAACCAAGCTGTAGCTCTGGAAACTCTAAATGTTAAAGGCATGGTTAAGAATCATCACTTAGCACAGGCTATAAGTGATTCTGCGTGGAGTAGTTTTGTAACAAAGTTGGAATATAAGGCTCAATGGTTTGGAAAAACCGTCCTGAGAATAGGACAATTTGGACCCTCTTCTAAGCTATGTAGTGTGTGTGGATACCACAATAAAGAGCTTCAGCTAAAAGACAGAGAATGGATTTGTCCAGACTGTAAAACCAAACACGATAGAGACATTAATGCCGCTATCAATATCAAAAAATTCGCTCTCATAGATCAGAATCTAATTGGATTATGACACCGTAGGGACTACGGGGATGAGCTTGGGGACTTGCCCTCAATAGAGGGAGGAATGAACCAAGAAGCCACTCAGTCTTTAGCTGAGTGGTAGTTCACAAACCAGGCTAGTTTCAAGTATAGTTCAAACAGTAATGGGAAAAACATGAGCAATGTATACGAAAAAATAGATTGTGGAAGTACGTATTTTCCTGGGCTAGTCGAGAGCCAAAAATAAAATCATATATTCTCAAACTCAGTGATTTTGAGGATATTAATGATGTATATCCGAGACGATAAATTGAAAAGCGGTTGAAGGGATATTAAGCATCCCTGGACATATCCCTAAAGCGTCTGAGCTTTAGGATATTATTTTGAATAATTCTCTATCTATATCATCGATTGAGATCCGAGCGTCACCATGGTTAAAAATCATACGATTTCTTGATATTTCAAATATCCGTGATGAAAAATAGTCAAATCGGTCACCTCTAACTGGCTCAAATTTTGTATAATCTGTGACGATTCCTTCTTCTTCAAGTTCACACGTCAACAGACTCTCCAGCTGCAACTTCGCAATCGTCAGTATGCACACCTCGCGCGTTAGCCGTGGTTCACTGCTACTTTTGTAGCCGTTTTCGAGTAGTGCGACATAAACAGCAATCGGGCGCACACATGAACTTGCCCGTAAAAGTTGCAGCATCCACATGTAGATGTCAAGGCGAATCCGGTCGCTATCATACCAGTCCTTTAAGTCATAGTCATATTCACTCAGTAACTCATCGACATCTTTAAATTTTTTGCATTCATACGAAAGTTTTTCCATGTGCTCAAAACTATCGATTATACGCATAGTATTACCCCCAAATATAATTGATACTCATGATATTTACTTCTTTTCAACTAAAATTAACCAGTCAGGAGCGGCTGAATATGTTCTTTATTTTTCAAGCCTTTAATCAGTTCTGTGATATCGCCCACAAATTCCAGGTCGGCGTTTTCCCCTGTGCCCTTTGCCCCTGAAAAGGTCGTAAATTTGTACAATTTTTTGTTGTATAAGAAGCCGAAGATGTAACCCGTGAAATAACTGCCGAACTAGGGTACTTTCAGGATAAGCTCTAAAATCAAGAAAATCAAGAAAATCAAGAAAATCAAGAAAATCAAGAAAATCAAGAAAATCAAGAAAATCAAGAAAATCAAGAAAATCAAGAAAATCAAGAAAATCAAGAAAGGTTCTTCAAAAAACAAACTCAATTCAGGCAAATGTTAGACATTTTTATTTTCAGTCGAATACCCCGCTAGCTTGCTGCGGGGATGAAAAACTTCCCCGGTAACCGTTAATGATAATATGATTTATCAATTCCATCTTTCGTTTATTGACTTCTGCTCGAACTAAACCGTATTAGGGTTATTGTTTCCTTTTACGGAATTTGGGGCGGTGGCGCGAACATACCCCGTTGCTTGCAGCGGGGTGCGCCAGCGCAACTTTGATTTCACTTTACTGAGAAGCAACTCTGTCAAAGTCTCCACGCAGAGCTTTCAGGGCATATTTTTCCACGTTAATCTCCTGTTTCGTACGGATACCAAATCTTCTGAGCACAGGTACCGGAGGGCACCAGCCCAGTATAGCATATTGAAGCAGGAAGGTTGCAGCTATTAAGGGCAGGATAAACCATTTCTTGCTCTTTTTTAAACCAAGCATCACTCCAATCATAGAAACTACCCCCGCACGAAATTCAATAAAACGTCCTATATCCCATTCATTATCGAGCTCTCCGATTCTTTTTGAAATCTCGTAATGGGTCTTGCTCGCATAGAATCGGACTGTTGCTGCAATTTCGCGGTCGATTGCCTCGTTAATTTCGGGAGAGGTTCTGGCTCTTACCCTGTCTCCCCTTACGAATTCACCAAAATCAGTTATCAATGTAAAATTCCCCCTTTTAATAAACAAATCTTCAGGTTTTAACCCTGATAGGAACTGCCTGTAATTAAAAGAGGGTAGAGGTACGATCATATAAAGTTAATCATAAAAATTTATTCGATACTTAGTTTATCTGGAGAAAATAATAGCTCAAAACAGCAGAAATATGTAACTGAGAATTAAAAGTCGGTTTCCCTGGTTGGGGAAAATATTCTTTTGACCCTGGGAGCAGTTTTTCACTGTTTAATCTCTCTTATTTGCGGGGTTGATTCTCCGATTATTTTTTTAAACCTTCAGCAGGAAGCCCCTGAGTTTTAGCTCAGGGGTAGTTGACTCCTGCTTTAGAACTCGATCAGGCCGTTTGGGTAGTATATAATACACGCCCCACGGAAGTATTCGCCTCCGGGATGTCTGTATCCGTTTGACCCGCTCCAGTCGAAGTTGAGCCAGTATTGCTTTGCCTGCCCCTCTCCAAGGAATCTTTCCGAGTACCAGATATTCCTGGCAGAGGGGTATTTTTCTGAAATATAATCCAGTATCCTGTACGCCGTATCCCTGTCATTCCCTATGTAGAGTTCGGGATAAGCGTGCCCATAAGACTCGTTGTATGCCGTAACTACCCTTGTATTGAATCCCATATTTTTCAAAAGGGCAGACATAACAATTGAGTAATCATCACAGTCCCCTACATATCCACTGTCGATAGTCTGGGAAGCCCCGAAGAAAAACTCGGCGTTTTTGTCATACCTGTACTGCCAATTCCTGTTTACGTAATTAAAAACTGCACAGGCATCTTCCATATTGTATCCTGAAGTCTTTCCCGTGATATTGAAGACCTCTTCTCCGACCCTTTCCTCTCCTGATCCTATAGCTCTCTGGAAGTTCTGAGACAGCAATCTGTATTCTTTTGGATAAACAGCACCTGACTTTTCTTTGGGATAAGTGGGCACCTCAGGTATCCCCCGGGGGGTAATACTTTCAACTCTTTCGCCAACTCCGGTAAGATCAGTCTCTTCGGCTTTGAACTCATTTTCCTGGACAGCTCCTTCAGGCAGGAGTTTATTCACCTCATCAGTGACAATGTTCTCCTTAAGGCTGCCAGTATCCATACAGCCGGCTGTCAGTGAGACAAGAAAAATAAGAAATATAAATTTTGAAACCTTCACATAGACCACAAAATCAGATCCAGAGGTACTGTATAAGTATTACAGCTTAATAAACTTCTCTAAATATAATAAAGTAAATTTATATATAACCTTGACCTCTGGGTTTTATATAGTGTTTACTTCTCTCTTTCTCTTTTTAAATATATCCCGCATTTGGGATAGTCAAGCCCTTCACAATATTTTCCTTTAGGCTGGAATTGGGGGCACGATGAAGAATATTTACATTTCTTGCGTAAGATAATGGACAAGATCCCCATATATGGACTCTCCTACGTAGTTAATATTGCATTGTCCATATATATTATATGTTACATTGTGTTCTCTTCAAGCATGGATCTGCCCTGTTTCAATCTCTAAGGGGATTGCATTTTCTGAAGTAACCTCGGTTATTTTAAAGTATGGCAGCCCCTTAATTGCCAGCTGAGCCATCGAGTATTCGATATCCGGAGTGGGACCCTTAATCTTGAGAGGACTGGCTATGATGTTGAGCAGTTCTGCAAGGTTGGGGCTGTTCGACTTCCATGTCCCATCACTCTGTGTTTCAGCTGTAAAGATTTTCCATTCAATTTTCACAGACATTATTATTCCCCCATTAAAAAATGGTTATTTAGTCGCCAGATGCTTAAAAAAATAAACTACACTCACTCAGATTTAATTATTTTTATATGTTTTTGTCTATAACTTTTTATCACTGATATAATTCGGCTTTTTCCCCTTCAAAGCCTTAAACCGGAGTTTATAAGAAATCATCAATATCGAGTTATAGCTATTGATATTATGCAGGCATAACAAAAAATTAATTAATTTCCACCCCCTTTAAATTAAATTATGATGTCACTACATCTTGAATTAGTCCACCGATTGGCACTTAGAGCCTATCTTGACTTTTCGGATAGGCACTTATATGGTTTCTGTCTCCCCCATAATAAAGAAACCATTATAGGGCATCTCGTTAAGAGATTATGTGTTAAACCCTACAGGTGGGAAATTAGTTGTTTTTTCTGATACATTTGTTTATTTTAATAGCTCTATATTTTCGGTATTATATTAAAATGCTTTGAATTGTTGTCCCACAGATTTAATTTTTTATTATATCTCAGATTTTATGTGCCGTTTGATGTGGTTTTATGCTACAAAATCTAAACTCCGGTTAAATTATTGGCCAGAAAAGAAAACACAGAAAAGTCTCAAAGGGAACTATTTACAGCTACCGAAGAAACCAAAATAAGTAAATTCCACATTCCTTTTTCTGGAACGGCGATATCACCAGGCTTCCCGGAATCCCACTGACAACTATAGCGGTAGCACCATCTCAGGGTGCTCGAGAGTAAAATCAATGGTTATTTCTTCCCCCATGGAGCAGCCCAATACATGTGCATGTTCAATTCCGAGTTCATGCAGCAAGAAATACAAATCCTGATGGCAGGAAACAGGTCTTACTTCGGGTCTTTTTCTTTCCTGATCCTTTCATACACCTTCCGGGAAGATTTTTTCAGCAGGTTATTCAGACTTTCTTTTGATATTGGCTTTGATTTCTTAACTATCATTACCGGCTTTCTGGAATGCCTGGCAATCCTCTGCGAGAGGGTCCCGAGCAAAGAAATTTTAAACCTCTTGCTCGAATCACCAATAATTGTCAGGTCGTAACCATTTGAAACTTCCAGTATGGCATCCTCTACAGAGTATCTTTCGAGCAGTTTGAAGCTGACAGGTATTGAAGTTATCTTTTTGACCAGGTCTTCAAGTTCTCTGGCAATTTTTTCCTTATTTCCCGGATCTTCATCGGGGCTGATAATACGGATTATTCTAATTGTAGCCCCAGTATTTGAAGCGATTTTTTTTGCCAGATAAAGGCCGTGTACCGAATTTATTTCCCCATTATATGCTACAAGGATTTTCTTGATACTGTCAGGCAGGTGTCCTTTTAAGAGAGCTATCTGGTTTTTTGAGGACAGGAGAACATCATTTGTTACATCCCCGAGTGAGTACTTGAACCTCTTTGATTCGTGCCAGCCCATGATAATTATGCCTGCGTTCTCTATTTCAGCCTGTTCAATAATTGAATTTGAGATATTGTGGTCAAATGCAATGATATATTCTCTTTTACTTCCGAATTTTGCAGGATAGTGCTCAAAATCTTCCTTGAAACGGCAGTCCATTTCTATCTTTTTCTCGTGATAGGCTTCCTGAGCTACCATTAAGGTTGTCTGACTCGGAACTTCGATTACATGCAGACAAATTATCTCACTTCCAAGGAAATCTGCCAGCTTTAAAAGGTCACTCTCATGCCCCGGATTGGAAACCGGCACAAGGACCCTTCCAACAGAAGACGGCTCAACGCTCACCTTTTCTACATTGTTTTCCAGCAGGTCAAACAGGTTATATGCCGGCATAGCTTTGCCTTTTCCATAGAACATGTACCATCCAGCTCCTACACATATCAATAATACGGAAAACAATAAAGGAAAACCACCAAGAAGAGGCAGCAATAATATGCTCCCTATGACCCCGAATATTTGCGTGAAAGGGAAAAAGGGGTCGCGAAATGTTGGTTCATATCCGGGTAAAGTCCGTTTTCTGAGGATGATTACTGCCATATTGAGCAGGATGAATATCAAAATGTTAAAAGCCCCGCCAAGTCTAGCCAGCTGCTCTATGTTGAAAAAAAACAGGAGTGAAACCATTACAGTTCCGGTGACCAGTATGGCATTGTGAGGGGTCTCATATTTTTTATGGATCAGGACAAACCATTCTGGCATCAGGGAATCTCTGCTCATTGCAAAAGGAAAACGGGAAGATGACAGTATGGCGCCGTTTGCTGTTGAAAGTGTTGCGAGCAGGGCAGCAAAGGCGATGAAGAATTTCCCGGTGTCCCCTGCAATCAGGCCTGCGATATCTGCCAGTGGGGTGACTGTTGTTACAGTCCCTTCAGGCCCTGAAAATCCTACGGTTACTGCCATTATACCGACATAGAAGAGGGTTACTACAATTGCTGAAGCGATAAACGCCCTCGGAAGGTTCTTTGACGGGTTTTTTACTTCCTCTGAGACAGCGGCAGCTTCTGCGAGTCCCAGATAAGATATGAAAATAATTCCTGTTGTAGTGAATATCGACATTATTCCATGTGATGCTACCGGGAAGAAATTCTCCGGCTTAACCATGAAAGATACTTCTCCCATGAATAGAACCAGTATTACCAGCAAAATGACGACAATAATGTTCTGCAGCGAACCACTACTTTTTGCACCTCGGTAATTAATTATTAACAGGAGCACTCCTGTAACAGCTGCTACTAAATAGAGCGGCAGAGGGTAAAAGACCTGAGAATACTCTGCAAGCCCTATGAGTGCAAAAGTGCCTTTGAATATCAGTGCCATCCAGGAGCCGAGCCCGATTACTGCACCAAGTGCGGCTCCCATTGTCCTGCTGATATAATAATAGCTGCCGCCTGCCACAGGCATGCCTGTTGCCAGCTCTGACATGCTGATTGCTGTGGCTATTGAAATGAGCCCGGCCAGCAGAAATGAGATTATTGCTCCTGAACCTGCATTTGCTACGGCTATTCCGGGAAGAATGAATATTCCTGCTCCAATCATTGTTCCGGTGCCTATTGCAAAAGTTGAGAAAAAACCCAGGCTGCGCCCCAGCCTTTCCGTTGTTTCAACTGGTGCCATCCATAACCCCGTCTTTTCAGGACTCCCGAATCAGTAAATCAAGCCCTGTGTAAACCTTCATTTTATAATTATATTTATAGTGTTGAGCATACATTTCCGCACCATACATCCGGGCAGATAGCGGGAGTTCAAACCCCTGCTTAATGGATTTTGCTTTCGAATAAAAATCTCCGAAAAATATCGTTTTTCTCGTGCAGTACGGTTTCAATCCGTATTTTAGCGGGTTTTGCTTTAGTGTTATTTAGAGGAAGAAGACAGCCCATTTCTGGTCAAAAGGTTCAATTATACTTTAATGCCTCTTGTTTTCGAATAGTACATATACTTATCCGTCTTGTTTTTGAGAATAGAAGCTACTTTTGGAGGTAATTAAAAACAGAACCATCCAGACTAAGAACCTATCCGAAAAGTCCCGCTGCTCTGAATGTTATCCATGCGCATGCGAAATGAAGCATCGCAAAGTAATTCTCAATTTTCTTTTCCCATCTAATAAGCATTCTTCTGAATCTGTTTATCCAAGAATGTGTCCTTTCCACAACCCATCTTCTTGCCCTAAAACCTGGTATCTCTATTCTTATGTTTTCCTCTCCACGGCTTTTGATATGGGCAGTATAACCATATTCTTTAACTAATTCTCTGATATCAGGAAAATCATATCCTTTATCCATACATATATTCTGAATAACATCATCTTGAGACGGTCTTTCAAAAATAATGGCATCTAAAGTCTCTTTTACAAGCTTTTTATCGTGACGATTTGCTCCATCAACAGTAACCGATAGTGGTATACCTTTACCATCTGTTAACAGACTCCTTTTTGTACCTTTTTTGCCACGATCAGTTGGATTAGCTCCGGTCCCAGCTCCACCTAGTGGAGCTTTTGTCATAGCACCGTCAATTGCTTGCCACTCCCACTCTAATCCGTTTTGATTATCATACTCCACTAGACCAGCTTTCCACATATTCTCAAATAACCCTGATCTTTGCCATTCCTGAAACCGATCATGGACAGTGCTTGGAGCTCCATAAAAGCGTGGCAACGCCTTCCATTGGCAACCAGTACGAAGAAGATAAAAAATACCACTCAGTATTCTCTTATCATCTTTTCGAGGTCGTCCAGGCTTCTTTTTGGGTTTAGGGAAAGGTAATAATGGTTTGATTTTAGTCCAGAATTCATCAGAAATCTCGTAGTCATGTCCGTTTTTTCGTGTTACCACTAATCAACATTACCCTAAAATATAGTTATTCTACTTTTCGGATAGGCTCTAAACTGAATGTTATTAAATAATAAGAGTATTTTATAAATATAAATCAGGGATAAGAGTATTTATAAAATATAAATCAGGGGTTGTAGTATTCTGTTACACATTCTCCAAATAATTTTTTGGATCTTTCAAAGCCTTCATGAATTCCATCTAAATGATCCTGAGAATAATTTGGTTTTTCTTTAACTGCAATTGTATCTATCATCAGGTTAAATCTATCCTGCAGGCTCTGTATCTTTGCAGCTGGATCTTCACCTGAAGCGGGGGAAAGAAATTTGTCCACATTTTCTTCAAAAGTATCTTTTACTATCTCTAAACCTTCATTTATTCCTTCTTTAAAATCTGAATAAGCCCGGCTATCCTTATTCCTCTCGATTAAATCACTGAATTTTCTAACTGTTTTTGTAATTAGTAGTTGATCCAAATTTTGCTCCTCCCTAGATAAAGATAAAAAAGACCGTTTATGCCACAATAAGAAATTCAAATCAATATTTTAGCAGATCTTGCTTTTGAATAATGAATTTAATTATTATTATCACTACTTTTTATTATCACTACTTTATATGTACTTTCGTTTCAATCCCTGTTTTATTGGCTCTTGCTCGTGAGTTTTACTTATACTGCTGAGCCTGGTCTCAGAAATCGTGTTTTATAGGAGGAAGCGTAAAACCCATGAAATCTTCATTTCATGGGATATAAGCGTCAACTTTCATTCCATCTCATCTGTAGTATACGGGGCAGAGTCTGTATGACTTGTCCTCAGTAGAGGGAAGGATGACTCAGGAAGCCGCTAAATCTTTAGTTTAGCGGTAGTTCACAAGGATGAGGAATGTATTTCTAAGATTTGACAGAGGAAAAGAATAGAGTTTAAAAGCTCTATTAAGATTGTAAATATTTTTTATGAATCTTCCAGGGGAAAAGACTCTTTTATGAATTCTCCAAATATTTTTTTAGATATTTCAAATCCACTATATACTCCATCTAAACGTTCTTCAGAACAATTTGGCTTTTTTGGTAGGACAATGCCGTCTAAAAGCTGATTAAACTCATCCTGTAAGCTCCTTATCCTAACCGTCCACTCTTCATCTAAGGGTAAAGAGAACTTTCCAGCGTTTTCTTCGAAGGTGTATTTGGCTATATCCAGACCTTTATTTACTCCTTCTTTAAAGTCTGAATAAGCCTGATAATCCCTATTCATTTCAATATAATTATTAAATTCTCTAACCAAATTTTTGGTTTTTTGTTTATCCAAACTCTTCGCTTCCTTTTTTCATTTAAATTTTTATTCATAGTAGTAAACAAATCAAATGTTTATTGTAAAGAATCTTTCTCACAATATAATAAACATACGATTTTAAAAGAATGGATTTCAAAATTAGAATTATTTGAAGAATTTGTTATATATTGTAAAAATAGCGCTTGATAGATGTTCCTGCTTCATGTGTTCGGCACCGCCGCGTCCGCAAGAACTGACCAGCCAATTGTAAAAGAGCTTTGATAATTCCACACCTGTTGTGTCTACGTACTTATAAAAAAGATAGCTCAATGGAATTATTATAAATAGTGACAGGAAGCACGATATTAAAACAGCCGCTCCATATGGCAATACCGGATACAGGGCGAGGAACACTGCACAGGTGAAACTGCTTATCACCAGGAAATGTACCAGGTACAGAGAGTAGGAAATTTTTCCGAGGAACACCGGCACAGGGGACGAAAAAAAGTTTTGCATCCGTCGGCTGTTCAATAAGGCATACATTATCATGCCGGCACCTATGATATGATAGGTCACCGTTGGTGTTTTGAAGAAGCCGGTATTGAGAAAAGAGTATAAGGAATCGGCTTTCACAGGGCTCATAGGGTACGACCCGAGAAACAGTCCCAAAATCAGTACAATAGACAATATTATTTGATTACCTTTTTTAAATTCCGGCGTCTTATTGTTGAACGTGTCGGCGAACACCATTCCTATTGTAAAAGCAAGATAGTAAGAGTTGTGGAAAAGCACGATTGCGGCAAGATAGAATGTCCAGCGGTTGCGCAGTGATCCGAACAGTAATGCCATTGCAAAAACGAACATCGACCCGAAAAATTCTATTTTCATCGTCCATAAAACCGGGTTGTAGGACATCTTACCGCCTACAAAAAAAGATCCCCACAAAGCCTGTTTAACCGCCTCGACGATATCTGGTGTAAAGGCCCAGTAGTCGCGGTAATTGCTGCCTGCAGAAATCACCATAGTTTCGAGATAATAACGGTATAATCCGGCTGATGCCAGTAAGTAAGAGAGCATTACTGATGCAAATACCGGAATAAATAATCTGAGATATCGGCGCACTGCGCTGCTTATAATTACACCGTTTTCCTTTGTTTTAAAATACTTCTGGGTTAATACATAGCCGCTAAGGACAAAGAAGATGCACACTGAAAAGTTTCCAGCGCCAATTAATCCCAGGGGTGTGCCCGAAAAAAGTTTATCAAGGTTTCCGAAATGTGAGGGCAATTCAGTACCATATGCCATCGCCGGAGCTAATGCGACAAAAAAATGCATTATCATAACATTAACCGCAGCTATGCCACGCAGCCCATCAAGGTAGGTGATCTTCCCGGCCATGTTTATCGCTCAAAGTGTATTGTTTAAAACTGTTTTTATACACCTTGTTTTAATTGATATTGCTCGCGAATCAAAAGGGTAAGAATCCATAATAAACTTTCTTTTTGTTTCAATCCTCCTTTTAGAGGAGATTGCTTTCGAATAATTCTATATACGATTAATCATATATTATAAAATATGAAAGGATTTTCTATTGATATCGAAGAAGCCACTCTGGAAAACAACAATTTCCGTAAGGTACTCTATACTTCAAAGCACAGCCAGCTCGTACTTATGAGCCTCAAGCCCGGGGAAGACATTGGAATGGAAGTCCATGAAGAAAACGACCAGTTTTTCCGTTTCGAGGCAGGCCAGGGAAAGTGCATAATTGACGGCAATGAGTATGAGCTGAGTGACGGGGTTGCAGTTGTAGTGCCAGCCGGTGCGCAACACAATGTTATCAACACCTCGAAAACAGAGGATCTGAAACTCTATACGATCTATTCCCCAGCACACCACAAGGATGGAATCGTGCGCGCCACGAAGGAAGAAGCCGAAGCCAATGAAGCAGAATTCGATGGTGTGACCACGGAATAAGCTCATAAAAATCGGCAATAGATTAAGCATTGAAAATGCAAAATAAAAACGCTTTTTTTCATCAAGCGTTTTTACTTTTTTATCTTTAAAAGTGAAAGGTCGGGATGAGTTCGCAAGGATTGCGGGAGCTGTTGAGTTTGTATCCCGGCGTTTTTATTCCAATTTTAGTGTCTCTTGCTTGCAAACGAACGGGCTATTCTACTCATTTTTCTACTCATTTTTCTACTCATTTTTCTACTTATTTTTCTACTCATTTTTCTACTTATTTTTCTACTCATTTTTCTATAATGTTGAGACTATTTGGATTATATACACCAAATATGCCAGGTTTTCATACTTTATTTATACTTTATTTTTTCATGCTTTTTAATATAATCCCGGCTACTGCCAGAGCTACAACCACGATCACAACACTAAGTACGGTATTTCTGTCCTTCTTAGACTCTGTTTCTTTGGGATTTTCCAGTTTGCCCATGGATCTGCTTTCAGCAGAAATCTGAGTGCTTTCTTCCGAGATCTGCTGTGAGTCATTGCCGGTAATCGCAAAAGATGCATAACCCGGAACTTCTGAAATGAAGTACAGATACTTATCGTTCTGTCCTGTCAAATTGGTTGGCAACTGCTCCCAGGTTTGTTCTTTGTACCTGTTAAGCACTATAGAAGCAGGATCTATATGTTCTTCCTGGACCCATGCCTTTTCTACCCTGAAACTCAGGACAGGATTTTTTATTTTCTTTGAGGTTGAATATCCGGCGGTTCCTACCCACACATTAAAGGATTTGTAGACCTCTCCATCAGGCAGGTCTGATACAAGCGTGGACTTGACCTTTAATTGCTCAACAGTGGTTGTGGTCTTGCCTACGTTTTCAACTGAATCAAAGCCCACATACACAACACAGGTTGCACCCTTTGCAAATTCAAACCTGACAGCATCACCGTTTTTAATGAATACCTTTGAAAACTCACTTACTTCAATATTATTTGCAGGTTCATGAGACACACCACCGCTACCACTACTACCACCACTGCTGCTCTTACCGCTGCTTCCACTGTCCTCAGGGGAAGCTATAGGGGTTGGTGTTGAGGTTGAATCCGTTGAATCTGTTGAATCCGTTGAATCCGTTGAATCTGTTGAATCCGTTGAATCTGTTGAATCCGTTGAATCTGTTGAATCTGTTGAATCTGTTGAATCTGTTGAATCTGTTGAATCTGTTGAATCTGTTGAATCTGTTGAATCTGTTGAATCCGTTGAATCTGTTGAATCCGTTGAATCTGTTGAATCCGTTGAATCTGTTGAATCCGTTGAATCTGTTGAATCTGTTGAATCTGTTGAATCCGTTGAATCTGTTGAATCTGTTGAATCTGTTGAATCCGTTGAATCTGTTGAATCTGTTGAATCTGTTGAATCTGTTGAATCCGTTGAATCTGTTGAATCTGTTGAATCTGTTGAATCCGTTGAATCTGTTGAATCTGTTGAATCTGTTGAATCTGTTGAATCTGTTGAATCTGTTGAATCTGTTGAATCTGTTGAATCTGTTGAATCCGTTGAATCTGTTGAATCCGTTGAATCTGTTGAATCTGTTGAATCTGTTGAATCTGTTGAATCCGTTGAATCTGTTGAATCTGTTGAATCTGTTGAATCTGTTGAATCCGTTGAATCTGTTGAATCCGTTGAATCCGTTGAATCCGTTGAATCCGTTGAATCCATTGAATCTGTTGAATCCATTGAATCTGTTGAATCTGTTGTATCAGTTGTATCAGAAGTTGGTTCGGGGGTAGGTTCTGGCGTAGGTTCTAGAGTAGAATCCTGGTGCTTCTCCAGAGGCACCAGAGGCTCATCAGCAGAAAAAGTTGCAGCAGACGTACTGCCCGAAATAACCTGAAGTATAAGAGCTAATGTAAATAAAATGAAGAATATCCTTTTTGCAGTCAGAATAACACCCCTGTGTTTTTTTATTCCGTTATTGCCCACACTATATAAATTAATATTTATTTTTTCCTGATTCAACCCTTAATTCAGTCCCTGGAATTTGCATTCTTAGCTGTGTCCGGGATAGAATCATTTTTATTGTACCGTTTTTTGTAATAGATTGAGAGGTTTTTTGCTCTCGAATACTGCTTAGACCCGACCTTTCGCATAAGTCCACAAAAATGTCCCCCATTTTCTCAATATGGCTATAGATTAAAACTCAACTCGCCATAATATTGAAAATATTGGACAAATAGGCAATTAATTACCTATTTTTGTACATCTGCGGAAAGTGAGTTCGATTGACAAAGGTGACGGAAAAATTAAGTTTCAATCTCTGATGAGTTTTCAAATCGGTTGCAATCAGGATCTTTCTATTTCACGTCGATCATCAACAGTGATATACATCGTCATGATGACCATAATATTCCAGAATAACAATTTTTTCATAAACCTTCAGCAGGAACCCCCTGAGTCTTTAGCTCAGGGGAGGAATTCCTGTACTTGGTTTTGTATCCGAAAGTCTCTGCAAAATCCCAGCCGGATTTCCGGATTTGGGATTTTAGAATCCCGATTTCAGTTGTATGTTTTGTTTTTGATCTGCTTCCTGAGAATTTCAGTTGTATGTTTTGTTTTTGATCTGCTTCCTGAGAGTTTGAATTCCCCATTGTGCAGGGTTTTGGGACAGTTTCCACAGAGCGTTATCAGTTTTTCTGGTGAATCTGTTCCCTGGTTTGATATGAAAACGATATGGTGGCAATGCAGCCGGGAATTCTTTGATTTTCCCCTGCAGTGCTGGCAGGTATGAGCCTTAAACTGAGGCGACATTCAAGGGTAACTATTTTTTTTCACCATGGTGGCACTGCGGCACGGTGGAAACAACGACTTATAAAAATGGGCATCTTTTATCATGTTTTTATTGACCAACATACATATAAGAAAAGTACACCTAATTTTTTCACCGAAGTGGTATTATGCTGGATATGCTCAGAGGCATTACGATCGATGATGCGACAACCCGGGACATGGATGATGCAATCTGGGTGGAAATCACGGAAAACCGTGGATGGCACGTCGTGGTCATGATCGCGGATGTTGCAAAGACTGTTCCCCCGTATTCAGAGCTTGATCGACTTGCGATGTCTCGGGTTGAGACCAGGTATTATGCAAAAGGTAACAGCCCAATGTTGCCCCGGCGGCTCGCAGACGAGAAGCTTTCCCTGTGGCCGGGAGAGTCGAAGTATGTCCTTGCCGTGGATATTATTCTTGGCGAGGACCTATCGATCCTTGAAACAAGGCTTTCGTGGACTGGGATGACCAGTGAAGCCCGACTCGCATTTTCTGACATCCCCCGCATTCTCTCTGATCAAGAGCACCCGCAGCATACTCTCATCAAACTAGCAAGCCAGCTCGCGAAAGGTCTTTTGACGCAGCGTCGCAACTGTGGAGCACTGGCATTCTACGACTTGAATCGAGGGCTGGTGACGAGTGAAGAAGGGTCGCTGCGGCAGCTGAGACATAGGGATGATACCATTGGTTATGTTATCATCCAGGAGCTGATGATTCTAGCTAACATGACCGTAGCAGAGTATGCGGTCATAAATGACATTCCTATCCTTTTCCGTAACCATACAGCCAGGAACGCTACCCCTGAGCGGGTGGACTTGTTGAAGCTGCTTGAAAGCACGGCTGTCGTCCCTGAAATAAACATAGCTGCTATCAGGCATACCACGTACATGATGTTCAACAGAGCGGAATACAGCTCTGCCATCCTGGGCCATTTTGGACTGAACCTCGGAATGTATACCCACTTTACATCGCCCATCCGAAGGTATGCTGATCTCGTGAACCACCGGCAGATCCGGGCACATATCCGGAATGAACCTTTGCCCTATTCTAAAGAGGAGATTCAGGCAATTGCATCGCACGTCAACCTGGCACGCCTCGAAAACGACAGGTCTAAAAGTGAGTACATGAAGGAAAAGGCGTATAGAAAAGCTGAGTCGACCATTCAGAGGAATCGGATCGAGGATGCAAGCGATTCAGACTTTGAACGCATCACCAAATTTCTTATCCGCAAAGGGGAGGATTGCCCTGAGGCTTATTACGATGCTTTCCGGAAACGCCTTGGAAATCTGCCTATCATCTGCGCAGGGCTGGTACTCCTGCAGGCTCCTGATGGTGAAAGATGGACCGAACTTAAAAGAACATTGCTGGAGGAAATGGCAACTGTTCCTCACAAGGCAACTTCGATCTTCGACATTGCACAACATATAGCAGGCTGGCAGATGCCCGTATTCGAAGTGGATGAAACTACCCGGGGCAACCTGCCGGTATTCACTGCCCGGAGCACCATCAGAGTAGATAACGAAAAGTACCAGTCTGCCGCATACGAGGACTTGACAAAGAAAGGTGCTGTTCAGCGGACATACGTAGACCTGCTAGCAGTTATTCTAGGCTTACCCGCTCCAGACTTGAAGATCAAAATAGCAGATCCACCTGCCAGTAAGGAAAAAATGACGATTAACACATCAAAAGACCCGATTTTTGCCCTGCAGGAGTATTGTCAGGCAAAGAAACTCCCCTTGCCAGCTTATTCGTTTAAGACAGATGGCCCTACCAATAAGCCAATTTTCACCTGCACCTGCACCTTTGGCTCCTTGACCAGCACCGAAAAGGCGGGAAACAAGAAAAGGGCAAAACGGCTAGCTGCCAGGGCGATGATCTACACTTTAGTGCCCGAAAATTGATGTCAAATTCGAGTTGTAACGAAAATTTTAGCACATATCCGGAAAGTCAGAACGCATGTTGAAAAGTTACAATGAATCTCTAATCTTCACAATATTTTTTTATGATATGTGATATAGTAGACAAAGCAAGATCATTTAAAACCGATAGTGGAATAACTAATTTTTGTTGTAATTTATTTACTTCTTTCAATAAACGGGTTACTTAAAGGGTGTTCCGGTTTTATTATCAGATGAGTCCCTGAAATAACAAGTGCATGCTTTTCCCTCTCCTTAATAGTGCAAACTATATCGCCCGTTTCCCTGGAATCAAGTACATCGATTATTTTTATGTCCTGGTCCGACATCGATTATTTCTATGTCCTGGTCTGGATCGAAATGTGTCCCTTTTTGACCAGGGACCTTACATAATTCTATGGTGGGGTGGGATGGGATAGGCAGGTACTGTTTCATTTCCTCAAGGAGAGTATCACTTCCTTTTATCGGTCTCACTTAGAACTGGTTTTTACTCATTAGATCTGTTCAATTTATTAAGGTTCAAAACGGTGTAATACCTTTGCTTATCGTGGAACCAGTTGCAGAGGGATATAGGAGAATGGATGCCCAAGGCCATTCCCAATGCAAAACTAATTACAATTGGGGCACTTATGCACAACCTGGTGTTTTTTATATCTTTTCTTGAGACCTGACTCAGTATAATAGTAGCAAGCTCTCTGGTGACTTCAATCCAGTCACTATTATTTGATAAAGTTCCTGGTGTTTTGCTCCTCAAATGCATGACTGAATATGATTTTTTACATGTTTTCACCTCTATCGCTTTTTCTACATCTCCTTTTGGATCATGTGTGGCAGCAAAAATGGATATAATCATATCGGGGGACCCTGTGCAGCTCTCTATTGTATCAAAAAATTTGTTTGCTGGATTTACCCGGGATTTTAAAACATGAACACCTTCTGGATTGGATTCACGCATCGAGTGAAAATCAATAAGAGATTGATAAGGATTTTTTCCCGTCCCAGGACTATACTGATATAAAACTACCTCGTATTTTGTACCCATTATTGCACCCATACCGGCAGCCAGAACAACAGGACCTTGAAGGAAAATGTGATACACTTTGTGCCCTTTTAGTTTTTCTCCGAGTCTATTGAGCTTGTCTTCAAATTTGTGAACAAGTTTTTCCCATTCCTTTGGATTTTCAGACAGAATACTTTCGCCCCTTATTACCCAGTCATCTCTCTCAAGCCCAAATTCCTTTTCAAAAGTCTCTTCGTTGAAACCGTGCGTTTCCATAGCTTGCAGCACAGAAGAAATCATCGAATTTCTCTCGCTGTCATTTTTCCCTACAATAACCATCAGAGGAATATGCTTTTCCTTTTCCAGGTTATTTATTTTCTGTGCATCTTTTACCATCAACCCTACGGTGCCCAAGACAACAATTAGTATAGCTATCTTACCTGCATAATGGAGGTCAGTAAGTAAATAAACAAGAAGACTAAGTAAACCAATAATTAATTCGTACTTTTTCTTTATGATAATTTTCCAGAGAGTTTTGATTTCAAAATAATTATTTTTCATGTTAGCCTACACTATATTAAATATCAAACTGATGAATGCGTTTCTTGGAATATTTTTACATCAACATTTAAAAATAGAACCAACTTTATAATCGGGGGAATGTCTTTCCACAATTACAGCTCCTTCCAGCCTTGGGTCATATGTGGCTATGAACTTTGTGGGGTGGTAGAAGTGGGTCAGGAAACAGTAGAGCCAGATGGGGCCTCTTCCGCTAAGGACTACACCTTTTGCTCCGTTAACTGTTGGAGGAGAAATTGTTGATAGGTCTTCAGGAGTGAGGATATCAGGTATTTCAAATGAGACAAGAGTGTATTCGTTGTCTTCTTTTATTGTAAAAATTACATTTTTCATATTTAAAACTCCATATACCTCAATTTCTGAACCTTGACATCCTTATGATAATTACTGTACGAAAAGACCATTTGCTTATTTAGAATCAAGAAAATACCCTTTAGGTGTGCATTACTCCTCCTCTCGCAAGAGTTTGAAATTCAATCTGTAATACTTTTTTATTCCAGAAGTTTGACAACATCTTAGTATTTTAGCACCAAAAAGTATAATATACACAGTAATTTTAAAAAATAAAAAGACCGATAATCAGACTAATGGTTATTAAAGTGATTATCTGAAAGGTATATCTAGCATTGATTTAAAAAGGATAAATGAAAATATCAAGCTAGAACATCACAAGTTTTTGGATTAAATCCGCCTATTTTGAAGTGGACTGATATTTAATGGGTCAGGTAACACTGGGCGTTTTTTATATTCATTAACGGGATTGATCTGAAGATACTTTGTTAAATCAGTGTTAGGCCCCATCCATTCCATCATCTTAAGAAGCATTTTTATCCTCTCAACTTTGTTAAGCTGATTTTCTTCTTCATCAATCTGATTCAATACGTATTTTTCAAAAGTTTTAATTAAACTGTTCCTTGATTCATTGGGTACCTTTTTTACAGCTTCAAACCACGAGTCTTTTTCAAATAACTTCTGATATCTTTCAGTCCTTTGTGTTTTGTAAAGTTCAGATTCTATTTTAACAGTACCCATACCATAGGGTTTTCCCATCCCTAGTTTATGACGATACTCTGTTCCCTTTTCACCGGGAAGTGTAAGAACCCACAAAATAGCTCCAAGCTCAAAATCCCTTAGATTTTCAAAATAGATGCGGAATGAAAAAGTAACTCCAGGCTTTATGGGTTTAATTTTAGTATGAGATTTAGAATTTTCAATATTTTCATCATCTGATTCTTTGATATCCTTTAAGTTTATTTCACCTCGGTTCCAATACATTTTGTGACCACGAATTACAGTTTCATTGGTAGGTGTGGCATAATGAGCTAATTCAGATTTTTTGTTAGGATTATGTTTTTGTTTCAAATCTTGAACTAAATAGTGTTGGAAACATGTTGGTTTAGGAGCTGAGAGGATTTTTGGAGTTATTGGTTCTTCTGTTAGCCATATCCCCTCTTTGGCTGATTCTACTCGCGCATCTGTAAAGGAAACTCTTCCTGCCAAAGAATTCTTTTCATGAGTGTATCCAAAAATAGCTTCAGAAATATCTATTTCATCTTCTTTTCTCAATTCTTCTGGGACGAAGCTAATAATTGATTTATCGTAAGGTAATCTAAACATCATTGTTGGACCAAAAAAAACCAGATTCTCATTTTCATCAACAAGATAGAATAGTGGGTCTCCATCTTCAGTTAAAGGGCGATTTGGGATTCCACGGGGAATATCTTTGTCTTCTGAATAAAGTGACCAGATTTGATTAGGAATTAAAATCAATTCTTCATCAGGATCTGCCTCATAAATTGCACAGTGCATGTGTTTTTCTGTTTTACCCCCCATATGCCCACTGCGTACAATTACAGCTTTTTCAAAACCTTCTTTTTTATTTTGGCTTATATCTGATTTCTCGTGAACAATGGCAAGTTTCAATGCTAAATTTTCATTTGATCTTTTAGGGACTACTCTGTTTCTAGGAGGTTTTATAAATATTTCAACTAGGTCTTTTTTATTGTAACCTTGTTTAAAATTACGTTTTCCACAGTTAACAGTCTGTGCAACATTATAGTCAATATGAACAAAAGTTTCACCATTTATTTTACGAGCTGGTTGTATGTACCAATTGGATTGTTTTTTCTTCAAATACCCACCACGAACATTTTCTGACGGGTAATCAAAAAAATATTTCAAATATTTCGCATTGTATTTATATTCTTTATTGTTCTCTACATCATTAATTTTATTTATTCCTAATAATTTGGTCCGATAATAATCGCCTAGACTACTTGTATCTCCAACAGCACGATATACAAGATTTTTATCCGATACCCACTGCATTTTTCCGTAACCTGCAATCTCAACTAACGTCCTAACCATTCCACGTAAACTACTTCCAGGAATTACAGGACAGTTTTTATTTTCCAGATGGAAAAATCGAGCACGTTCATTTTTTTGATCATCATCCAGTTCGTGGAATTTTTTATCTCCATGTTCACTGAAAAAGGAAATAGACATAGGGCAACGAATATACAATGGGGTTTCTGTTGTCATTTTACATTCAATATATCCGGTATGGATGGTATGTTCTTCCTGATTCGTACTATAAACGTCTTGGTCTATGTTACTATCAACAGTTACTACTTTTTCAGGCAAAGGTATAAAGTTATAAGGTGCATGAGATGTACGGTTTTTAGAATTAGGATTTGAATGCTTGGGAATCATTAAGCCACCTCTTCTCTAACATTTGCTCCCAGAAATACCAATCTGCTAAAGTTTACATATGCTTGACCATCTTCATCGTAATCGATATAACGGCGTACTTTGAGTTTCAAATCTTCTTTTTTACTAACTGGTGGAGCATGACGTAATCCTTCTGATCCGTGTTCCCATAAGTAAAAACCATCCTTGCTCTTTTTATACTTAGTTCCCCACAAGAGCATGGTTTCGTCAAAGTACTCGTTATCATCTCCTTCGAGGTCTTTAATTAAACGAGCTTGCCAAATACAATTGTCTGTTTTCCAGACAAATAATTCCCCGTTAAAACCAAACAATCTTGCCATCTGAAGGGTTTTGGTTCTCAATTTAGGCCCAAATAAATCTGATGAGAGATGAAGCTTATCATTTCTTAATTCACCCCATATTACGCCATCATCAGCATGAACCAGCAACCATTTTAGCTCATAATCTTTAGCCTGTTTCTCCAACCATCCTAGAACATTAGCCTCAAAATCTGAAGTAATGATTTTCGGATTTATTTCACATTTTAGCTTTGAGATCTCTGGTACCATGCTGAATCTCCTCCGAAAAATTGCTTACAAAATTGTTTACAAAATCCTCAAGTTTTTCCCTGTCTCCAACAATTTCGAGTTTTCCGTTATATTTTTGTTTTAATCTCCATTCCTGATAATTTGATCCTTCCATTTTGTAGGACAATTCTACTTCCTGCCCGATTAGGCGTCCTCTTCCAATACTTGCTTCGCCGCCCAGCGGCAAGTCTCTAGTCCAGAGGTCTTTCAACAGGAGCAATAATAGCCCTATTTGAGCATTATCCGGTTTTTGGATTTGCACTTTTAATTTGACTTTTGTACCACTTTGTTCAAAAACTGGTTGTTCATCAAAAAGAGCGGTCGGAAAAGAACTGCCTGTAAAACGATCTATCTTGATACGTTGCTGTACAAGCTTCAGGGGATTTATTATTTCTGTCTCAGCCGTTATTAGTTTACTTGCAAAGGCTTTGTCTTCAGTTTTCTCAATCTCCGGTCCAAACAAATTGTTTATCATTTCTCTGGCTTTTTTATTATCTTTACTGGTTGTTGTACTGTTTTGTATTGTATTTGCTATGCGAAGAGCTCTTGCTCGCAGTGCTCCTGCTAAACTGGTACCACTTAAAACAGGAACTGATTTATTATTTCTTTTTGAATGAAGGTGTACAGTGTCAGGAGCATTTACTTCATCGTATCCGGACCTGATAATCATGGAACCGTCTAACAAAAAAGTAGCATCCATCTGGAATATACATCTTTTATCCAACAATTCCGATTCACTTATACCTAACAAAGTTAAAATATTCTGCCCACTCTTTTCTTCCCTTTTATCCAGATTCAACCAACCAATCAATCCTTTGGGAGTGGTTAAGTCATACCTGTATACATTCCACTTTTTTACCCTGCACCTACCAAAACCTCTTCGCTTACGAAAACCTAATGAAATTTCTCCCTTCTCCAGTCCGTGTAAAGCAATAGCAAGACTAAGAAGCAGTTTTTCTTTTCTTTTTTCTTCCCTAGGGATAAGTAATTCTATTTCAATAGGAAAACAAGTACCTGCTTCGATCAATTCAAAATCAAATTTACCTTTATCTATTGCAGTTCGGGTTTTACCATCAATTTTTATCCCATCTCTTAATTCGATTTTTGGTTTTTCACCCAAAGAATCATTAACGATAAGAAGACTTTGCTCTCCTTCATCATTTTCATTATTGCCAAAAAGATTCATGTACAGGGATTTTTTGTCCCCTTGTTTTCCAAACCCATGTTCACATTCTCGCAAGTAACTTCGTAAAGCTCCAGCTAAAGATGCTCCTGTTAGCAAAGTCCGACCTTCTAGAGGATCTAAATCTAATGAAATGTCCACAATTTCATCATGATCACCGGATCCAAAATATGCAGGAGTTTCCAAGATGAGGTTTCCACGAATAATGATCCTTTCTACAATTTCACGACTTTCCAACCAGTGAGGATTATTCATCTTTTGCCTCCTTGTATGCTTTGTGCAGAACAGAATCAATCAGACGAGCAGCATATTCACGAGCGAGTTCATCACTAAATTCTGGTTTTATTTCTCCTAACGGTGGTATTTCTTCATGAGTTTGAAGCGTTTCCCTAACAATGCGTGGGTTTTCTATAAGTTCTGTAATCCACTGTTTCAGTGATTTATTTTCAATCCGAGCATTTTGAAACTGTTTTTCAGCCGCCTCTTTCATTTTACTTATGTGTTCGGTAACTTTGCTTAAATCATCTTCTTTCAAAGATCTGCGAACTATTACACGCATACGGGACAGTTGAGATTTTTTGGGTACGTTTCCTTTTATCTCCAGCAGATTTGCTGCCTGAATTAAAGCTTGATCAAGCTTCTCTTTTGTCATCCTTTCAACAATTCTTTTAGCTAAATACAGGCTGTCTGGATCTTCTATTTTAGTAGGTGAGGGTAATTTTGGTGAATTTTCCAATGTATTAATTTCATTTACCCGATGCCAATTAACAGCAATTCTTCCATATCCTTCTTCTCTTTTTTCCCCTATCCCCGTAATTTTGAGGGTTTCTAATAGATCTAGCAGTTCTGAATTTTTTTTGTAAATAAATACACTGCCAGCTTTGATAGTCAAATCTTGAGGAAGTGGTAGGTTCCATGTTCTATTGAAACCTCCTCTTACCCTCGTGCCAACAAAGTTAGAAGGGCCCGATTTCATACCCAGAACAGAATTGATGTTAGTACAGTATGCTCCAGTGTTCTTGTCGCGGATAATAGCATCACTTAAAAGAGTAATCACAACTTTGTCGTCATCTTCATCTCCAACAACAGAATATTCTTCCCAGTCATCAGAAACTTTTATGTCATAAACCCTTACACGCCCATAGCCTGCAAGATGTGATTTACCAAAATTAAAGTTTCCTCTTTCTTCTAATAAATCTTTAATTTTTTCAAAACATGATTCATTTTTCGCTAATATAACGCAGGAGAAATTTTGACCTGCTTCCAGTGCTTGATAACGAAAAATTGTACTTTTTTTATCAGTTTCTTTTTGCTTAATTGTACTTTCTGTATCAGTTCCTTTTTGCCTATTTGCACGAAAGATATGTATTTGAACCTGGTTTGAAGGCTGATATAATATAGTAGTTTCTTTTCCCTCGCCGTCTTCAAACAAATTACAAAAAGGTTCAGTAACTTTTTTCCAGTTCCTTTCAGAAAAATTCATTTCTTCACTTAAATAATCTTCAGAGGTAAGATCATGTATTCTTTTTTCAGGATCATCTTTTTCAAAATGCCATGAAAGCGGAGTAGGTAACGAACGACTACCATCTTTATTTAAGGGATAACCATTTAGAAAAAGTACTTCTCCATCAAAAAAAAGTTTTCTAAATTCAGAATCTTCTGCATCAACTGAACTCTTCTGTTTTCCTTGCAAATATTTACCTATTAACGCCCCTCTTATTACACTTCCTGGAATAAATTCAAATCCTACTGCACTGTTTGGATCTCCTCCACCTACATCGTTTACTAATAAAGGTTCCAACAACTGTACACTGAAAGTTAATGCTTTCATAGCATCACCTTCTCGCAAAATTTCTTAAAATGATTTTCACTAATATTTGTTCCATTTTCGTCACAAAGAACAGAAACAAGTTTACCCCTTCCACGATTACGACCTGTACCAGCTTTCCTGAAAGCTTTTACACAGGCAGCTAGCAAGGGTAAGTCTAAACCGGAAGGATCTTTTGTAAAAGATAGTTCCGCTTCAAATGGTGTTTCTCTAAGTATAACCCTCATTGAACGCAGAGCTCCTTTCTTTGGTGCTCCTGAAATTTCATCAATTGAAGTTTGACGGCGAATTGAAGTTAAAGAATTAAGTATTTCAGAACTATTTATTTTTTTATTATGTAGCTCGTGTTTGATCAATTTTTTTAAATCTTCTGGGAGAGTTGCATTACTTATATGAAGAATAGATTTGTCCGAATCACTACTACCTGGATTTCCAAAAAGATGCTGTGCGGATTTATAAAATTCTTCCAGTAAATCAACTTCAAGATTTTGTTCCTTTAAGGAAAAAAGGATGTTTGCGCACTCTTCTTGAAGTAAACCTTTCAAAGTTCTCCCATTCAAAAAAGGTAATCCATATTTATCATGCATTACTTCTACGTCTACTAATCCTGCTAAACCATCTCCCTTACCAAAAGTTGAGTCACTTTTTGTAGTGAACTTCAACCGAAATGTTTTCATTTTCTGCCCCCTTCAAGCTGAACAAAAAAATCCAAAGCTTCGATTGCATCAAAACAGGTACATCTATCGGCAATCCAACCTGTTTTATCAGACCCTTCGTTATTTTTGATTTTTGGGAGGGGTTCTTCTTTAGGAAGGGAATTTTTATACATATTTATGAATCGTTCAACAGCTTGTGGACCATCACGTAAATTGTCCCTAAGGTGCATTATTTTGTTATGTTTACCCTCCCATTCTTTACTCTTGAATTTTGATATTATATCTAAAAAAGTTTCCCAGGTGCGCCATTCTGTCTTTGTCGATCCTCTAAGGGTTAATGGTCTCATATTTAATTTGCCATCTTTGACTGTGTATTCTCTCTCTCTAATATTATCAATGCTCTCAACCACTCCACCAGATGCAAAGTGCCAGTCTATGGCAGAAACTTTTCCATTCGCAGAACAAGAACTTTTTTCTATTTCATTTATATGTGATTTAGCCGATTCTGCTAAATTATTTGCCAGCTTTATAGCCTGGTAAAACGGATAATGAGTTTTTACAATGGCTATTCCAGCTCTAGCAGAAATAGGAGCTCCATCACTTAACTTATTATCTTCGGCCGTCAATTGCCTTAATAGAAATGTCGAAAGATTTAGTCCCAATCTTCCGTCGCAAACAAAAGTTATATCGTCGCCACCGTAGATTATCGGGCGAAAAGGTAATTTATTTTGGAATTCTACAATGCCTCCAATTTTACATTTTCCATCTTTGTATTCTCTAGATTCAAGCAACTTAGAGATTGTCGTTCTTACAGCTTTATCACTTGTTTCTTTAATAGAATTTGAAAGAGAACGAATGGAATTAATGTATTCGCGATTATCATTCTTATGTTTTTCTGAATATTCTTTGATTCGCTTTCCCATTCCGTTTCCATCTATATGAACAACAGCCATGTAGCTAGACTCATCTTTTGAACCGAATTCATTAGCATTATATACAAAATCTAAATTAGTGTCTCTTTTATCTTTATTGAGAAAGTTATCCAAAAGCCGGTTATTAGCAGCACGGAAAAAATTCAGTTTGGAAGAAACTTCTCTTGAAATCCTAATTTCTTTTCCATCATCTTGTATAGTTTCTGAGGCTGGTAGACCTGTGTATTGACAATTGGCATTTACTCCAATTCCAGAAGGTGAAGATGGGTTAACGTGGTTGGATTTTTTTTGTGTAATTTTTTGATGAATTGTTTCCCTAACTTTTTTTTCTAAATCGTTTTTGTCCCATTCGAAGTTGCTATGAGCAACAATTAGTTGCAAACCGGGTGCATTTAGAAGAACTTTTTTAGTGTATGATTTTGTAAATTCTTTAGCAAGCTCCTGGTTTTTAAATAAAATTACTGTGTTTCCTCCCCCGGAATATATTAGTTCTGAGTTCAGGCAATCTCTTTCAATTATTTTACTATGTTCGATCTTATATTTTAATTCGGTATCAATTCTTTCTATGTTAGAATTGCCAATTTTTATTAGTTCGTCATAAACTAATTCATGTGTAACAAAATGAACTAATCCAGAAGCACCAACGTTTTGTTTAAGATTATTACTTCCAAAAATATATCCCTGAATTCCAACTGTATCTATGGCTGTTACTGTAAATTCTTGCATGAAAAAACCTTCTTATTTTGAGTTTAACCATTCTTTCAGGTGTGTTGAAAGATCTGGAATATGTTCTGCCCCAAAAACTTGAAACTTGTTTTCCAAATGCCATTCTTTTTCGATTTCTTTCAGGATTATTTCAGGACTTGCGTCAGAACTTTCTTCGGATGCAAAACACACTACCCCTATTTTTGCTTCATCACCACCTAACTGTTGGCCTCGGACATAGGCTTCAAATAATTTCTGTTTAATAAGCCCTTTTTTATTTGTGGTTGTACAAGAAGTTACGAATAATTCATACCCTTTTAAGACAGCTACATCCAGCTCAAATTTATTGTTATTAAACTGAGCTCCCAGGATAGAATCATGAATATCACACTCATCAGAGATTTTCTGAAAGGACAATAATGTATAATCCTCTAACCATTTACCTTCTAACCACTTAGCCAAATCGTTAACTTTTTTTCTCCATTTATTTTCTTTCTTCCATTTTTCTGTCAGTTGACCTAAAGTACTGCAACCATCCCAAAAAATAACTAGATCTTCAAAAGGTGAGTTAACTGGTAAAATTACATTTTTAAGTTCTTGGTTGCTTCGCAACTTGGAAGAATCGGACCTTAATTTTTTTTCACACCATTCACTAAAATCTTGAAAAAGATTATTTCCTAAAATCTTGCACATCTCAGGCATGAAGATATGCTCTTTGTAATTTACAGAATATCCATGTAGTTTAAACAATTCTTCAAGTTTAGGTTTTACAGATGTATTTGTATGAACTCTCTTAGATAAACAATCTTTTTTATCAATAACTAATTCAAGGCTACGAGCATCAAGGTAACTAAAGACAGAGTCTGGAGCTACTGCTTCAACTGCCCTATATGTATGGACAGCCATAGCTTTTGTCCCACCTGTATAGTTTAGGCCAATTAATTGTTTACCTTCCAACTGATTACTTATTTTCGAATATATATTATTACTATTCGATTCATCCACTTGAATTTTAGTCCATTTATCCTCCCCAATTTTAAGTACATTTATAAGGTTGTCAGCTATTTTGTTAGTTGCTTTCGTACAAACAAAAAATATATGAGATGAAGGTTTAGATAGCAAATGACAAGCAACATAATTTGGTAAAGGATTTGTACCAACCAGTAAAACTAAGTTTTCACTTCTATAATCGTCAAATCTTTTTAATTCATCTTCATTTATTTTAATATCATTCAAGATGTATTACCTCCATTTCTTTCAGTACCCTATTTCCAATCAAAATCGAATCATCCTCACAGTCCCAAACCCCTTAGCAACCCCTTTTCCTATCCCCAAAAAATCTGGAATCAAAAAATTGGCCATAAAACCGCCGTTAAAAGAAATGAAATCCATCCCTTTGTACTTTGAACGCCTGAGCTCCATATCTACATCACATTTTATGGTATCAGGAACCGTATATCCGAAGGTCTTTGACATGGAAAGCAGGTTTCCTATCAGAGTCCTCCTGAGGATTTCCTTTTGCTCTCCAGAGTTGCTGGTCTCGAAAAACTTTTCTTCATTTTCTTTGTTGAGAGCAAGCCAGGGTGTCAGGAATTCGTAGAAATAGATGCCTTTTGTAAGGCCAAAGTCCTGTTTTTTGATCCTCATGGACCTTTCAGTGATTTCAAAGTCTCCGTGAGGAAGGGTGACCGTATCAAATTTGTCAAATAAACCTTTCAAGATTTCTGCTCCTTCATTTACGCCGACTATGATAGGTATCCTGTCAAGGACTTTGTACTGCACTAGAGGGTAACGATAGTAAAAACTGTCAGTGTTATGGTTGTGGAGCTGGTCATATTCATTGAATTTTGACGCAAAGAAACCACGAATCTGATTCGCATCTCCCCTGAATTCTTCTGTTCCTTCAAAAGTCATTTCAAGGGTTTTGAGTTTAATGTTTTCAGGATTCATAATATCTATCTGGAATTTTTTACAAATACATTTTTCAATTTTATTTATTATAGTTAAACATAAATAGTTTTTGATATTTATAAAAAGATTTTACTACTTATGGGATGACATACTATATATTAAAATAGATCTTTTGATATTTTTATTGAAACTCTGCTTGATTCTTTCAAGCCCGGCAGCATAGTCTGTGTGTTTGCAGTAGTTCACCCAGGGGTCAATAACTTTATATATATTTTTAATTCTATTATTCAGAGACTAAATTTTATTTTTGTCGTCTTAAGTCTCTTTATTTATGCCATATCCACTCTTTATACTCTCAATAACCTTTTCAATGGACCCCTCGGTAGGTATGACCTTTATAATACTCCCTGACCCGTTTTCCTCCACAATTTCCTGAAAATAAAAGCCCACGAACTCAAACCCATTCCCAGCAGTCCCGAAATATGTCTTTTCTTTGTTCAGTTCAAGGCTCAGTTCAACCAGAAAAGCCCCAACCCTGTCAGGATCGATCCATTCCTTTGAAAGGACTACAAAATCATCTGCAAAACGCACAAGGTGCTCAACTGACTCCCATTCAACATTCTTGAGCCCGATTTCAACCCAATGGTTGTCGAACTGGTCCAGGTAGAAGTTTACAAGAAGAGGTGAAATTATTCCACCCTGGAGCAGTCCTTTTTTCGAATATTTTCCGAACCGCTTTTTCTCACGAATTCTTATATTTGATGAAGAGCCCGTTACTGAAAAATGTTTCAATCCTTGTTTTAGTGGATCTTGCTCACGAATTAAAGAATTCTATAATAATGAAATCCGTCCAGCACTTTGTTTCAATCCTTGTTTTAGTGGATCTTGCTCACGAATAAAAAGAAACTGGACTCACTGAGGCAAAAACTCAGAGTTTCAATCCTTGTTTTAGTGGATCCTTGTTTTAGTGGATCTTGCTCACGAATTGTCGTATGGCACGAATAGAAAACAAGATCGACGAGAGTTTCAATCCTTGTTTTAGTGGATCTTGCTCACGAATTTCGAGTATAAGGGTATAGTATGTAAACGAAACTATAGGTTTCAATCCTTGTTTTAGTGGATCTTGCTCACGAATAATTTGACCGAATAGCGCGCCCCGCATTCGGGGCATGGTTTCAATCCTTGTTTTAGTGGATCTTGCTCACGAATATATTTTCGTCATTTGCACTGAGTACACCATACATGGTTTCAATCCTTGTTTTAGTGGATCTTGCTCACGAATGCCTAGTTTCAACATTCGTAATTATTGGTCTTGTGTAGTTTCAATCCTTGTTTTAGTGGATCTTGCTCACGAATAAGAACGTCTTTAAATGATCTCACAGAGAAATACTGGTTTCAATCCTTGTTTTAGTGGATCTTGCTCACGAATCGAAGAGCGCAGAGTTTTAGCATTAGAGTCGATCGCGTTTCAATCCTTGTTTTAGTGGATCTTGCTCACGAATAAGATGCGCTTAACAAGTACGACGGGGATATTTAGTTTCAATCCTTGTTTTAGTGGATCTTGCTCACGAATGATCAGAAGAATATCATTACTTACAACTCTATAATGTTTCAATCCTTGTTTTAGTGGATCTTGCTCACGAATAGATATTTTCCGGGCAACTTATGAGAAAGTGGAGGATGTTTCAATCCTTGTTTTAGTGGATCTTGCTCACGAATCTGAAGACTGTGATATGATAGGTCATTATGCATTTAAGTTTCAATCCTTGTTTTAGTGGATCTTGCTCACGAATACAGTTTCATGTGTTTCCTGGTCAACGTATTTATGTTTCAATCCTTGTTTTAGTGGATCTTGCTCACGAATTCCTCTTTTGTCTTCTTTGCAGATTCAATGAGTTCGTTTCAATCCTTGTTTTAGTGGATCTTGCTCACGAATAGACTTCTTCCGTCATCTCCTGCGAAGGAAGGACCGTTGTTTCAATCCTTGTTTTAGTGGATCTTGCTCACGAATTATTACGCCTTTTTATGATGATTATTAATTATTTTTAGTTTCAATCCTTGTTTTAGTGGATCTTGCTCACGAATTGTTTTATAACAAAGCTGGGGATGTCCAGGGATTCAGTTTCAATCCTTGTTTTAGTGGATCTTGCTCACGAATCTTTATGTCTAGATTAGAGGGGCTGAGGTGCTTACGTTTCAATCCTTGTTTTAGTGGATCTTGCTCACGAATTGGGCATTATATCGCCACTGATCGAGATGCGTGGGGTTTCAATCCTTGTTTTAGTGGATCTTGCTCACGAATAGTTTCAGGACTGCCCCGTCTTCAAAAACCACCTTTGGTTTCAATCCTTGTTTTAGTGGATCTTGCTCACGAATAATCAAATCTGCCGAGATAATTCTGTATGAAAAAAGTTTCAATCCTTGTTTTAGTGGATCTTGCTCACGAATTACAAAGAAAAAATCAGAAGGCGAATACAAATACAGTTTCAATCCTTGTTTTAGTGGATCTTGCTCACGAATGGAACTAAACGGAATTATGGATGAAATTCAATGTAGTTTCAATCCTTGTTTTAGTGGATCTTGCTCACGAATGGAAAGATGCAGATGAGGAACTTAAACAGGCAGTTGCGTTTCAATCCTTGTTTTAGTGGATCTTGCTCACGAATTACTTCACCAGAGTCATAACGCCGGGATCGATTACGTTTCAATCCTTGTTTTAGTGGATCTTGCTCACGAATGTCATGTACTCCGAATTAACGGTCGGATGCACATATGGTTTCAATCCTTGTTTTAGTGGATCTTGCTCACGAATGTCATGTACTCCGAATTAACGGTCGGATGCACATATGGTTTCAATCCTTGTTTTAGTGGATCTTGCTCACGAATATAATTACGAAGCCACGGGGAGCACCGGAGAGAACAGTTTCAATCCTTGTTTTAGTGGATCTTGCTCACGAATACAAAACGCATAGCAGCTTTTAGCCGATAGCGATTTGTTTCAATCCTTGTTTTAGTGGATCTTGCTCACGAATACATAGACCTCTCAAAAGGGTTTACAGTCATCGACCTGGGTTTCAATCCTTGTTTTAGTGGATCTTGCTCACGAATGCCGTTTTAAAAGCCTTCCAAAATTCCGAGATAAGTTTCAATCCTTGTTTTAGTGGATCTTGCTCACGAATACAAAACGCATAGCAGCTTTTAGCCGATAGCGATTTGTTTCAATCCTTGTTTTAGTGGATCTTGCTCACGAATACATAGACCTCTCAAAAGGGTTTACAGTCATCGACCTGGGTTTCAATCCTTGTTTTAGTGGATCTTGCTCACGAATGCCGTTTTAAAAGCCTTCCAAAATTCCGAGATAAGTTTCAATCCTTGTTTTAGTGGATCTTGCTCACGAATACTCATAATCTTCTAATACCCTATCAAGAGCATCATGTTTCAATCCTTGTTTTAGTGGATCTTGCTCACGAATACCTTTGCTTCGTAGCGCACTGTTTCCACGGCAAGTTTCAATCCTTGTTTTAGTGGATCTTGCTCACGAATCTTTGAGGTAGATCCGAATGGACATTATGTGTATAGTTTCAATCCTTGTTTTAGTGGATCTTGCTCACGAATAACAAGATCTCAGCTAATTCATTATACTCCCCGGTTGGAGTTTCAATCCTTGTTTTAGTGGATCTTGCT